>DATKLF010000164.1:0-10413 GCA_035542555.1 Solirubrobacteraceae bacterium | reverse complement strand
GCGACGCCGAGCGCTGCGGCCACGAGGACCGCGGTCGTGATGGTCAGGTGTCTCATGAGCTGGATCTCCCGGTTCGAATCAGGCGGCGGCGTGTTCCACGCCCCTCAGGTGCTGGGCTGCGCCACGCGTGCGAGCGCGGTGCGCAGGTCCGCCGCGATGTCAGCGGAGGCGGTGCCGAACGGCCACTCGACGCGCACGACCCCGTCCGGGCCCACGGCGTAGACCTCGGCCGTGTGCGAGACGGAGTAGTCGCCGTGCCGGTCCTTGGGACCGATGTGGCTCCTGGCGCCGAACGCGCGCTCGGCCCGCCGCAGGGCGACGGGTGAGGTGGTGCGCAGGGCGTGCCAGGACGTGAAGAAGTGGCTCAGGTAGCCGTTGAGGACCTTCGGGGTGTCCCGATGGGGATCGACCGTGACCATCGCCACGGCGACTCGGCGCCGCTGTGCCGGCGTCAGCCGTCCGAGCGCGTCGTGCAGGTCCGCGAGCGTCGTCGGGCAGATGTCCGGGCAGAACGTGTAGCCGAAGTACACGAGCAGCAGTTGCCCCGGCCGTGCGCGCAGCGCCAGCGGCGCCGGCGCGTGGCGCGCGACGTCGGGGAGCACGACCGCACCCACCCGCTGGGGCGGCGTGCGGACGAAGCCGTGGAGCTGCGTGTGCGTGTCCCGCCCCCCACCGCAGCCGGCGAGTGCCACCGCGATGACGAGCAGGACGGGCGCGAGCCGCCGCGCGCGCACGCGCAGCGGTCCCGCCACCCGAGAGCGAGACATGGGTCCTCCGGTCGTGACGACCTGCGCAGCGCGGCGCAGGTCACAACGTGCAGGTCAGACCGTGAGGGGCGGCGCGCGCGATGCGCCCAGCGCCGCGAGCGGCGCGAGACGGGCGCCGAGCGACCTCGGGGCGCGGGGCGCCGGGCTCCGCCACGGGGCCCGCGCGGGGCGCGGGTGGCGGGCGAGGCGGACGATGAGGTCCTCGCCCGGATACCGGCCCAGGAGGAGCGCCGCGCCGAGCAGCAGCGCCGGCAGGAGCAGCAGGCCGACCGGCCCGCACACCACGATCGCGACGACGATCGCCGCCGCGAGGGCGAGCAGCGCTGGAAGCCGCCTGGTGCCTGCCGGGCGCATGACGGGCATCGTAGACGAGTGATGCGACCGCTGCGTCAGCCGCGGTTGCCCGCCGATCGCGGCGGGGGTAGTGTCGGCGCAGCCCCCGGCACAGAGAGGAGAGACGGCGCATGGCCCCCCATGTCGAGATCTCGCTGACGGTCAACGGCGAGCGCCACACCAGCGAGGTCGAGCCGCGGCTGTTGCTCGTGCACTACCTGCGCGAGCACCTCGGGCTCACCGGAACGCACGTCGGATGCGACACCTCGAGCTGCGGGGCCTGCACCGTACATCTCGACGGGGAGGCGGTGAAGAGCTGCACGATCCTGGCGGTGCAGTGCGACGGCGGGGCCGTCACGACGATCGAGGGCCTCGCGCGCGAGGACGCGCTGCATCCGGTGCAGGAGGCCTTCTGGGAGAACCACGGCCTGCAGTGCGGCTACTGCACGCCGGGCATGATCATGGCGGCCGCCGACCTGCTCAAGCGCGTGCCCGCGCCCTCCGAAGGGGAGGTGCGCGAGGCGCTGGCCGGCAACCTCTGCCGCTGCACCGGCTACCACAACATCGTCAAGGCGGTCATGGCCGCCGCCGAGGCCGACCACGGCGACGTCCGCCCGCCCACGCCACCGGACGCCGCGTACGAGACGGGCGAGGCGCTGAAGGGAGGGATCGGCGCATGACCACCGAGACCGCGCAGGAGCGCTGGGTCGGCCGGGCGCTGAAGCGCAAGGAGGACCCGCGGCTGATCACCGGGAAGGGCAAGTACGTCGACGACATCCGGCTGCCGGGCATGCTCTACGCGGCGCTCGTGCGCTCGACGGAGGCCCACGCGCGCATCGTCTCCGTCGACGCGTCGGGCGCGCTGAAGCGCGAGGGGGTCGTCGCGGTCCTCACCGGCGAGGACCTGCAGTTCGAGTCCGGGCTGCCGATGGCCTGGGTCCCGCCCGGCGTCGAGGTCAACGCGCCCGACCACTGGCCGCTGGCCCGGGGCGAGGTCAACCACGTCGGCGATCCGGTGGCGGTCGTGCTCGGGGACGACCGCTACGCCGTCGTCGACGCCGCGGAGGACGTGATCGTCGAGCTCGACCCGCTGCCCGTGGTCACCGACATCCGGGCGGCCATGGAGGAGGGCTCTCCGCTCGTGCACGAGCAGCTCGGCACGAACGTCAGCCATCGCTGGTCGCTCGGCGGCGGTGACGTCGAGGCCGGCCTCGCGCAGGCCGACGTCGTCGTCGAGCGCGAGGTCGTCAACCACCGCATCGCCGGTGCGCCGATCGAGCCGCGCGGCGTGATCGCCGACTACCGCGCCGGCAACCTCGTCCTGTACTCGTCCACCCAGGTCCCGCACTTCCTGAAGCTGTTCCTCTCGCTGATGCTCGGGATGAGCGAGGAGCGCATCCGCGTGATCGCACCGGAGGTCGGCGGCGGCTTCGGCTCCAAGCTGCAGATCTACGGCGAGGAGATCCTGCTCGCCGCGGTCTCCCGCCGTCTGGGGCGGCCGGTGAAGTGGATCGAGACGCGCTCGGAGAACCTCGCCGTATCGCACCACGGCCGCGACCAGATCGCGCACGTTCGGATGGGCGCGACGAGGGACGGGAAGATCACCGCGCTGCACGCCGAGATCACCGCCGACATGGGTGCCTACCTCATGCTGCTGACGCCGGTGATCCCGTCGCTGGGGGCGTTCGTGATGTCCGGGTGCTACGCGATCCCGAACGTCCAGACCGACATCGTCGGCGTCTTCACGAACAAGATGGCGACCGACGCGATCCGCGGCGCGGGCCGGCCGGAGGCCACCCACATGATCGAGATCTGCCTCGAGCAGCTCGCCGCGGAGCTCGGCATGGACCCGCTCGAGCTGCGCCGGCGCAACTTCATCCCCGCCGACAGCTTCCCGGCGACGACGACGCTCGGCATCGTCTACGACTCCGGGAACTACGAGGGCACCCTCGACAAGCTGCTCGAGCACATCGACCCGGCGCAGGTGCGCGCCGAGGCGCAGGGCCTGCGCGAACGCGGGATCTACCGCGGGATCGGCTTCTCGACGTACACCGAGATCTGTGGCCTGGCGCCCTCCCGCGTCGTCGGCCCGGGCGGCGTCGGACTGCAGACGGGGCTGTGGGAGTCGGCGCTCGTGCGCGTCGACCTCACCGGCGCGGTCACGGTCTACACGGGGACCTCGCCGCACGGGCAGGGCCACGAGACCGGCTTCGCCCAGATCGTCGCCGACAAGCTCGGTGTGACGCCCGACACGGTGCGCCTGATCCACGGCGACACCGAGACCGGGCCGGTCGGCAAGGGGACCTACGGCTCGCGCACGCTTGCTGTGGGTGGGGAGGCGATCGCCAAGGCCGCCGACAAGGTCGCGGCGAAGGCCGCGCAGATCGTCGCCCACGCGCTCGAAGCCGCGCCCGAAGACATCGAGGTGTCCGGCGGGAAGTTCGCGGTGAAGGGCGCGCCGTCGAAGGGCATGACGCTCGCCGAGGTCGCCGGCGCCGCGTACATCGCCGCCGACCTGCCACCGGGGATGGAGCCGGGGCTCGAGGAGACCGCCTTCTACGACCCCGAGAACTTCGTGTTCCCGTTCGGCGCGCACGCGGCGGTCGTGGACGTCGACGTCGAGACCGGCAAGGTGAAGATCGCGCGCTACGTCGCGGTCGACGACTGCGGGCCGGCGATCAACCCCTTGCTCATCGACGGTCAGGTGCACGGCGGCATCGTGTTCGCCGTCGGCCAGGTGTTCTTCGAGCACGTCCGCTACGACGAGGCGGGACAGCTGCTCGCGGGCAACTTCGTCACCTATGGGCTGCCGTCGGCGCCGGACGTCCCGACGTTCGAGACCGACCGCACGGAGACGCCCTCGCCGACGAACTCGCTCGGCGTGAAGGGCATCGGGGAGGCGGGGACGATCGCCGCCTCCGCGGCACTCGTGAACGCCGTGATCGATGCGCTGAGACCGCTCGGCGTCACCTATCTGAACATGCCGCTCGCGCCCGAGCGCGTGTGGTCGGCGATCGCGCACGCCGGCACGGACAACGGAGGTGCCGCATGATCCCCGTCGAGTTCGAGTACACCGCGCCCGAGACCCTCGCCGAGGCCCACCGGGCGCTGCAGGAGGACCCGGAGGCCAAGCTGCTGGCAGGCGGCCATTCGCTCGTCCCGATGCTCAAGGAGCGCCTCGCCGCGCCCAGCAGGCTCATCGACCTGCGGCGCATCGGCGGTCTGCACGGGATCGAGCGCCAGAACGGCACGCTGCGGATCGGCGCGATGGTGCGCCACGCGGCGCTGGCATCGCACGTCGAGCTCGGCGCGGTCGCCAAGGCCGCGCGCACGATCGCCGACCCGCAGGTGCGCCATCGCGGCACGATCGGCGGGTCGCTCGCGCACGGCGACCCCGCCTCGGACCTGCCGGCGGTGATCGTCGCGCTCGAGGGCACGATCGTCGTCTCGCAGCCGGGCGGCGGCAGCCGCGAGATCCCGGCGTCCGAGTTCTTCGTCGACTACCTCACGACGGCGCTCGCGCCCGAGGAGATCGTCATCGAGATCCGCATCCCGGCGATCGAGGGGGCCGGGTCGGGCTACCAGAAGTTCAACGCCCGCCACGAGGACTGGGCGATGGTGGCGGTCAGCGCGACCGTCGTGCGCGCGGCCGACGGCAGCTGCCAGGACGTGCGCATCGGCCTGACGAACATGGGCTCGACGCCGCTGCGTGCGCGCGCAGTGGAGGACGCGCTGCGCGGCGGCGCGCTCGACGGGCCGGCGATCGCCGCGGCCGCCGCGCTGGCCGATCAGGGCGCCGATCCGCCCGACGACCTGGCCGCCTCCTCGGACTACAAGCGGCACCTCGCGCGCGTGCTGGCGCGGCGGGCGCTGCAGGAGGCCGCCGGCTGAGGCTCCAGTCGCCCGGAGCGGTTGCGCAGGCGCTCGCCGGCGAGGGCTACCTCGCCGATCGCGCGCTGTCCACGGCGCTGTTCCTCGCCGCCGAGCTGCGCACGCCGCTGCTGCTCGAGGGCGAGGCCGGCGTTGGCAAGACCGAGGTCGCCCGCGCGCTCGCCGCAGCCGGCGGCGCGCGGCTGATCCGCCTGCAGTGCCACGAGGGCGTCGACCTGCACCACGCCGTCTACGACTGGAACTACGCCCGCCAGCTGCTCGCGATCCGCGCGGCGGAGGCCGGCGCCGAGCCGCGCGAGCTGTTCGGCCCGGACTTCCTCGTGCGCCGGCCGCTGCTCGAGGCGCTCGAGGCCGGCGGCGACGTCGTGCTGCTGATCGACGAGGTCGACCGCAGCGACGACGAGTTCGAGGCGCTGCTGCTGGAGTTCCTCGCGGACTTCGCGGTGACGATCCCCGAGCTCGGGACGGTGAGCGCCCGCTCGGAGCCGCTCGTGGTCCTCACGTCGAACCGCACGCGCGAGCTGCACGACGCGCTCAAGCGCCGCTGCCTGTACCACTGGATCGACTACCCCTCCCCCGAGCGCGAGCGCGAGATCGTGCACGCGCGCCTGCCAGGTGTCCCCGACGCGGTGGCCGAGCGCGTCGTCGCCGCAGTGGCGCGTCTGCGCGGCGAGGAGCTCTACAAGGCGCCGGGCGTGGGTGAGACGATCACCTGGGCCAGGGCGCTCCTCGCGCTCGGCGACGACGGGGGGCTCGAGGACACGCTCGGTGTCGCGCTGAAGGTGCGCGAGGACATCGACCGGATCCGCGCGGCGGGAGTGCTGAGCGGTGCCTGACGGTGCGGCGGTCATCGAGCGGGTGTCGCTGCTGGCGGCGGCGATGCGCGCGCAGGGGAGCGCCTCCGGCGTCGGCGAGGTGCTGTGCGCGCACCGCGCACTTGCGGCGGTCGACGCGGCCGACCGCGGCGAGGCGTTCTACGCGCTGCGCGCGGCGATGTGCCGCTCGCGGGCCGACCTCGACGCCTTTGAGGCGGCGTTCGCCGCGGTCTTCGCGCTCGCCTCCGTCGGTGAGGAGGATCCGCTGGCGCCGCTCGGCGACGTCCTGGGCGCGGCGCTCCCGCGCCTTGCCGACCCCGACGGGCGCCCGGCACGCGGCGCGCTGCAGGAGGCGGTTCCGGCCGCCTGGAGCGCCGAGGAACTGCTGCGGCGCAAGGACTTCGCAGAGCTGACGGGCGCTGAGCGCGCAGCGGCGATCCGCCTGCTGCGCCGGCTGGCGGCGCGCGGACCGCGGCGGCGCTCGCAGCGCACACGCCCGACGCGGCGCCAGCGCGGCGAAGTGCAGGACCTGCGCGCCACGATCCGTGCGTCGCTGCCCCGCGGCGGCGAGCTGCTCGAGCGCCGCTGGCGCGCGCCGGCGCAGCGCCCGCGCCGCGTTGTGCTCGTGCTCGACGTCTCGGGCTCGATGGCGCCCTACGCGCGGATGCTGCTGCACTACGCACATGCGAGCGTTGCGGCGCACACGCGGGTCGAGGCGTTCGCCTTCGGCACGCGCCTCACGCGCCTCACGCGCGAGCTGCGCGGCGGCGATCCGGACCGTGCGCTGGCGCGCGCGAGCTCCGTCGTCGAGGACCTCGGCGGCGGCACGCGCATCGGCGCGGCGCTCGCGCTACTCAACCGCGAGCACGGGCGGCGCCTCGGCCGGGGCGCGGTCGTCGTGCTGCTCTCGGACGGCTGGGACCGCGGCGAGCCGGCCGAGCTCGCCGCCGAGCTTGAGCGGCTGGCGCGCTGCGCGCACCGGCTCATCTGGCTCAACCCGCTCGCCGCGGACCCCAGCTGGGAGCCGCTGACCCGCGGCATGCGCGCCGCGCTCCCGCACATCGACCGGCTCATGCCGGCCAACTCCGTCGCCTCGCTGGAGGCGCTCGCCGACCTCATGGAGGAGGGGATCAGGTGAAGGACGGGCGCATCCGCGAGGTTGGAAGATGAGCGATGCCGTGGCAATCGTGCTCGCCGCGGGCGCGGGTTCGCGCTTCGGCTCGGCCAAGCAGCTCGCCGCGCTCGAGGGGCGCCCACTGCTCGAGCACGTGCTGAGCGCGGTCGCGCGGGCTCCCTCCGTGGACCGACGGATCGTCGTCCTGGGCGCGCGTGCCGACGAGGTGGCGGCGACCGTCGACCTCCACGGCGCCGAGCCGGTGATGTGCGAAGGCTGGAAGGAGGGGATCGCCGCGTCGCTGCGCGCCGGCATCGCCGCCGCCGGGCCGGGCGCGCACGCGGTCGTCGTCGTGCTCGGGGACCAGCCGCGGGTCGCACCCGCGGCGATCGAGGCGGTGCTGGGCGCGCTGCGTGCCGGGGGATGCGAGGCCGCGCGCGCCACCTACGGCGGGCGGCCGGGGCATCCCGTCGTGCTCGCTCCGGCGCTGCTGGCCCGCGCCGGAGAGCTGCACGGCGACCGCGGCTTCGGGCCGCTCCTGCGCGCGGCACGCGTCCGCGAGGTCCCGTGCGACGGGCTCGGCGCCGCGGATGACGTGGACACGAGATCCGAGTTGGAGGCGATGCAGCGATGAAACTCGAGCAGTCGTTCGACGTGCCGGCGCCGGTCGAGACCGTCTGGGAGCTGCTCAACGACCTCGAGCGCGTCGCCCCGTGTCTGCCCGGCGCCGCGATCACCGAGCGCGACGAGGACGGCGCATACCACGGCACCTTCGACGTGAAGCTCGGGCCGACCAGCGCCTCCTACCGCGGCGTGATCGCGATCAAGGAGGCCGACGTCTCGGCGCGGACCTCGACGCTCACGGCCCGCGGTCAGGACAAGCGCGGGCAGGGCGGGGCGAACGCGACGATCGTCAACCGGCTCGTCGAGACGCCCGAGGGCACGCGCGTTCAGGCCACGACCGACCTGACGATCACCGGCCAGCTCGCGCGTTTCGGGCGCCCCGGGATGATCGAGGGGGTGGCGGACCGGCTGCTGCGCGAGTTCGCGACCTGCCTTGCGACGCAGGCGCAGCGCGCGCAGGTGCCCGAGGGCGCGGAGGCGCAGGCGCCGCCCGCGCCGCAGGCCAGGCCGATCAGCGGGATCCGGCTCATGCTCGGCGTGCTCTGGGACCGCATCCGCAGGCTCTTCGGCCGGGAGTGACCCTCACGGCTTCGATCCCCAGCCCGTCGTTCAACGACGTCCACGTCGGGCCGTTCACGGTCCACGTCTACGGGCTGATGTATGTCATCGCGGTCATCGCGGCCGTCGCGATCACGCGCCGGCGCTGGCGGGCGCAGGGCGGCGACCCGGACCTCGTCTACGAGGTCGCGCTGTGGGCGTTCCCGGCCGGCCTCATCGGCGGGCGCCTCTACTTCCTCCTGACGAGCTGGGACCAGGCGCCGCACACCTGGTGGGGGCCGTTCGCGGTCTGGGAAGGCGGCCTCGGGATCTGGGGCGGGATCGCGCTGGGGACGCTCGTCGGCCTGATGGTGCTGCGCCGCCGCAACGCGGACGTTCCCCGCTTCCTGGACGCCGCCGCGCCGGCGCTGCTCGTCGCCCAGTCGATCGGACGGATCGGCAACTGGTTCAACCAGGAGCTCTTCGGGCGCCCGACGACGCTGCCGTGGGCGCTGCGCATCGACCCGCAGCACCGTCCCGACGGCTACGGGGCGTACGCGACCTTCCATCCGACGTTCCTCTACGAGATCGTCTGGAACCTCGGGCTCGCGGCGACGCTCGTCTGGCTCGGGCATCACCGGCGCATCCACCCGGGCGGCCTGTTCGCCCTCTACGTCGCCGGGTACTCGCTGTTCCGGATCTTCGAGGAGACGCTGCGCGTGGACCCCGCACATCACATCGTCGGCCTGCGCCTGAACCTCTTCGTCGCCGCGCTGCTGTTCGTCGCCGGCGTGGTGGCCTTCGTGCGGCTGCAGCGCCGCAGGCCGCAGCCCGTGACCTGACGAAAGATCAGGAAGATGCCCGATGTGCGGGAGGGGGCCTTAGGGACACGCTGTGCGGGTCGATCCGGTCAACCTGAGGAGGCCCAGATGTCGATCCGCACCACCGCTGCAGCCGTCACCACCGCCGCGCTCCTGGCAGCGCCCGCCACCGCATCCGCACGCGCCGCGGACGCCGTCCAGCCAGGCGCCGGCACCGCGCCGCGCCCGAGCGCCGTCACCTTCACCGCCGCGCCGAGCGCCGACAGCGGCACCGGCACGCTCACCGTCCTGGCCCTTGCGGGCGGGACGCTGCTCGTCGGCGCGGCCGCCGGGTTCGAGGGGGGACGCGTGCTGACGCGGCGCCGCGTCGTGGGCTCGTGAGCCGCGCGGATCCCTGGCACCGCGCACCGGGCGGGTGGATACTTGCCGGCATGGTCGGCGGGTGGACGACCGGCTCGAGTCTCGTCGGGCGCGGCGAGGAGCTCGCCGCGTTCGACGCGGCGCTCGAGCATGCGCGGGGCGGAGACCCGGTCACAGTGCTGCTCGGTGGCGAGGCGGGGATCGGGAAGACGCGCCTGGTCGACGAGTTCTCCGGGCGCGCCTTCGCTCAGGGAGCCCGGCTCCTGAGCGGTGCATGCGTGGACCTCGCCGACGCGGCACTGCCCTACGGCGCGGTCGTCGACGCGCTGCGCGCGGTGCCGGTGGAGGCCTACGAACCGCTCGCGCCGGCAGTGCGCCGCGAGCTCGCCGCGCTCGTCCCGGAGGCTGCGCCCGACGACCTGCCCTACGACGGAGCGCAGGGCGGGCTCTTCGGCGCGCTCCTGCGCCTGCTCGAGCAGCTCGGACGCGAGGAGCCGCTGGTGCTGGTGCTGGAGGACCTGCACTGGGCAGACCCCTCGACGCGCGATCTCGTCAGCTTCCTTGCCCGCGGGCTGCGCCAGACCGCGGTGCTGCTCGTCGTCACCTACCGCACGGACGAGATCGACCGCGAGCACCCGGTGCGGCGGCTGCTGGCCAGCCTGCAGCGCGCGCCCGGGGTGCGCTCGTGGGACCTCGGTCCGATGACGCGCGAGGAGACCGCGCGCCACCTCGCGGCGGTCGCGGACACGCAGCTGGACGCCGAGGTCGTCGACGCCATCCACCGGCGCTCGGAGGGCAACCCCTTTTTCGCCGAGGAGCTCCTGGCGGCGCGTGACCGCGGGACGCTCTCGTCCAGCCTGCGGGACGCCCTGCTCTTGCGGCTCGACCGGCTTTCCGCTGCGGCGCAGGGGGTCGTGCGCGTGGCCGCGACCGTGGGCCGCGACGTCGACCACGAGCTCCTGCGCGAGGTCGCCGAGCTGCCGGACGACGCGCTCGACCTGGCGCTGCGGGAGTGCGTCGACGCCCACGTGCTGCGCGTCGACGCGGCCGGCCGCGGGTACCGCTTCCGCCACGCGCTGTTGCAGGAGGTCGCCGCGGAGGAGCTCCTGCCGGGCGAGCGCCGCCGGCTTCACGAGCGCATCGCCGACCGG
>DATKLF010000163.1:0-6450 GCA_035542555.1 Solirubrobacteraceae bacterium | reverse complement strand
CGCACCGACGCGGCGGCGACCGGAGCCTCGGGGCGCAGGTACTGCGCGAACGCTGAGTCCTCGAGCGAGCACACCGCATCACGCAGCGACGCCGCGAGGCGGCGGCGCGGCGCCGGGCGGGCGAGCTGCGCGGCGCGGATGGCCAGCAGCGGGTTGGTGGCAGGGCTCTGCCCGTCGGCGAGCAGCCGGTCGAGCCGGCCACGATGCACGAGGACCTTCAGCCTGAGCCCCGGCGTCGGGCGGCGGCCGTCGAGGTAGTGGGTGGTGGTGGGAGCGTTGAGTGTGGACATGGCGGCGACGCTAGGCGCGATGACGGGCGCCGTCGTCGTGGAAACCCCTCGAGTTCGCCGATCTCGTGGATATCCACGATCCTGCTTGCAAGCGGCCTCCGGCGGCGCGACTATTGGGCCCGGTCGACCGACCGGCCGGAGCCCAGATGGCGACAAGCCGTCCATTGCGGAGGGATGCCGTGCCCGTGGCCCGGGCGCTGGGTCTTCCACCGCTCGTACGCGGACGGTCGGACGGCTGGCGCGTGGCCGGCGCGTGCCTGCTGCTCGTCGCGACCGCCGCCCTCGCCGTTCCCGCCTACCACAACATGCGCGGGCTGTACGCATACGTGCTCGGCGCGAGGCTGGCGCCGGAGTACGCGCTGCTCGGTGCGGCCCCCGCCGTCGTGCTCGTCGCTGCCGGCCTGCTGGCCTCGTGGAGCCACCCGGCGAGCCGCATCGGGGTCCTGCTGATCCTCGAGGGCGTCACGTGGAACCTCGGGCCGATCGTGACGTCGGCCACGTGGCTGCCCGCCGGCGTCGAGATCGCGGCCGTGACGTCGTACCTCAGCTACGCGATCGGCGGCCACATCTTCCTGAGCTACCCGAGCGGCCGCCTCAGCGCCGGCAGGGATCGCGTGCTCGTCGCCCTGCTGTACCTCGGGTTCGGGCCGGCGCTCATCGCCTGCTACCTCTTCCACGCCGCCTACGGGCCCGGCTGCCCGGTCAGTCCCGCCAACGGCTTCCTGATCACCCCGAACGACACGCTCGACGTGATCTCCAACGGCGGCTGGTTCGCCGTCTCCGCGGTGCTCATGGCGCTGACGGGGCTGCGCTCGGTCCCTCGCTGGCGCGCGGCAACGCCCGTCGCGCGGCATGCGCTCGCGCCCGTCTACGTGACGCGCTGGATCTACGCCGCCGCGATCACGATCTGGTGCGCGGTCGGCGCCGGGGTGCTCTTCGGGGACATCACGGCACCGAACTTGTTCCTGCAGGTCCCGATCAACCTCGCCGCGATGGCGTCGGCGGGAGGCATCCTCGTGGTGTTCCTGCGCAGCACCGCAGCGGGCTCGGCGGCGGGCAGGCTCGCGCTGGACCTCGACGCCGCGCCGCTGCAGCCTGGGCGGCTCGAGCAGTCGGTGCGATCGGCGCTCGGCGATCCCCACGCCCGGCTGCTCTTCCGTGATGGCGCAGGCGGCTCGTGGGTCGATTCGCAGGGCCTCGCGGTGACACCGGTCGAAGGCCGGTCGATCACAAGCTTCGACGGCATGAGCGGCAGCGCGCTGGAGCACGACGCCGCGCTCGACGACGACCCCGCCGTGGTCGAGGCGGTCGGGGCGGTCGCCGGGCTCGCCCTGGAGGCCGAGCGCCTGCGGGTCCTGCTGCGCGCCGCCGGCAACGGCGACCGGCCTCGGGCCAACGGCGCGTCCGCCCTGCGCGGCCTGCTGACGGCGCGCGAGCGCGAGGTGCTCGCGCTCGTGGCCGACGGGCTGACCGACGCGGCCATCGCGCAGCGCCTCTACCTCACCCGCCGCACCGTCGAGACGCACCTGGGCCACGTCTTCGCCAAGCTCGGCGTGCCGGCCGGGAGCAGCCAGAACCGGCGCGTGCACGCTGTCCGGCGCTACCTCGAAGCGGCCCAGCTCGGCTCCGGCGAGCCGCCGCGCTGAGCGACCGGGGCGGCGTCGCGTAGTTCTCACGGATTGCGGGGGCGGCCCGCCTGCTCGACGATGGTGCGATGGCACGAGCGCAGACAGGGTCCCCCGGCGACGGCCATTGGATGGCGCTCGAGGGCGGGCGCGAGGGCTCTGATCCGGGCACGGGGTACCGCAGCCGCTTCGCCGCGATCGGCGCGTGTCTCCCGGCGCCACGGCTCACGACCGACGAGCTGATGGCCAGCACGCGCTACCGGACCGACATCGAGCTCGAGCGTCTCACCGGGGTCCACGAGCGCCACGTGGTCGGCGAGGGGGAGGACTCCCTCACGCTGGCCCTCGGGGCTGCGCGAGACGCATTGGCGCGCGCATCCTGTGATGCCGAGGATCTCGAGCTGCTGATCGTCTCGAGCATCAGCCGCCATGTCGGCGGGCTGCGGCGGATCCAGATCGAGCCGCCGGTGAGCGTCTCGCTCAAGGAGGCGCTCGGCGCCCGCAACGCGGTGAGCCTGGACATCTCCAACGCGTGCGCCGGGATGATGACCGGCGTCTTCCTCCTCAACGACTTCATCCGTCAGGGCCGGATCCGGCGCGGCATGGTGGTCAGCGGGGAGTACATCTCGGAGCTCGGGCGCAACGCCGCCCAGGAGGTCCGCGACGTGATGAGCGATCAGCTGGCCTCGCTCACGCTCGGCGACGGCGGTGCGGCGGCGATCCTCGAGCGCGCGCCCGACGGCGACGGCGCGATCGAGGTGGCGGGGTTCACCACGCTCTCCGAGCACAGCCGCCTGTGCGTGGCCTTCCCGTCGAAGATCGGTCCCGGCACGACGATGCACACGGACGCCCGCGAGATCCACCGGGTCGGGATCGAGGATGCCGTGCCGATGCTGCGCGAGGTGCTCGACCAGGCGGGCCTCGAGTTCGACCAGATCGACTACCTGATCCCGCATCAGACCTCCGCGCGGGCCATCGAGAAGGCGATGACCGAGTTCACCGAGCAACTCGGCGGACGCCCGAGGAACTACGTCATCACCGTCGACGAGTTCGGCAACACCGCGTCGACGACGCACTTTGTGGCCCTGTGGAAATTCCTGAACGAAGGCCGCTTCACCGCGGGCGACAGGGTGCTGCTGCTGTCGCTGGCGTCGGGCCTCGAGGTGGGCATCGTGATCTTCCGGGTCGGTGAGCTGGTGGGGCGCTATGGGCACGATCATTGAGGCCGCGGCGGCGGCGACCGCCGACGACCGGGCGACGGCGCCCAGCGCGGTCGAGCTGGCTGACGCGGCGGCCCGCGCGTGCCTCGAGCGCGCCGGCCGCGGCCCGGACGACCTGCAGCTGCTGATCAACGCAGGCGTCTACCTCGACAGGAACATCAGCGAGCCGGCGATCGCCGCGCTGATCCAGGAGGACATCGGCGCCAACCCCGACATCCGGCCCGGCGGCGGCCAGGGGACGCTCTCCTTCGACGTGCGAAACGGCGCATGCGGGCTTCTGACCGGGATGTACCTCGTCGACGGCCTGCTCGCGTCGGGGACGGTCACGTGCGGGATCGTGGTGGGCGCCGACGTCGATCCGGAGCCGGGCGTCTCGGAGGGCTTCTGCTTCCCGGGAGTCGCTGGCGCGATCCTGCTCGTGAGCGACGACACCCGCCCCGGCCTGACCGCGTTCAAGCTCAAGACCTTCCCGGAGTTCGCCGGCGACTTCGAGAGCCACGTCGCATGGCACCAACGCGCCGGCGACGGTCAGGGCCGGAACCTGCTCACCGTCGACATCGACGAGCAGTACGGCGCACACGCCCTCGAGTGCGCCGAGGCGACCGTCCGTGAGCTGGCCGGCGAGGAGGGCCTCGACCTCGCCCAGGTGGACCTGCTCGTCGCCACGGCCTCCGTGCCCGGCTTCGCCGACGCGCTCGCGCGCAGGCTCGGGATCACGGCGCCGGCGGCCGGGTCCTCGGAGGCGCTCGCCCGGGCCCACACCGCGGCACCCGCGATCGCGCTGGAGTCGGCACCGCTCGCGGCGTCGCGCACCACGCTGCTGGTCTCGGCGGGGGCGGGGCTCAGCGTCACCGCTGCGGTCTACCGCACGTGAGCCGTCGCCGTGCCCGCGATCCGCGGACCGCGGCGCTGCAGGCGCTGCTGCCCGACGCACGCGCCTCGCCGCCGCGCATCCTGCCCGCTCGTCCACGCGAACTGCGCCCTCTGGCCAGGATCGTCGCCGAGCTCACCGGCCGCCTTACCGGCCTGGGTCCGCCGAACATCTTCACGACGTTGGGCCGCCACCCCCGCCTGTTCCGCGCCTGGCTGTACTACTCGGCCCATCTGATGCCCTTCGGGCGGCTGCCCCGGCGCGAGACCGAGCTCGTGATCCTGCGCGTCGCGTGGTGCTGCGGATCGGTCTACGAGTGGCGCCAGCACGTGCCGCTCGCGCTCCGGGCCGGCCTGGGCGCAGAGCAGATCGAGGCGCTGGCGGGGCAGCAACCCTCGAGCGGCTTCACCGACCGCCAGCGGGCGCTGCTGGCCCTCAGCGACGACCTCCTCACGCGACGCGCGATGTCCGAGCCGACATGGCAGAGCGTGCGCGCGGTCCTCAGCGACCGCGAGGTCATCGAGGCGTGCCTGCTCACCGGGCACTACCAGGGGCTCGCCTCGGCGATCGGCGGGCTGGCGATCGAGCCCGAGACCGGCGGCTCTTAAAGAGCTAGTCGCGAGTCTCTGCACGTTGGGCCGGGAACGGCGCAGCGGCGCTGGCGCCGCGCACGCCGTCGGCCCGCACGGGCGTCACCCGCACCGTGCCCCGCAGGTAGTAGTCGAGCCCGGCGAGCCGCACGCTGGGCCGGCGTGTGTCGGCGAGCAGCTGCTGTCCGCTGCGGGCGAGCGCGCGCACCTGGTAGCGCACCGCGCCTGGTGAGCGGCCCCAGCGCACCGTGAGCGTGCGCCGGCCGCGGACCACGCGCAGGCCTGAGGGGCGCGGCGGCTTCGGCGTCGCGTAGGCGAACCGTGCGACGAGCGTCGACGAGACCGGCAGGCCGTCCTGGGTGACGACCGCGCGGATCTGGCGTGCGCTGCCGCGCGCCTGCTGCGGGGCGAACGTCAGCCGCCCGCTCGCCGCGCGCGCCGGCCCGAGCTGGCGCAGCCCGCCGGCCCGGCTCGACTCGTAGAACGTGACCCTCCTGCCCTTCGCGCTCGTGAGGCGGTAGCTGAGCACACGCCGGGCGCCGCCGCCGCTGACGCGCACGGTCACCCCGGCGGGCGCGAGCGCGTCGCGCATGCGCGCCCCGGTGAGGGCGTCGCCCCCGCGCGCCGTCACCGTCCAGGTGCCGGCCGCCGGCCGGCGCAGGGCGATGTAGGTCGTCCGGTTGGCCGACGAGCGCAGGATCGCGTGGTCCGTCGTCCAGACCCGCGGCTTGCCGTCGCTCGAGAACGTGCGGCCGCCGGGACCGCTCACGACGACGTCGGGCGGGCCCGCGGCGCCGGTGACCTCCAGCTGGACGCCGCGCGAGCCGCGCGCGACGCGGAACGTGCGCCCGCCGCCGCCGGCCCGTGCCGACGCGAGGTTCGCGCGGTAGTCGCCGAGGTCGCACCCCTCGAGGAACACATCCGGCGAGCCGCCCCAGCGATAGCCGGCGCCGACCGAGAAGCCGAACGGGGGCACCTCCTTGCAGGCGGCGATCCCGGCGCTCGAGATCAGCGTCTCGGTGTCGTCGCAGAGCACGCCCGCGATGCAGACGCGCATCGTCCCGCCGAGGTTGAACGCGCCGGTGCGCGTGTTGACCGCGCCGTCGAAGCCGCCGCCCAGCGAGGCCACGCCGAACAGGTCGATGTGGTCCTTGCTGCCGGTCCGCACCTCGCCCGGCCTGACGAGCACGTACCCGCCGCCGAGATCCCAGCGCTGCCCCTGCTCCTCGAGGTAGAGGTTGCCGCCCGAGACGAACGCCCAGCTGTCGAACCTGGTCCCCGCCAGCCGGTTCATCCCGACGTTCGTCTGGCGCGGGAAGACGTACGGATCGCGCGGCGTCGCGAGCACGAGCGCGCCGTCGCCGTCGACGAAGAACACCTTCACGATGTGCAGCGTCACCCCGCCGGCGAGCACGACGGGATCGTCGACGAGCGACAGGCGCAGCTTGCGCAGGAAGACCCCGGCGTAGATCTGCACCTCGTTGCTGCCGAAGTCGAATGCACCGCCCAGGTGCGACAGGCGCCCGCCGCGCACGCCGAGCCCCGCGCCGGGCCCGCCGGTACCGCCCTCCTCCGGCGCGCGCAGGTCGATCGCGTAGCCGTCCTCGTCGCCGTCGAGGTAGAGGTTCAGGCCGCCCTCCCAGCTGCTGTCGGCCGCGCGGTACTTCAGGTACAGGTCCTTCGCCAGCGACGGCCCGAGGTGCAGGCTCGGCACGCGCCCCTCGACGTTGCCGACCTCCCACGAGGAGTGGTTGTCGGTCAGCGCCGTCACACTGAAGCTGACGGGGTCGCCGTCGCCCTGCTCGAAGACGTTCGGCAACTGCACCTGGAAGGTCAGTCGCGTCTTGTAGCCGG
>DATKLF010000162.1:0-26410 GCA_035542555.1 Solirubrobacteraceae bacterium | reverse complement strand
GTCGACGGCCGCTTCACGGGGCGCGACGTGGGGCCGTTCACCTACCGCGAAGGGAAGGCCGAGCGGATCCGCGAGCTCGCAGAGCACCAGGGGATCGACCTCGTCGCCTCCTATGCCTACTCGGACTCCGAGTCGGACCTGCCGATGCTGCGGCTCGTCGGGCACCCGGTCGCGGTGAACCCGGACGCCGACCTCGAGCGCATCGCGCGCGAGGAGGGGTGGGAGATCCTGCGCTTCGAGCGTCTCGGCCGCCGCCTGCTGGCCATCGCCGCGCTGCTGGCGATGGGCCTCGTCGGTACGGCCGGGCGGCAGGTCGCCGTGCGCCGCGGCGGGGTGCCGCCGGCCTCCCCGCGCACCCGCGCCGGGCGCGCGCTGCGCCGCGGCTGAGCGCCGGCGAAGGTGACGCCAGCGTCAGGGCGGCCCCTATGATCCCGCGCATGGCGACCCCGCGCACGACGCCCGAGACCGCTGCGTCCGTCGAGGCCTGGCGCGAGGCCTACGCGGCGACACAGGAGCGCGACGCGGCGTTCCGGACGCTGTCGGGGGTGCCGGTCGAGCCGCTGTACACCGAGGCCGACCTGCCGGACGCGGAGGCGATCGGGGTCCCGGGCGCCTACCCGTTCACGCGCGGGGTCTATCCGTCGATGTACCGCGGGCGCCTGTGGACGATGCGCCAGTTCGCGGGGTTCGGGACGGCGGAGGAGACGAACGAGCGCTTCCGCTACCTGCTCGATCACGGGCAGACGGGGCTCTCGACCGCGTTCGACATGCCGTCCCTGATGGGCCATGACTCGGACTCGCCGCGGTCGCTGGGCGAGGTGGGCCGGGAGGGCGTGGCGGTCGACACGCTCGACGACATGCGCACGCTCTTCCGCGGGATCGACGTCGGGGAAGTGTCGGTGTCGATGACGATCAATGCCCCTGCGGCGATCATGCTCGCCTACTACGTCGTCGCCGCCGAGCAGTCCGGCGTCCCGGCGGATCGCCTGAGCGGCACGATCCAGGCGGACATCCTCAAGGAGTACATCGCCCAGAAGGAGTGGTGCTTCCCGATCGACCCGGCGATGCGCCTGCTGGGGGACATGATCGAGTGGTGCTCGCGCCACATGCCGCGCTGGCACCCGGTGTCGATCAGCGGCTACCACATCCGTGAGGCCGGCTCGACGGCGGCGCAGGAGCTGGCCTTCACGCTGAAGGACGGCCTGACGTATGTCGAGCAGGCGGTCGAGCGCGGCCTGGACGTCGACGACTTCGCTCCGCGCCTGTCGTTCTTCTTCAACGCGCAGATCGACTTCTTCGAGGAGATCGCCAAGTACCGCGCGGCGCGCCGGATCTGGGCGCGCGAGCTGCGCGAGCGCTTCGGCGCGAGGAACCCGCGCTCGTGGCTCATGCGCTTCCACACGCAGACCGCCGGGGTGTCGCTGACCGCCCAGCAGCCGCTGAACAACATCACCAGGACGGCGATCGAGGCGCTCGCGGGGGTGCTGGGCGGGACGCAGTCGCTGCACACGAACAGCTACGACGAGGCGCTCGCGCTGCCGACCGAGGACGCTGTGCGCGTGGCGCTGCGCACGCAGCAGATCATCGCCGAGGAGACCGGCGTGGCGAGCACGATCGATCCGCTCGGCGGCTCCTATTTCGTCGAGGCGCTGACGGACGAGATGGAGCGCCGTGCATACGCGTACTTCGAGCGCATCGACGAGCTCGGGGGGATGGTCGAGGCGGTCAAGCAGAACTTCCCCCAGCGCGAGATCGCCGACGCCTCATACGCGCTGCAGCAGGAGATCGACGCGGGCCGGCGGATCGTCGTCGGGGTGAACGCGTACACCGAGGGCGGCGAGGACGAGACGCCGATCCTCAAGATCGACCCGGCGCTCGAGCGCCGCCAGATCGAGCGCCTGCAGTCGGTGCGCGGCAGGCGCGACGGCGCAGCGGTCGAGGCCGCGCTCGCCGACCTGCGCCGCGCCGCCGCCCGCGCGGACGAGAACCTCATGCCGGCGCTCATCGACTGTGCGCGCGCCTACGCCAGCGAGGGTGAGATCGTCGAGGCGCTCCAGGAGGTCTTCGGCAGCTACGCCGAGACACCCGTCTTCTGATGAGCCGGCACATCGCGCGCTCGGACGCGTCACACTGTGCGCGGGGTCGCGGAACGACTCCGCACCACCGTCCAAGGAGGACACCTCCCGTATGAAGCGCATCCTCGCCCTCGCGGCAGTGCTCGCCGTGCTCGCCGCGATCGTGATCACCGCCCCCGCAGGCGCGCAGAAGGCCGGCCCGACGGCCTCCGCGGCCGCAGTCGTCGTGAAGCTCAAGGACTCGTTCTTCAGCCCCAGCAAGCTGACCGTCTCGCGCGGGACGAAGGTCCGGTTCGTCTGGGCCGGCAAGCTCTCGCACAACCTGGTCGGCGGCGGCCTGCCGGGGAGCCTGGCCCGGACGCGGATCCACGGCTCGTACACCGCGACGTTCACCTCGCCGGGCACGAAGACCATTCTCTGCACCATCCACCCCGGGATGGTCCTCAAGCTCCGGGTCCGTTAAAGGGACCGAGCCCGGAGGCGTACGCCCGGGCGGCGCGCATCCGCGCGCCGCCCGGGCAGCTTCCGGGGTGCTGGAGCGGGCGCCTGGGATGGCGCCGGCGCCGTGCTCATCGCCGCCGCCGGAGCGCGCGGCGCGGGTTCGCGTGAGCGCTGGCCGTGAGGCGCTGGCCGGCGGCGCGAACCTGGGCAGCGGAGGCTCGCATGGCGCCCGCGTCGCCGGTGGGCCGGATCAGGGACGGCGTGCGTCCGAAACTCGGCCCACCAGACCGTCGGGGCGCCGGCCCTTTCCGGTGGGCTGGATCAGAGACGGCAAATGTCCGCAATCCGGCCCACCGGCCCGCACGAGGCGCTGACCGGCGCCATGGGCGTGGGGCGTGAAAGCGGCCTTCGCCGCCCGGCGCGGGCGGAGTTCCGTGGCATCCACGTCGCCGGTGGGCCGGATCACGGACGGCATGCGGCCGAAATCCAGCCCACCGCACGGAATGGCGGAGACCGCTGCGCGCCAGGCGGCGCACGCGAGCCAGCTCAGACGGCGCCGCGCCGCGCGCCCGCAGCCGGACCGCACCGGCGCAGACGAGGAACTAGGATTCGCGGCCGCCGACGGTTCCCGGCCGATCACCATGCCCGCGAGCGCCACCCAGAAGAAGATCCGCGTCGTCGTCGCCAAGCCCGGCCTTGACGGGCACGATCGGGGGGCGAAGATCATCGCCCGCGCGCTGCGCGACGCCGGCATGGAGGTCATCTACACCGGCCTGCACCAGACCCCCGAGCAGATCGTCGAGACCGTCATCCAGGAGGACGCCGACGCCGTGGGCCTCTCGATCCTCTCGGGCGCGCACATGACGCTCGTGCCACGCGTGGTGGAGTTGCTGCGCGCCGAAGGTGCCGGCGATGTGCTCGTCACCGTCGGCGGCACGATCCCCGCCGACGACATCCCCGAGCTCGAGAAGCTCGGCGTCGCGGCGGTCTTCACGCCCGGTGCGCCGACGCAGGGCATCATCGACTTCATCCGCGGCGCCGTAGAGGAACGCGAGCCCCGCTGACCGACAAGGCGCACGACCCGGCCGCGGGGGCGGATGCCCCCACTCGCCGATTGACTGGTCAGTCAACTTAGCCGATACACTCCGATCCCCGTTTGCCACAGGAGGCCTGAAGTGAAGATCTGCGTCCTGGTGAAAGAGGTGCCAGACGCCGCCGTCCAGAAGCGCATCGACCCGAGCACGGGGCGCATGGACCGCAGCGGCGAGAAGAACCTCAACCCGTACGACACGCACGCGATCGAGGCGGCGATGCAGCTCAAGGAGAGCGGCGCGCTCCCGGTCGAGGAGGTCGTCGCCGTGACGATGGGCCCGGAGTCCGCCGTGCGCGCGCTGCACAAGGCCGTCTCGCTCGGCGCGGACCGCTCGGTGCACCTGACCGACACCGCGCTCGCCGGCTCGGATGTCGCCGCCACCGGCTACGCGCTCGCCCAGACGCTCAAGCGCGAGAACCCCGACCTCGTCCTGCTCGGCCAGCAGTCCGACGACGGCGAGTGCTACACGATCGGCGCCGTGGTGGCCGACCACCTGGGCATGCCCTCGCTCACCCAGGTCATCAAGATCGACGTCGAGGGCGGCGAGCTCAAGGCCGAGCGCCAGGCCGAGTACGGCTACGACACCGTCAAGGTCGGCCTGCCCGCCGTGATCTCCGTCGGCGACGCGATCAACGAGCCGCGCTACCCGTCGCTCAAGGCGATCATGGGTGCCAAGAAGAAGCCGCTCGAGACCGTTGCCGCCGGCGACGTGGGCGTCGACGCCTCGAAGGTCGGCGGCGACAACTCCGCCGCCCAGTGGGTCGGCTCGAAGCTGCCGCCCCAGAAGGAGGCCGGCCAGATCATCGAGGACGAGGACACCGCGGAGACGGTCGAGAAGATCGTCACCTGGCTCGACGAGAGGAAGCTGATCTAGATGCGCGCGGGCACCGAAAGGAACGTCTGATGGCCAACATCCTGGTGTACGCCCTGCACTACGAGGGCGCAATCAACAAGAACTCCCTGGGCGCTGTCTCCGAGGCCGCCCGGATCGCCGGCGAGACCGGCGGCGAAGCGCACGCGATCGTCGTCGGCCAGGGCGTCAGCGACGAGCTCGCGGGCTCGCTCGGCGCCTACGGCGCGACGAAGGTCCTGCGCGCCGAGGGCCCCGAGGGCCTCGCGCAGCCGGTCGTCGACGCGATGGCCGCGGCCGTCGCGCTGGGCAGCTACGACTTCGTCCTCTTCGGCGGCGGCCTGCTCGGCTTCGAGGTCGGTGCCGGCCTGGCTGCGCGCCTGGGCTCGGGCGTGGCGATGGAGGTCACGGCGGTCCACATCGTCGACGGCCAGGTCGTCGCCGAGCGCCCGATCCTCGGCGACTCGGCGATCAGCGAGATCCGCTTCCGCAACTCCCCGGGCATCATCATCGGCCGCCTCAACGCGTTCGAGGCCAAGGAGAGCGGCGGCTCGGCGGCGGTCGAGGACCTCGCGGTCGACTACTCGGACTTCTCGTCGCGCGCGCAGATGCTGATCCGCGGCGAGCAGCGCGGCGAGCAGGTCGACATCGAGGGCGCCGACGTGCTGATCGCCGGTGGCCGCGGGCTCGGCGCCGCCGAGGGCTTTCAGCTCTGCAACGACCTCGCGGCGGCCTTCGGATCCGGTGCCGCCGTCGCGGCGACGCGCGCCGTGGTCGACGCCGGCTGGTTCCCGTACGCGGGTCAGATCGGCCAGACCGGCAAGACAGTCGCGCCGAAGCTCTACCTGGCGGCCGGCATCTCCGGCGCGATCCAGCACAAGGTCGGCATGCAGAACTCGGAGAACATCGTCGCGATCAACAAGGACGCCAACGCGCCGATCTTCGAGTTCAGCGACCTGGGGATCGTCGGGGACCTGAACAAGATCCTGCCCAAGCTGACAGAGGCCGTGAAGGCGAAGAAGGGCGGCTGATCGATGGCCGGGTCGAACCACAAGGGCGTGGCGCCGGCGGCGTATCCGCCGCCGGTCGACTCGCCGGACGAGTTCATCAAGCGCGGGCTCGACCCCGAGGACGAGATCATCGAGGTCGGCGTCGCGATCGTCGGCGGCGGCACGGCCGGCCTCGCGTGCGCCAACCGGATCCTCCAGCTCCTCGCCGACGACGCGGAGACGCTCGAGCGCCTCGGCGAGGTGCCCGTCGCGGTCATCGAGAAGGCCAAGACCTGCGGCGGGCACAACCTCTCGGGCGCCGTCGTGCGCCCGGGGCCGCTCCAGGAGCTCTTCCCGGACATGACCCGGGAGGACTGGCGCAAGGAGGGTTTCGCCTTCGGCGAGGTCAAGAAGGAGGCGGTCTACATGACGCCGACCTCCAAGCTCGCGCTGCGCATCCCGCCCCCGCCGCCGTTCAAGAACCACGGTAACGAGGTCATCTCGGTGTCCGCGCTGGCGCGCTTCCAGCAGCGGGTCGCCGAGGAGAACGGCGCCTACATCCTCACCGAGACCTCCGCCACGCGGCTGATCGTCGAGGACGGCCGCGTCGTCGGGGTGCGCTCCGGTGACAAGGGGCGTGGCAAGGACGGCGAGGAGCTCGGGAACTTCGAGCCCGGCACGGACATCAGGGCGCAGGTCGTCGTCCTCGCCGAAGGCTGCTGGGGCAGCCTCACGGGCGCGGCGATCCGCGAGTTCGGCCTCGGTGAGAACCGCGAGCCGCAGGTGTGGGAGCTCGGCGTCAAGGAGATCTGGAAGGTCGCCAAGCCGCTCGACCGCCTGATCCACACGATCGGCCCGTGGCCGCTGAAGGTCTCCTCGAAGTACGGGCAGATCGGCGGAACCTGGATCTACCCGATGAAGGACGAGAAGACCGGCGAGGACCTCGTGTCGATCGGCTTCGTCGTGGACCTCGAGTACGCGGACGCCACGACCTCGGCGCACGACCTGCTCCAGCTCTTCAAGACCCACCCGCTGGTGCGCAAGATCCTCAAGGGTGGCGAGCGCGTCGGCTGGGGCGCCAAGGCGCTGCCGGGCGGCGGGTACTGGTCGATGCCGAAGCTCACGATGCCGGGCGCGCTGCTCGTCGGCGACGCCGCCGGGCTCGTCGACACCGTGTCGCTGAAGGGCGTCCACCACTCGATCCTCTCCGGCAAGCTGGCCGGTGAGACGATCTACGAGGCGCTCTCGCGCGGCGAGACCTCGCTCGAGTCCTATGAGGACAAGATCGAGGAGTCGCAGACCGGCCGCGAGCTCTACCAGGTGCGCAACACGCGCCAGCCCTTCCAGAAGGGCTTCCTCAAGGGCGGGCCGATCGTGAACCTCGCGATCGCCACGAAGGGGAAGGTCCCGGGCGGGCGCCTGGCCTGGCACCGCAACGACGAGCAGCCGATGTTCCTCGGCGACACCGCCGAGTCGTATCCCAAGCCCGACGGGAAGTACACGTTCGACAAGCTCTCGAGTGTCTTCATCACGGGCAACGCGACGCGCGACGACGCCCCGAACCACATCCGCGTGCAGCAGCACGTGCCGCGCGAGGTCGCCGAGACATGGCGCTGGATGTGCCCGGCGGGGGTTTACGAGATCCCCGAGGACGCGCCCGAGCACGGCAATGTCGACGTGATCGTCAACTACACGAACTGCGTGCAGTGCGGCGCGATCACCGCCAAGGGCGGGCGGCTGACGACCCCCGAGGGCGGCGACGGGCCGCTCTACCAGCTCACCTGACCGCTCGCCTGCACCGATGGACGTTCGTCGTGGGGGGCGCAACCATTGCGCCCTCCACGTGTTTGTGGGGACAGCATGCGCCTCGCCCTGATACCGATGACCCTGCTCGCGACCGCGGCGCTCGCCGCGCCGGCCGCTGCCGCCACGCCCGCGCTCGCGGGCACGCGGCTGAGCGTCTCCACGCCCGGCGCTGCGGCCTCGATCCCGCTCGCGGCGAAGGTGGAGACCTGCTCGACCGCGGCCAGCGCGCGCTTTGCGGTCTTCAAGGGCACGATGCCGGCGATCGGGGCCGCCGGGCGGATGGAGATGCGCTTTGAGCTCTACCAGAACACGGCCGCCGCGCCCGGCTGGGCGCATGTGAACGTCGACACCTTCGACGAGTGGGACCTCTCGGACACCGGCGTCTCCGGCTTCATCGTCAAGAAGCGCGTCAGCAACCTCGCCCCGGCGACGCTCTACCGCGCGGTCGTGCGCTATCGCTGGCGCGACGCGAACAACACGATCGTGCGCCGGGCCAAGCGGGTCACCGCGCCGTGCGTGCAACCGGACAAGCGCCCGGATCTCGTCGCCCGCGCGCTGGGGGCGACCGGCGTGCGCCGCGATGGGACGACGCTGACGTACGTGGCGCTCGTCGCGAACAAGGGGAACGGCCCGGCCGGCGCGTTCAACATCGTCTTCACGATCAACGGCGTCGTCGGCGCGCCGCAGCGGATCGGCGGCCTGGCCCGCGGCCAGCGCGCGACCGTGTCGTTCGTCGCTCCGAGGTGCACCCCGGGCAGCGTGATCCAGGTCAGCGTCGACAGCAGCGCCGAGGTCGCCGAGTCCAACGAGGCCAACAACGTGCTCCAGCGCCAGTGCCCGGTCGCAGGCTAGACTCCTGTGGAGCCATGAAGCCCGAGATCCATCCCGCCTACGTCGAGTCCCACGTGCGCTGCACGTGCGGGAACGAGTTCACGACGCGCTCCACGGAGCCCGAGATCCACGTGGAGATCTGCTCCAACTGCCACCCGTTCTACACGGGCAAGCAGAAGCTCGTCGACACCGGTGGGCGCGTCGACCGCTTCCGCCGTCGCGCCGCCAAGCGGGCGGCCGCGTCCGCGTCCTAGAGCGCCGTGGCCACCGCCGAGCGCCTTCCCGCCTCCGAGAACGGTGCGGCGTCGGCCGTGCGCGCCGAGGAGGGTGCGTGGGTCGCCACGCGCGACGCGCCCGTCGGCGGCCAGGCCGTGCTCGAGGGCGTGATGATGCGCGGCGCGGGCGCCTGGGCCGTCGCGTGCCGTCGCCCAGCGCCCGACCAGCTCGACGAGGAGGGCCACCGCGCGGACATGAACGATCCGCCGCGCGGCGAGATCTCCGTCGAGACCCACGCGGTCGAGTCGGTGCTCGTGCGCAAGCGCTGGCTGCGCCTGCCGATCGTGCGCGGCGTCGTCGCGCTCGGCGAGTCGCTCGTGATCGGCTTCAAGGCGCTCGGCACGTCGGCCAACGCGCAGATGCCCGAGGAGGAGGAGCCGATCTCCGGCTTCCTGTGGACCGCCACGATCGTCGTCGCGCTCGCACTGTCGATCGGCCTCTTCTTCATCGTCCCGGTGACGCTCGCGAACCTCGTGAAGGACCAGCTCGGCTCGGCGTTCCTCTTCTGGCTCGTCGAGGGGCTGCTGCGCACCGGCATCTTCCTGGGCTACCTGCTCCTGATCTCGCGGATGCGCGACCTGCGCCGCGTCTTCGAGTACCACGGCGCCGAGCACAAGACGATCTCCTGCTACGAGGCCGAGCTCGAGCTCACGCCGGAGAACGCGGCGAACTTCTCGCGCCTGCACCCGCGCTGCGGCACGAGCTTCCTGCTGCTCGTCATGATCGTCGCGATCTTCGTCTTCTCGCCGCTCGGCCTGCTGCCCTGGTGGGCGCTGATCGTCACGCGCATCCTCGGCGTCCCGCTGATCGCCGGCATCTCGTTCGAGCTCATCAAGCTCGCCGGCAAGCACCGCCGCAAGCGCTGGGTGCAGGTCCTCATGTGGCCGGGGCTCAAGCTCCAGCTGCTCACCACGCGCGAGCCGGACCACACGCAGCTCGCCGTCGCGATCGCCGCGATGCAGGCGGTGCTCGCGCACGAGACCGCCGACCGTCAGCTCGTCGGCGTCGAGATCGCCGCGTAGGTCGCTCGCGTGTCTCGTGGCGCCTGAGGCCACGCTGGTGCGGCGGGATGGCCAGGAGGCCTATCCCGCCGCCCACCGCGGCCCCAGGCATCCACGATCCTCCGCTCGAGCTGCGTTGGTGGTGGCCCACGGCGCGGGCGTGCGTGAGCCCGAGCCGGGCGCGCTTGGAGGTCGGTGCGCCGCGCCGGCCCCCGCCGAGCGTCCCTGAAGGCTCCGCAGAGGCGGCAGCGAGGGACGTTTGCCGCGGGGGAGCTGGGGGCGGCGGTGCGGGACGCCCGCGGTGCGCGTGCGGGCCGATACCCTCGGACGCGATGATCGAGTCGCTCGTCGAACAGCTCGAGGCCCGGTTCGCCGAGGTCTCGCGGCAGATCACCGATCCAGAGGTGATCGGCGATCGCGCGCGCTACGCCGAGGCCGGGCGCGAGTACCGGCGGCTCGAGCCGGCGGCGAAGCTCGCCGAGGAGTGGCGCCGCGCCGTCGATGACGCGGCCGGGGCGCAGGAGCTCATCGACGAGGGCGACGACGACCCCGAGGTGCGCGACCTGCTCGCCGCCTCGCGCGTGCGCATCGACGAGCTCGAGGAGGAGATCCGACTCGCGATGGTCGAGAGCGATCCCAACGACGAGAAGAACGTCATCGTCGAGATCCAGGGCGGCGCCGGCGGGGAAGAGGCGGGCCTGTGGGCGGGCGACGTGTATCGCATGCTCACGCGCTACGCCGAGCGGCGCGGCTTCACCGCCGAGCCGATGGAGGTGGGGGAGGGCAAGTACACCTTCGCGATCAAGGGCGACGGTGCCTACTCGATCTTCAAGTACGAGGGCGGCACCCACCGCGTCCAGCGCGTGCCGGTGACCGAGTCCCAGGGCCGCATCCACACGAGCACCGCGACCGTCGCCGTGCTCCCGGAGGCCGAGGACGTCGAGGTGGAGATCGACCCCGGCGACCTGCAGGTCGACGTCTACCGCTCCTCCGGCCCCGGCGGGCAGTCGGTGAACACGACCGACTCTGCGGTGCGCGTCACGCACAAGCCGACCGGCGTGGTCGTCTCGATGCAGGACGAGAAGAGCCAGCTGCAGAACCGCGAGAAGGCGCTGCGCGTGCTGCGCGCGCGGCTGTACGAGCGCAAGCTCGCCGAGCAGCAGGCCGAGCTGGCCGCCGACCGGCGCTCACAGGTCGGCACGGGCGACCGTGCCGAGAAGATCCGCACCTACAACTTCCCCGAGCGCCGCGTCACCGACCACCGCGTCAAGGTCACGGTCCACGACCTCGACGCCGTGCTCGAGGGCGCCCTCGACGAGTTCACGGCGGCGCTGCAGGCCGACGAGAAGCGCCGCCGCCTCGCCGCGCAGGCCGCGCGCGCCTGATGGGCGTCCCGGTCCGCGACGCGCTCGACAGCGCCGTCACCGCGATCGCCGCATCCGGCAGCCCGACGCCGCGCCTGGACGCCGAGCTGCTGCTCGCCGACGCGCTCGGGGTGGAGCGCACCGCGCTCTTCCTCGACCCCGCGCGCGAGGTGAGCGGACCGGCCGTGCGCTCCTTCCAGCAGCTTGTGCGCCGCCGCGCCGCCGGGCACGAGCCGGTGGCCTATCTGCTCGGAACGAAGGGGTTCCGGCACATCGACCTGGAGGTCGACGCGCGGGTGCTCGTCCCGCGGCCGGAGACCGAGCTGCTCGTCGAGGTCGCGCTCGGCCTGCCGCGCGGCGCCCGCGTGCTCGACGTGGGAACCGGCAGCGGCGCGGTCGCGCTCGCGCTGAAGGCCGAGCGCCCCGATCTGCACGTCACCGGCAGCGACGTCAGCGCCGCGGCGCTCCAGGTGGCACGAGCGAACGCCGCGCGGCTCGGGCTCGACGTCAAGCTGCGCGAGGCCGACCTGCTCGACGGGCTGGGGACCCGCTGGGACGCGATCCTCTCCAACCCGCCCTACGTCGCCGAGCGCGACAGGGGCGCCCTGCCTCCGGACGTCGTGCGCCACGAGCCGCCCGGCGCGCTCTTCGCCGGCGCCGACGGACTCGACGTGCTGCGCCGCCTCATTCCGGCGGCGGCGGCGACCGAGGCCGTGCTGCTCGCGCTCGAGGTCGGCGACGGACAGGCGGGGCAGACGTGCGATCTCGTCGCCGCAGCGGGCCTGCGCACGACGGAGATCCTGCGCGACCTCGCCGGCATCGAGCGGGTGGTGGTCGGGCGCCGGTGAGCGGACCCGTCGTGACCGCCGAGCAGGCCCAGACGCTCGCGCGCTGCATGGCCGTGGGCGGCATCGCCGTCTTCCCGACCGACACGGTCTACGGGCTCGCGTGCGAGCCCGCCCAGCGCGACGCCGTCGAACGCCTCTACGCGCTGAAGGGCCGCGTACCCGACAAGCCGGCCGCGGTGATGCTCTTCTCGATCGAGCTGGCGCTGTACGGCCTTCCCGAGCTCGGCCCACGCACGCACGCGGCGATCCGCGCGCTGCTGCCCGGCGCGCTGACGCTGCTGCTGCCGAACCCCGCCGAGCGCTTCCCGCTCGCGTGCGGGCCGGACCCGCGGACGCTCGGCCTGCGCGTGCCCGCGCTGCCTGCAGCCCTGGAGGCGCTCGGCGCCGTGCGCTGGCCGGTCCTGCAGACGAGCGCCAACCGCGCCGGCGGCGCCGATGCGCGGCGGCTCGCCGACGTGCCCGAGGAGATCCGCGACGGCGCCGACCTGGTGATCGACGGCGGCGAGCTGCCCGGGGTCGCCTCCACCGTTCTCGACCTGCGCGCCTACGAGCTCGACGGGCGCTGGACGGTGATCCGCGCCGGGGCCGTGCCGGAGGGGGAGGTCGCGGCGCGGCTGGGCTGAAACCACGGCCGGCCGCGCTCATCTAGTCTCGCCCTCGATGCAGACCGCCTTCGTCACCGGCGCCTCCGGGTTCATCGGCGGCGCCCTCACCCGCCGCCTCGTCGCGGACGGCTGGCGCGTGCGCGCGCTCGCACGCAGCGACGCATCGGCCGCGACCGTGGCCGGGCGCGGCGCGGAGGCCGTGCGCGGCGACCTGCAGGACGCAGGCGCGATCGCCGACGGCGCGCGCGGCTGCGACGTGGCCTTCCACTGCGCGGCGATGCTCGGCGACTGGGGGACGCGCGAGGCGTTCGAGGCCGGCAACGTCGCCGGTACCGCGAACGTCCTGCAGGCGGCGCGTCGCGCCGGCGTGCGGCGCGTGGTGCACGTCGGCACCGAGGCGGCGCTGCTCGACGGCCATCCGCTCGTGCAGGTCGACGAGAGCGCGCCCCTGCGCCCGGACTCGCCGGCGCTCTACTCGGCCACCAAGGCGCGCGCCGAGCAGGCGGTGCTGGCCGCCGCGGGGCCCGACCTCGAGACGGTCGTGGTGCGCCCGCGCCTGGTCTGGGGTCCCGGCGACACGACGATCCTGCCGCAGCTCGAGGCCGCGGTTCAAGCCGGTCGCTTCGCCTGGATCGGCGGCGGGCGCCACCTGACCTCCACCACCCACGTCGACAACGCCGTCGAGGGGCTCGTGCTCGGCGCCGAGCGCGGCGCCAGCGGGCAGGCGTACTTCGTGACCGATGGCGAGCCGGTCGTCTTCCGCGACTTCATCACGCGGCTGCTCGCGACCGCCGGCGTCGTCGCCCCGGGCCGCAGCGTCCCTGCGCCGGTCGCGCGCGCCGTCGCCGTGACGAGCGAGGCGCTCTGGCGCACGCTGCCGCTGCGGGGCCACCCGCCGCTCACGCGCCTGGCGGTCTGGCTGTCGTCGCTGGAGACGACGATCGACATCTCCAAGGCGCGCGCGGAGCTCGCGTACGCGCCGGTGATCACCGTCGACGAGGGCCTACGCCGCATGCAGGAGGCCGCATGAGGATCGCCGTCGGCGCCGATCACGCCGGCTTCGCGCTCAAGGAGCACGTCAAGGGAACGCTGGTCGCCGCGGGGCACGAGGTGCTCGACGTGGGTACCGCCTCGGACGCCTCGGTCGACTACCCGCAGTTCGCGGCCGACGCGGCGCGCGCGGTGCGGGCCGGGCGCGCCGAGCGGGCCGTGCTGGCCTGCGGCTCCGGCAACGGCGTGGCGATCGCCGCCAACAAGATCGCCGGGATTCGTGCCGTGAACGCGCACGACCCGGATGAGGCCGAGATGGCCCGCCGCCACAACGACGCGAACGTCGTCACGCTCTCCGGATCCCGCCTCAGCCCCGACCAGGCCGACGCGATCGTCGCGTGCTTCCTCGGCACCGCCTTCGACGGGGGGCGCCACCAGCGCCGCGTCGACCAGATCGCGGCGATCGAGTCCTAGGTCCGCGCCCGCTGCGACGCCGGGACAGCCGGGTACCATCGCCTGACGATGACCGAGCTGCCGCCCGACTTCTTCAACCGCCCGCTCGCCGAGGTCGACCCGCAGATCGCCGAGGTGCTGGCCAAGGAGCTCGAGCGCCAGCAGCGCACGCTCGAGATGATCGCGTCGGAGAACTTCGTGCCCCGTGCGGTGCTCGAGTGCCAGGGCAGCGTGCTCACGAACAAGTACGCCGAGGGTTACCCGGGCCGCCGCTACTACGGCGGCTGCGAGTTCGTCGACGTCGCCGAGCAGCTGGCGATCGACCGTGCCAAGGCGCTGTTCGGCGCCGAGCACGCGAACGTCCAGCCGCACGCCGGCGCGCAGACGAACACCGCCGTCTACCAGGCGCTGCTCGATCCGGGCGACACGCTCATGGGCCTCGCGCTCGCCCACGGCGGCCACCTCACGCACGGGATGCGCCTGAACGTGTCCGGCAAGCTCTACAACGTCGTCGCCTACGAGGTCAGCCCCGAGACGCACGTCCTCGACATGGACGAGGTCGAGCGCGTGGCCAAGGAGCACCGCCCCAAGATCATCGTGGCCGGCTGGTCGGCCTACCCGCGCTTCCAGGACTTCGCGCGCTTCCGCGAGATCGCCGACGAGGTCGGGGCCTACCTGCTCGTCGACATGGCGCACTTCGCCGGCCTGGTCGCCGCCGGGCTGCACCCGAGCCCGGTGCCGCACGCGCACGTCGTCACGACGACCGTGCACAAGACGCTCGGCGGCGCGCGCGGCGGGATGATCCTCTGCGGCGAGGAGCTCGCCAAGCCGATCGACTCGGCGGTCTTCCCCGGCCAGCAGGGCGGGCCGCTGATGCACGTGATCGCCGGCAAGGCCGTCGCGCTGGGGATCGCCGGCACCGAGGCCTTCCGCGAGCGCCAGCGGCGCACGGTCGCCGGGGCGCAGGCGGTCGCCGATGCCCTCCTGGGCGCCGGTCACGGCATCAGCGTCGTCACCGGCGGCACCGACGTGCACCTCGTGCTCGTCGACCTGCGCGACTCCGAGCTCGACGGCCGGCAGGCCGAGGACCGCCTCCACGACATCGGGATCACCGTCAATCGCAACGCCGTGCCGTTCGACCCGCGCCCACCGATGGTCACGAGCGGCCTGCGCATCGGCACGAGCGCGCTCGCGACGCGCGGCCTGCAGGCCGAGGACTTCGAGCAGATCGGCCAGATCATCGCGACGGCACTGACGCCCGCCTTCGAGGCGCAGCGCGCCGAGCTCGCCGAGCGCGTGGCGCGCATCGCCGACAGCCACCCGCTGTACGAGCACCTCGGCGCGCCCGCCCCGGTGTAGTGGCCCCATCACGGATCCGCCCGCGCCGTGACTAGCGTTCGGCGCCGATGACCCATCGCGACGCGATCCTGGGCCTGGCGGCCGCCTTCGCCGTCGCGGTGCTGCTGACGCCGCTGGTCGCCCGCTTCGCCCGGCGGATCGGTGCGATCGACAAGCCCCGCGACCGCGGCCTGTCGGCCGGCGGGGTCCCGCTGCTCGGCGGCTTGGCGATCTTCGCGGCGGTGCTCGTCGCGAGTCTGCTGTTCCTGAACCTCCACGGCCCGGTCGGCCACCGCATGCGCGGCGTCCTGGCCGGCGCCGCGCTGATCACGCTCGTCGGGGCGCTCGACGACCGCTACGACCTGCAGCCGCTCGCGAAGTTCGCCGGGCAGGTGCTCGCCGCGGTCATCCCGGTGCTCGCCGGCGTGACCGTCGGGCACATCACGCTGCCGTTCATCGGCCCGCTGGACCTCGGCGACTCCGGCGGCCCGCTCACGGTGCTCGGGCTCGTCTTCGTCATGAACGTCGTCAACTTCTCCGACGGGGTCGACGGCCTGGCCGCGGGCGTGTGCGCGATCAGCGCGGCCGCCTTCTCGATCATCGCGTTCGACCTGGAGCGCGGGACCGCTGCGACGCTCGCGGCGATCACCGCGGGCGCCGCAGCCGGCTTCCTCGTCTACAACTTCCCCCCGGCGAGCATCTTCATGGGCGACTGCGGGTCCAACCTGCTCGGCCTGCTGCTCGGCTGCATCGCGGTTGAGGGGGCGGTCAAGACCCAGGCCGTGCTGGCGCTCCTCTTTCCGCTCATCGTGCTCGCCGTCCCGTTCCTCGACACGACGTTCGTCGTGCTCAAGCGCCTGAAGTACCGACGGCCGGTGTACGTGGCCGACCAGAGCCACTTCCACCATCGCCTGAACAGGATCGGCTTCAGCCCGCGACGCACGGTCCTGTACCTCTACGCCTGGACGGTCCTCGTCGCGGGCTTCGCCGTCAGCCTGCGCTTCATCCCCTACTCGACCAACGGGGGCAACCTGAACACGGGCTGGGCGCTGATCGTCGCGGCGATGGCGCTGGTCGTGCTGGGCGCCAGCGTCTACCTCGTCTACGTCCTGGAGATCCTGAAGTTCAAGCGCCTGCGCGAGGCGCGGATGCGTCGCCATCGCCCGGACGTCAGCCAGGCGGAGATCGACTCCGACGTCACGACGCGCCTGGAGACCGGGCAGTTCGACGCCGTGCGACCCGAGGACCTCGACCAGGCGCGTCAGGCGCCGTAGATCGTGCGCACCCAGACCTCGGTCAGCGCCTCCAGGGCCTCGTCGCGGCTGATCGCGTCACCCTGGACGAGCTGCTGGTAGTAGGTGCGCTCCACCATCCAGGTGAGCGCGAAGGCGACCGGGCCGGGGCTCGCGCAGGTGGAGCGCCCCGTCTCGCGCTCGTGCTCGATCCGCCGGCGCGTGGCCTCGACGAACTGTCCGATCAGGCCGCGCCAGAACCGCGCGACCTCCTCGTCGTAGGTCGAGACCTCGACCACCGCGCGCAGCAGCACGGCGTGCTCGTCGTAGAGCTCGGCGACGTTCGCCAGCGCGACGCGCAGCTGTGCGGTCGCGTCACCATCGCCGGACCACCAGATGTCGGCCTGCTCGAGCAGGAGCGCCGTGACGTCCTCGGTCAGCCGCATGAGGAGCTCGCGCTTGTCCGCGAAGTAGAAGTAGAACGCGGTGCGCGAGATGCCGGCGCGCGTGGCGATCCGCTCCACGCCGAGCTCCGCGTAGGAGGCGCCCTCGGCGAGCAGCTCCTCGGTGGCGCGCAGCACCGCCGCCTGCACGGCTGCGCGCTTGGCGGTGGTCGCCCCGCCGCGACGCTGCGCTGACGCCATGCAGGCGAGGCTACCACGGGCCGTGGCGACGTCTTGACAGAGTGTCACATGACGACGGCCTACGATCGCGCCATGGCGAGCCTGCTCGACCTCACGACGCAGGGCGACGTCGGGACGATCACCGACGAGTCGCAGCTGCCGAGCATCCACCTGATGGACCCCCAGCAGCTCTACGAGCTGTGGGAGCGCCAGCACTGGATGTCCGCGGCGATCGACTTCACGCGCGACCGCGCCGACTGGGCGCGGATCCCCGAGGGCGCCAGGCGCCAGCTCGCGTGGAACCTGTCGGGCTTCTTCATCGGCGAGGAGCGCGTGACGACGCAGTTCGGCGGCCTCGTGGGCGCGTACGAGAACCAGAGCGAGGAGGCGTTCCTCTGCTCCCAGCAGGTCGACGAGGCGCGCCACGCGCAGCTCTTCAACCGCTTCTTCGCCGAGGTCGTCGGGGTCGACGGGGACTTCGAGGAGCGGCTCGCGTGGGCTCGCGCGCAGCTCAGCGCGCCGTTCGAGGTCCTCTTCGACCGCGAGCTCACGGCCGCCAATCGCCGGCTGCTCGACGATCCGGCCGACCTCGAGGCCAAGGTCGAGTACGTGACCGTCTACATGATGGTCATCGAGGGGACGCTCGCGCTCACCGGCCAGCACCTGCTCACAAGCCATCTCGAGCGCGAAGGCCTGCTCCCCGGGTTTCTGGAGGGGTTTCGCCACGTCGCGCGCGACGAGCATCGCCACGTCGCCTACGGCACCTGGTTCCTGCAGCAGAAGTGTGCCGACGCGCACCTGCGGCGCGTCGCGCGCGACAAGCTCGCCGCGCTCCTGCCGCTGGCCTCGCAGGTGCTCGTCCCGCCGGGCACCGACCGCGAGCGCGAGGGGTTCCTGGGGTACACGAACGCGCAGGCCGACGACTTCGCCTACACGGCCCTCTCCCGTCGCCTGAGGGTCGTCGGGATCGACCTCGGGCCGCAGATCGGGCCTTGAGGGCGGTCCGCCGATCGCCTGCGGCACGGGTCTGACGGCCCGGGCCGCTACCTTCCCGGGGTCGCCGTGTTCCAACACGGCGACCCCTACGGTTCCCCGACCTCCGTGCATCTCACCCGGCTCCTCATCGTCGCGGCGCTGCTCGCGCTGCTTCTGCCCACGGTCGCGAACGCGCAGCGCCGTGCGCCCGGGCACGCGCCCGCTCCCGCCGCGCCCGCCAAGAAGCGGCGAAAGGCCTCGAAGCCCGCCGCGCCGGCGGCGCCGGCGACGATCGGCATCGCCGAGCAGCAGCCGTCCGTCTTCGCCGACCCGCTGTTCACCGCCACCGGGATCCGCGACGCGCGGCTGCTCGTGGGCTGGAACGGCATCTTCAGCCCCTGGCAGCGCGACCAGATCGACGCCTGGCTGAACGCCGCGCGCGCGGCCGGCGTCGACCCCCTCGTGACCTTCGGGCGCTCGCGCACGGACTTCCACCAGCTTCCCACCCCGTCGCAGTTCGCGGCGGCCTTCCAGGCGTTCCGCCAGCGCTATCCGTGGGTCCACCTCTACGCGACGTGGAACGAGGCGAACCTCGCGGGGGAGGCCGTCTTCAAGCGCCCGGACCTCGTGGCGCGCTTCTGGCGCGGGATGCAGGCCGCATGTCCCACGTGCACGATCCTCGCGGCCGAGCTCGTCGACCTGCCGAACATCCAGGCCTGGACGAGCGCCTTCCGGCTGGCCGCCCACCGCGAGCCGGCGGTCTGGGGCCTGCACAACTACCTCGACGCGAACCTCTTCACGACCAAGGGCACGCGCGCGATGCTGCGCGCGGTGCCCGGCAGGATCTGGCTGACCGAGACCGGCGGCATCGTCTCGCGCCACAACAACAGCAGGATCAGGTTCCCGGAGGGGGAGGGGCACGCCGCCGCTGCGACGCAGTTCGTGCTCGACAAGCTGACCGCGCTGAGCCCGCGAATCCAGCGTGTGTACCTCTACGACTGGCAGGCGCAGCAGGGAACCGCGACCTGGGACTCGGGCCTCATGAACCCCGACGGGACCGCGCGGCCGGCCTACCTCGTGCTGAAGAACCGCCTCGCGCAGCTGCAGGCGCTCGCCGCCGCGCGCGCGCACGCGGCGCGCTGAGCGTGACGGACGAGGCGCAGCGCATCCAGGACGCGCTGCGCGCGATGGCGTACGCGGACCGCGAGCTCGTCCGCGTGCCGCCCTTCACGGCGGCGATCGACCCGGTCGACCCGATGCCGTTCATGAGTTACGCGGTGCCCGACGCGGGGGCCTCGCGCTGGCCGGCGGAGGCGATCGATGAGCTCTGCGACGCGTTCCGCGCCCGCCGGCGCGAGCCCCGGCTCGAGGTCGTCGAGGCCTGCTGGCCAGGGCTGGAGCCCGCGCTGACCGCACGCGGGTTCGAGGTCGAGCTGCGCTCGCTGGGCATGGCCTGCGCGCCCGCCGACACCGCCGAGGCGCCGCTCGCCGGCGGCGCGCGCATCGAGGCGGTCGGGCCGGACGCCCCGGACGCGAGCATCGCCGCGGTGCTTGCCACGCGGGGCGCCGCGTTCGCCGACCTCGGTGCGCTCGAGCCGCCCGACGCAGAGCACGTCGAGCGCTTCCGCCGGCGGGGTATCGGCACCGTGCTGGCCCGCTCGGCGGGCGGCGAGCTGCTCGGTGTCGCGTCCTGGGTGCCGCCCGCGCTCGGCGTCAGCGAGATCGTCGCCGTCGGTGTGCCGGAGGCCCATCGTCGGCGCGGCATCGCCGCCGCCGTCACCGCCGCCGCGGCGCGCGCGGCGTTCGCCGCCGGCGCCGATCTGGCGTTCCTGACGCCCGGCCACGACGCGGCGGCGCGCGTCTACGCGCGGGCGGGATTCCGCCCGAGCGTCCGGTGCCTGCACCTGATCAGCCGCTGAGCGGCGTGATCCGCGCGGCGAGCGGCATCGCGCCACGGGGGGCACGGTTTGACACAGCGTCTACACGAGCGGATAGTGTCCACAGGATGGGGGTGACGGGGGGACCGGCGCTGTGGCGCGAGGGCAGGACAGCCGGCGAGGCTGCGGGCCTGCTGGCGAGCGCGCTGTGGCGTGGGCAGGGCGTCCCCGGCGGCGACGGGCAGCCCGTGCTGCTGATCCCGGGCTTCATGGCGGGCGACAGCAGCCTGACGCTCATGATCCAATGGCTGCGGCGCATGGGCTACCGCGCACACCGGTCCGGGATCACCTCGAACGTCGAGTGCTCGGAGAAGACCGTGCGCCGCCTCGAGGAGCGCGTGGTCGGGCTGAGCGACCGCTACGGGCGCGAGGTCGCGATCATCGGCCACAGCCGGGGCGGGATGCTCGGGCGCGTCCTCGCGGTGCGCAACCCCGATCGCGTCGGCCACGTGGTTGCGCTGGGCTCGCCCCTCGTCGCCACGATGGACGACTTCCACGCGCTGCTGCGCCTGCAGATCCGCACCCTGCAGCGCCTCCAGCGCCTGCGCGGCGGGGGCCTGATCGCGAGTGCCTGCGAGCAGAGCTGGCAGGCCTACACCTTCGGCCTCGATCCCATCGGCTGCTGCATGGACTTCTGGACCGACCTCGACGACGACCTGCCGGCATCGGTCACGCTCACGTCGATCTACTCGCGCAGCGACGGCGTGCTCCGCTGGCGCGCCTGCATCGATCCGCAGGCGCGCCATGTCGAGGTGGAGAGCTCGCACTGCGGGATGGCGGTCAACCAGCAGGTCTACCGCACGATCGGGCACCTGCTGTCGATGCGCCGTGCCGCGCCGGCGCGTGCGACAAGCCGTCCGGCGCGCGCAGGGCGCGTCGCGGCCGCAGCCGGCTAGAGCGGCCCCCACCAGGCCATCACGCGCCGGGCGCGATCACGCGCGCGGTGACGGTGCCCAGCCAACGGATGGCCGACGGGGGTCGGACCGCCGGTCGCCCGCGCCTGCCCGTGGCTCGTAGCACCCGTCACGATGTGTCACAAAGCCGTCACAAAGTCCCTGGATGCGATAGGCTGCCGGGGCCGTCGGCGGACACCCGGATGAGGAGTTCGCCTCTCAGTGACCCGCGTCCCCGCGCGGGTCGCGCCGTTCCCGGCGAGCGCCGCGCGGCGCGCATCATGTCCCATGCCCCGCCTCCCCAACCCGTCACCGGCCCCCGATCGCCATGAGCGAGCCGTCGAAGCCGACCATGCGCGCGGCGGCGGCGGGCAGCCTGCTGATCGCGACGATCGTGCTGTGCGGCGCCGTGGGCTTCGGGATCGGCGCGCTGGTGGGCGCGCCGGTTGCGCTCGGGCTGCTCGGCCTGTTCATCGGGCCGGTGCTCGGCGTCCTGCTCGTGCGCTCGCGCTTCCGCGACCTGTGAGCCCGCGGTGATGGGCCCCGTCCTGCGTCATCTCGACCTCGTGATCCTGGCGCTCGCGCTGCCGGTCTTCGTGCTCGCGGGGTGGCCGCTGCTCGGCTGGCTGGGCGGGGCGGTGGCATGGCTCGCCCAGCGCGCGATCCAGCGCTACACGAACCGCCGGGCGCTCGCCACGCCGGACCCCAAGCATGTGGCCGGCTGGGTCACCGGATCGATGATCGGACGCGGATGGCTCGTAGCTGTCACGATCTTCGCCGTCGGCATGGTCGACAACGCCGCCGGCCTGGCCGCCGCCATCCTCTTCCTCGTGATCTTCTCGGTCTCCTTCGCCACGACGATGATCCTTCGTCCCTTCGATCGCGCGCGCGCGCAGCAGCCCTCCTGATGCGCGCCCGCCTGCTCGCGCTGCTCGCCCCGTTCGCGTTCGCGCTCGCCGCGCCGAGCGGTGCGCTCGCGCTGAACATCAACGAGAACTACAAGCCCCAGAACGAGTTCAAGCTGGAGCCGTGGCTCAAGCTCCACCTCGGCGGCGTCGACCTGTCGGTCAACAAGGCCGTCTTCTACGTCGTCGTGGCGTCGATCCTGACCTGCGCGACGATGATCTGGGCCGCTCGGAACATGAACGCGCTCGGGCGTCCGGGCTACTTCCAGACGATCATCGAGGGCTACTACGGGTTGATCCAGGGGATCACCAAGGGCAACCTCGACGGCAAGATGCTGCGCCGCTGGTTCCCGTTCCTGGGCGCGATCTTCCTGTTCATCTGGTTCTCGAACATGCTCGGGTACCTGCCGCTGCCGACGAACACGCAGGAGAAGGTGAACATCTTCGGCCTGCACGTTCCCTCGCTTGCGCTCTACGCGGCAACCGCGAACCTGTCCGTCCCGCTCGTCCTGACCTTCTGCGTGGTCCTGAGCTACCACTACGAGGGGATCCGGGCCAAGGGCTTCGTGCCCTACCTGAAGGGCTGGGTGCCCCCCGGCGTCGAGGGCGCCGCAGTCGCCCCGATCTTTGTGATCGAGGTGATCTCGCACTTCGTGCGGATCGTCTCGCTCTCCGTCCGACTCTTCGCGAACATCCTGGCGGGCCACCTGCTGATCCTCTTCATGGGCGGCGGGCTGGTCGTGCTGCTGAACCTCGGCATCTTCGGCTCGGCGGTGCTGGGGCTCATCACCGGCACGATGGCGGTGGCCTTCTTCCTCTTCGAGGTCGGCCTCGTCGCCACCCTCCAGGCCTTCATCTTCACCACTCTCGCAGCGATCTACCTCGGCGGCGCGGTCGCCGCGGAACACTAAGGAGCACCGAAACCGTGGACCTCCACATCATCAGCCAGCTCGCCCAGGCGGGCGTCGACTCGCAGGTCGCCCAGGAGTACGGGCGCAAGGGCCTCAAGGCCGTCGCGCTCGGCATCGGCGCCGGTCTCGGCACGATCGGCCCGGGCATCGGCGTCGGCTACATCTTCGGCAAGGTCATCGAGTCGGTGACCCGCCAGCCCGAGATGAAGGATGAGATCACCTCGATCCAGTGGCTCGGCTTCGCGCTGACCGAGGCGATCGTGTTCTACGCCTTCATCTTCGGCCTGATCGCCTTCTTCCTCGGCTAGCGCGGGACGACCGACATGCTCGCCATCGCCCAGCCCGTCGTCGCGGCGGAGCAGAGCAGCAACTTCCTCGTCAGCCCCAACCTCGGGCTGATGCTGTGGACGCTGCTCGCGTTCTTCGTGACGCTGTGGGTGCTGAACAAGTTCGCGTTCCCGCGCATCCGCGAGGCGCTCGACAAGCGCGCCGCGCTGATCGAGGACTCGATCAAGAGCGCCGAGGCGATGAAGAGCGAGTCCGAGGCGCTGCTCGCCGAGTACCGCGAGCGCCTGAAGGAGGCGCGCACACAGGCCGACGACATCGTGCTGCGCGCGCGCAAGAACGCCGAGGCGTTCGAGGCCGACTCCAAGGACCAGGCGCGGGTCCAGCGCGAGGAGCTGCTCGACCAGACCCGCAAGGACATCGACGCGGAGACGCGCCGCGCGATCGAGCAGATCCGCGCCGAGGTCGCCGACCTCACGATCATGGCCACCGAGAAGGTCACGGGCCGCGTGCTCACCGGTGAGGATCAGCGCCGTCTCGTCGACGAGGCGCTCGCCGACCTCGACTTCTCGTCCCTGAGCGACCGCAGGAACTGATGGAGCAGATCGCCCAGGTCTACGGCCGCTCGCTGTTCGAGGTCGCCAAGGAGCGCGGCACGCTCGACGTCGTCGGCGAGCAGCTTGGGCAGGTCGCCGACGCGGTCGAGGGCAGCGCCGACATGCGCCTGTTCCTCTTCTCGCCGTACTTCTCGACCGAGGAGAAGAAGGCCGGCCTCAAGCGGGCCGTGCGCGACGCCGACCCGGCGGTCGCCAATCTGCTGGCCCTGCTCGCCGAGAACCACCGGCTGCCGGTGATCTTCCGCATCCGGCGCGAGTACCAGCGCCTCTGGGACGAGGACCGGGACCTGCTCCCCGTCACCGTCACCAGCGCGGTGCCGCTCGACGCGAGCGTCACCGACCGGATCGGCGAGCAGATCGGGCGCCAGACCGGGCGCAACGTGCAGCTCAGCACGGCCGTCGATCCCTCGATCGTCGGCGGCTTCGTCGTGCGCGTCGGCAACGCGATCGTCGACGCCTCCATCCGCAACCGTCTCGAACACTTCCGCAAGCAGGTCGCGCAGGCCTAGGCCGGCGACGTCAAGGAGCATCCATGCAGATCAAGCCCGACGAGATCACGAGCATCCTCAAGTCCCGCATCGAGGGGCTCGAGGCCGGGAGCGCCGAGCTGACCGAGGTCGGCACCGTCCTGTCCGTGGGCGACGGCATCGCCCGCATCCATGGCCTGGAGAACTGCGAGTCGTTCGAGATGCTCGAGCTGCCCGGCGACGTGACCGGGCTGGCGCTGAACCTCGAGTCCGACAACGTCGGCGCCGTGCTGTTCGGCGACTGGCAGAAGATCGTCGAGGGCGACACCGTCAGGCGCACCGGCCGGCTGCTGGAGATCCCGGTCGGCGACCAGCTGCTCGGGCGCATCGTCGACCCGCTCGGCAACCCGCTCGACGGGAAGGGTGCGCTGCACACGACCGAGGTGCGCCCCGCCGAGTTCAAGGCGCCGGGCGTCGTCCAGCGCCAGCCGGTCTCCGAGCCGATGCAGACGGGCCTGAAGGCGATCGACTCGATGATCCCGATCGGGCGCGGCCAGCGCGAGCTGATCATCGGCGACCGCCAGACGGGCAAGACGTCGATCGCCGTCGACACCATCATCAACAACAAGGACACCGACCTCGTCTTCGTGTACGTGGCGATCGGCCAGCGCATGGCGACGGTCGTCCAGCTCGCCGAGACGCTCGCCGAGCACGGCGCGCTCGAGCGCACGATCATCGTCGCCGCCTCCGCCGACGAGGCCGCGCCGATCAAGTTCATGGCGCCCTACGCCGGCGCCGCGATGGGCGAGTACTTCCTCTACAAGGGCGGGCACGTCGTCGCGGTCTACGACGACCTCACCAAGCATGCCTTCGCCTACCGCCAGATGTCGCTGCTGCTGCGCCGCCCGCCCGGCCGCGAGGCCTACCCGGGCGACGTCTTCTACCTGCACAGCCGCCTGCTCGAGCGCGCGGTCAAGCTCAGCGACGAGCTGGGTGGCGGCTCGCTCACGGCGTTGCCAATCATCGAGACGCAGGCCGGCGACGTGTCGGCGTACATCCCGACGAACGTCATCTCGATCACCGACGGCCAGATCTTCCTCGAGCCGAAGCTCTTCTACTCCGGCGTGCGGCCGGCCATCAACGTCGGCATCTCCGTTTCGCGCGTCGGCGGCGACGCGCAGATCAGCCCGATGAAGAAGATCGCCGGCCGCCTGAAGATCGAGCTCTCGCAGTACCGCGACCTTGAGGCCTTCGCGCAGTTCGGCTCGGACCTGGACCCCGACACGCAGCGCACGCTGGCTCGCGGCGAGCGCCTCGTCGCGACCCTCAACCAGAACGAGCGCCACCCGGTGCCCGTCGAGGTGCAGGTCGCGCAGGTCTTCGCCGCGACGAACGGCTTCACCGACCGCATCCTGACCTCGCGCGTCGACGAGTTCCTCGAGGGCCTGACCCAGCGCGTGCGCGCCGAGGCCGCCCCGACCCTCGAGAAGATCGGCGGCGGCGACTGGTCCGACGAGACGCAGGCCGAGCTGCGCAAGGTCGTCGCCGGCTACGCCGACGACTTCGGCTACGACCTCGACGAGGAGGGCCAGCCGATCAGCGAGACGACCGTCGGCGAGACGACCCGCGCCGAGGAGGGCCTGCACACCCAAGAGCGCGCGGCGCCCGCAGCCGAGGCCGAGGAGCAGGAGGAGGCGGCGGCCACCGCCTGAGGCGCGCGCCGCACCGACCGTCATGGCCCAGCGCGACGTCAAGCAGCGGATCGACTCCGTCAAGAACATCGCGAAGATCACGCGCGCGATGCAGATGGTCGCCGCCGCGCGCCTGCGCCGCGCCGAGCAGCGGATCGCGGCCCTGCGCCCGTATGCGGGGGCGCTGCGCCGGATGACCCGCCAGGCGGCCGAGGCGGCCTCCAGCGGCGAGCTTGCCAGCAACCCGATCCTGCTCGAGCACGAGCAGGAGGAGACGATCGCCCTGCTGCTCGTCACCGGCGACCGCGGCTTGGCGGGCGCGTTCAACTCGCAGATCATCCGCGCGGCGCTGCGCGCCGCGGCCGAGTACGAGGCGGCCGGCAAGCAGGTGCAGTACTTCGCGGCCGGACGCCGCGGCGTCTCGTCGCTCAACTTCCGCAAGCTCGAGCCGGCCGGCGCCTACGTCGGCTTCTCCGACCGCCCGTCGTTCGCGGACGCCCGCCGCATCTCGGCGGACCTCAGCAGCGCCTACGTCGACGGGTCGGTCGATCGCGTCGAGGTCTTCTACAACGGCTACATCTCACCGCTCACGCAGGAGGTGCGCCGTGAGGTGCTGCTCCCGCTGCAGCGCGCCACGATCGACCAGGCGCTCAGCGAGGCCGAGGAGGGCCCTGCCGACCCGTTGCCCGCGACGCGCGCGCTCGTGGAGTACGAGCCGAGCCCGGAGGGCATCCTCGCCCGCCTCGTGCCCGACTACGTCGACATCTCGGTCTTCCGCGCACTGCTCGAGTCGACCGCGTCCGAGCACGGCGCGCGCATGACCGCGATGCGCACCGCCTCGGAGAACGCCGCCGAGGTCATCGACGACCTGACGCTCGAGATGAACCGCGAGCGCCAGGCGGAGATCACCCAGG
>DATKLF010000161.1:0-8555 GCA_035542555.1 Solirubrobacteraceae bacterium | reverse complement strand
GGGCTGCGCGCGGGCCGCCAGGAACTGCTCGCGCCCGCGGCGAGCATCACCGCCGAGCAGGTCGGGGAGCTCTACCGGTGACCCCCGCGCCGCCGCCGTCGACCGGTGCCGCCGCGCGCGCGGTGCTCGTCAAGGAGCTGCGCCTGGAGCGCCGCGCGCCGCAGACGCTCGTCGCGATGGCGCTGTTCGCGGCGACGAGCTACGTCGTCTTCCACTTCGCGCTGCGCCGCGACACGGTCGCGGGCGACCTCGCATCCGGCGTCCTGTGGGTGACGCTCACGCTCGCGGCGCTGCTGGGGATCGGGCGGCTGTTCGTCGCCGACCGCGACGAGGGCGGGCTCGAGGGCTTCCTGCTGGCGCCGGTCGACCGCACGGCGCTGCTGTTCGCGAAGGCCGGCGCGCTGCTGGCCTTCCTCGCCGCGCTGGAGGTCGTTGCGGTGCCGCTGTTCGCCGTGCTGCTGCTCGGCCCGACGCCGTCCGCGGGCACGTGGCTGCAGCTGCTCGCGGTGTTCGCCCTCGCCGACCTGGGGATCGCCGTCGTGGGAACGCTCGTGGCCGCGATCGCGGTGCAGACGCGCGCGCGCGACCTCATCACCACGATCCTCGCGCTGCCGCTGCTGCTGCCGGTCGTGATCGCGGCCGCGCGCGCGAGCGCGCCGCTGCTGGCGGCCGGCGGCGCGCACGCGCTCACCGGGCGCTGGCCGGCGGTGCTCGGGCTGTACGATCTGATCTTCGGGCTCCTCGCCTACGCCCTGTTCGACTTCCTCGTCGAGGACTAGCCCGCCCCGTCGATGCCGACATCGCGCAAGCTCTACGGGACGCACCTTCGCGCCCTCTCGATCCTCACCGCGGTCGTCCTGACCGGCGGCTTCGCGCTGGCCGCCTTCTACGCGCCGATCGAGCCCGATCAGGGGTTCTCGCAGAAGATCTTCTACCTGCACGTGCCGCTCGCGATCGTCGCGCTGTGCGGGTTCATCTTCGGCGCCGTCTGCGGGATCCAGTACCTGCGCACGAGCGACCCGCGCCACGACCTGCGCTCGTACACGGCGATCCACCAGTCGCTGATCTTCTGCGCCGGTGCGCTCGTCACCGGCTCCATCTGGGCGAAGGCGGCCTGGGGGACCTGGTGGGTGTGGGACGAGCCGACACTCGTCTCGTTTCTCATCGTCTTCCTGCTGTACGCGACCTACCAGCCGCTGCGCTTCTCGATCGAGGACCCCGAGAAGCAGTCGCGCTACGCGAGCGTGTTCGCGATCGTCGCCGGTGCCTTCGTGCCGCTGAACTTCCTCGCGGTGCGCCTGGCCAACCCGCTGATCCACCCGCGCGTGCTGAACACCGCGGGCGGGAACCTGCCGGGTGACATGAAGGTCGCCTTCTACACCTGCCTGGTGGGCATGGCGCTGCTGTTCGTGACGCTCTGGAAGTACGAGATGTCGGCCAAGCACAACCGCGCCCAGCTGCGCGCGCTGAAGCGCAAGCTCGGCGGCCCGGACGCCGCCGCCCTGCGCGGGCGCAGCGCCGCTCCACGGGTGTCCGCCTCGTGAGCGACAAGCTGCCCACGAACGGCGGCTACGTCGCAGCGGCCTACCTGATCTTCCTCGGACTGCTGCTCGTCTACTTCGCGGTGATGGCCACGCGCGCCGCGCGCCTGGAGCGCGAGCTCAGCGAGGTCAACCGCCTCGTCGAGGAGGCCGCCGAGGGCACCGCGGCCGACCCGGCGGCGCCGGACGCCGAGCCCGTCAACGCCGGCGGCGAGTCGTGAGCGAGCTGCTCGCGATCGGCGTCTCGCACAAGACGGCGCCCGTCGCGATGCGCGAGCGCCTGGCGCTGACCGAGCGCGACGCCGAGCGCTTCGTGCGCGAGCTCGTCGGCCGCGAGGTCGTGCGCGAGGCCGTCGCGATCTCGACGTGCAACCGCACCGAGGTCTACCTCGTCGTCAGCGACGCGGTCGAGGCGGAGGCCGAGTTGCTCGGCAAGCTCGCCCGCCGCGCGGGGATCCGCCCGACCGAGCTCGTCGACGTCGTCTACTCGCCGCGCAACTGCGACGCGGCGCGCCACCTGTTCCGCGTCACCGCGGGCCTTGAGTCGATGATCGTCGGCGAGAGCGAGGTGCAGGGCCAGGTGCGCCGCGCCTACGAGGCCGCGCTCGCCGCCGGCACGACCGGGCCGTTCACCAACCGCCTGTTCCGCGCGGCGCTGCAGACCGGCAAGCGCGTTCGCACCGAGACGGCGCTCGGGACCGCACGCGTCAGCACCTCGTCGATCGCCGTCGACGTCGCACGCAGCACGGTCGGTGACCTCGCCGGGCGCAACGTCATCGTCATCGGTGCCGGCGAGACGGCCGAGCTCACGGCCCGCGCGCTCGCCGAGCAGGGGGTCGCGACCCTCTTCATCGCCAACCGCCACGCCGAACGCGCGCGCTCGCTGGCGGCACGCTTCGGTGGAGAGGTCGGCTCGCTGGACGGGCTCCCCGATGCGATGCTCGGCGCCGACATCGTCGTCGCCTCGACGAGCTCGCCGCACCCGATCGTCGGCGCGGACGAGCTGCGGGTGGTGATGCAGGCCCGCGAGGGGCGCCCGCTCGTGCTGATCGACATCGCGGTGCCGCGCGACATCGAGCCCGAGTGCGCCGAGGTGCCCGGCGTGACGCTGCTCGACATGGACGACCTGCAGGCCAGCGCGGCACGGAACCTGGGCGTGCGCGAGGCCGAGCGCGATCGCGCCGAGGTGATCGTCGAGGACGAGATCACGCGCTTCTCGCACTGGATGGCTCAGCAGGGCTCGACCTCGACCATCAGCGCGCTGCGCGAGCACGGCAACGCGATCGTCGAGCAGGTGCTCGCCGAGAACGACGGTCGCTGGGACAGCGCCTCGCCGCGCGACCTCGCGCGCGTGGAGGCGATGGCCCGCGCGGTCATGCAGCGCCTGCTACACGAGCCGACGATCCGCATGAAGGCGCTCGAGCAGGGCGGCGGCCACGGGCGGCTCGCGGTGCTGCGCGAGCTGTTCGGCCTCGACGAGGTGCCCAACGAGGCGGCCGGGAGCAGCGCCGCGGCGGCGGGCCCGCAGGGCCCGGACGCCGACGTGCGGCCGCTGCGCCGGCGCTCGTGACGCTGCGCGTGGGCACGCGCGGCAGCGCGCTCGCGCTCGCGCAGGCCCGGACCGTCGCCGACGCACTCGGCGGTGAGCTCGTCGCGATCACGACCACCGGCGATCGGGAGCGCGCGGCGCTCGACAAGGAGCGCTGGGTGCGCGAGCTGGATGCAGCGCTGCTGGCCGGCGAGATCGACGTCGCCGTGCACTCGGCCAAGGACGTGCCCGCCTTGCTGCACCCTGGGATCGCGATCGTCGCGACGCCCGCACGCGCCAGCGCTCTGGACGCGCTCTGCGGCGCGTCGTCGCTCGACGCGCTCGAGCCGGGCGCACGGGTCGGCACGAGCTCGCTGCGGCGCACCGCGCAGCTGCGCGCGCTGCGCGAGGACCTCGACGTGCGCGAGCTTCGCGGCAACGTCGACACGCGCCTGCGCCGGCTCGCCCAAGGCGACTACGAGGCGATCGTCCTCGCGCGGGCGGGCCTGGAGCGGCTCGGCCGCGGCGCGGAGGCGACCGCGACGCTGGACGAGCTCGTCCCGTGCGCCGGCCAGGGCGTGCTGGCGATCACGGCGCGCGCCGGGGACGCCGGCGCGCAGGCGGCCACGCGCCGGCTCGACGATGCCGGCACGGGCATCTGCCTGCGCGCCGAGCGGGCCCTCGTGCGCGCACTCGGCGCCGACTGCCACACGCCGGTCGGCGCGCACGCGCAGCTCGAGGGGCACGCGCTGCGCCTGCGCGCGTTCGTCGGGCGCACCGACGGCTCGGCGTGGATCGCCGACGAGCTCGTGCGCGACGACGGCGCGCGGGCGCCCGAGGCGGCCGGTCAGGCGGTCGCCGCGCGGCTGCTCACCGCGGGCGCCGACGAGGTGCTCGGACGGTGAGCGCCGGCCCGGGGACCGTCCACCTCGTGGGCACGGGGCCCGGCGACGGCGGCCTCATGACGCTGCGCGCGCTGGAGCTCATCGCGCAGGCCGACGTGATCCTGCATGACCGGCTGATCCCCGAGGCGGCCCTCGCGGGCGCGCGCGAGGACGTCGTGCTCGTGGACGTCGGCAAGGCCGGCCACGGCGAGAGCGTGCCGCAGGACGAGACGACCGCGCTGATGCTCGCCCACGCGCGCGCCGGCCGCAGCGTCGTGCGGCTCAAGGGCGGCGACCCGTTCGTCTTCGGGCGCGGCGGGGAAGAGGCGCTCGCCTGCCGCGAGCACGGCATCCCGTTCGAGGTCGTGCCGGGGGTCACCGCGGGGATCGGCGCGACCGCCTACGCCGGCATCCCTGTGACGCACCGCGGGCTGGCCAGCGCGGTCGCGTTCGTCACCGGCCACGAGGACCCCGGCAAACCGGATGCGCAGGTCGACTGGGCGCGGATCGCCGCCTTCCCCGGGACGCTCGTGCTGTACATGGGGGTGCGCCGGCTGCCGGGCATCTGCGAGCGGCTGATCGCCGCCGGGCGGCGCGCCGACGAGCCCGCCGCCGTCGTCGAGCGCGGGACGCTCGCCGGCCAGCGCGTCGTCAGGGGCACCCTGGCGACCGTCGCCGGGCTCGCCGAGCAGGCGGGCGTCGGGCCACCCGCGCTGACGGTCGTCGGCCCGGTCGCCGCGCTCGGCGACCGGCTCGACTGGCTCGCCGCGGCCCGCCCGCTGCTGGGCGTGAGCGTCGCGGTGACGCGGGCGCGCGCGCAGGCGAGCGAGCTCGCCGGGCGGCTGCGCGCCCTCGGCGCCCACGTCGTCGAGGCACCGGCGATCCGCATCGAGCCGCTGGCCGCGCGCGTGCCGGACCTCGCCGGCTACGACCTCCTGTGCGTCACGAGCCCCAACGGCGTCGAACAGCTGCTGGGCCGCGTACGCGACGCCCGCGCGCTGGCCGGCCCGGCGATCGCGGCGATCGGCCCGGGCACCGCGCGCGCCCTGCGCGAGCGCGGGATCGAGCCCGACGTCCTGCCCGATCGCGCGGTCGCGGAATCGCTCGTCGAGGCACTGATCGACGTGCCTGTGCGCCGCGTGCTCATCGCCCGCGCCGAGGAGGGACGCGACCTGCTGCCCGCCGCCCTGCGCGAGCGAGGCGCACAGGTCGATGTCCTGGCGCTGTACCGCACCGTCGCCGAGCCGCTCTCCGACGCGGCGCGCGCCGCCGCGCTCGGGGCCAACTACGCGACGTTCGCGAGCGCCTCGAGCGCCCGCTTCCTGCACGCGGCGGCCGGCACGCTCGCCGGCCCGCGGATCGTGTCGATCGGCCCGGCGACCAGCGCGGCGCTGCGCGAGCTGGGCGCCGAGGTCGCCGTCGAGGCGGCCGAGCACACGCCCGAGGGCCTCGTCGAGGCGCTGGTCGCGGACGCCGCCGTGCAGCGACCGGCCTCACGGCACGGTTAGATAGGTTCAGGGCATGCGCATCCTCATCATCGGCGCGGGCGGCGTCGGGGTCGCGGCGGCCGCGATCGCCCGGCGGCGTGACTTCTTCGACCGGCTCGTGCTCACGGACGTCGAGCATGACCGCGCGGCCGGCGCCGTGGAGCGCCTCGGCGACCCGCGCTATGCCGCCGCGGCGCTCGACGCGACGAACGTCGAGGCGATCGTCGACATCGCCCGCATCGAGGAGGCCGACGTGATCCTCAATGCGTGCGACCCGCGCCTGAACCCGCCGATCTTCGAGGCCGCGCTACGGGCCGGCTGCACGTACATCGACATGGCCGCGACGCTCTCCTCCCCGCACCCTGAGAAGCCCTACGAGCTCTGCGGCGTCAAGCTCGGCGACGCACAGTTCGAGCGCGCCGGGGAGTGGGAGGCCAACGGCCAGCTCGCGCTGTTGGGGATGGGCGTCGAGCCGGGGTTCGCGGACGTGGCGGCGCGCTACGCCGCCGACCACCTGTTCTCGGAGATCGATGAGGCGGGGGTTCGCGACGGCGCGAGCCTGGCGATCGAGGGCTACGCGTTCGCGCCGACATTCTCCATCTGGACGACGATCGAGGAATGCCTGAACCCGCCGGTGATCTGGGAGAAGGGCCGTGGTTGGTACACGACCGAGCCGTTCTCCGAGCCCGAGGTCTTCGAGTTCCCTGAGGGCATCGGCCCGGTCGAGTGCGTGAACGTCGAGCACGAGGAGGTCCTGCTGATCCCGCGCTGGGTCGACTGCGGGCGCGTGACCTTCAAGTACGGACTGGGCGAGCAGTTCATCAACGTGCTCAAGACCCTGCACCTGCTGGGCCTGGACCGCACGACGCCGATCGACGTGCGCGGCCACCGCGTGAGCCCGCGCGACGTCGTGGCGGCGGCGCTGCCGAACCCTGCCGAGCTCGGCGATCGCATGTCCGGCAAGACGTGCGCGGGGCTGCTCGTCACCGGCAAGGGGAAGGACGGCGAGCCGAAGGCGACCTACATCTACCACGTCTCCGACAACGCCGACACGATGGCGCTGGACGGCAGCCAGGCGGTCGTCTGGCAGACGGCCATCAACCCGGTCGTGGCGATGGAGTTGCTCGCCAAGGGCACCTGGTCGGGCGCCGGCGTGCTCGGGCCCGAGGCGTTCGACGCGGTGCCGTTCCTCGACCTGCTCGCCGACTACGGCTCACCCCACGGGATCAGCGAACGCGATCCCGCCAACCCGCAGGTGCCGCTCACCGCCGGGTGAAGGGCCCACGGCATGGCCGCGCGCGGGACGATCACCTTCCTGTCCGACTACGGCCACGCCGACGACTTCGTCGGCGTCTGCCACGGCGTCATGGCCCGGATCGCGCCCGACGCGCGGATCCTCGACGTCTCGCACGGCGTCCCGCGCCATGACGTGCGCTCAGGGGCGATCATCCTGCGCCGCGCGCTTCCGTACTTCCCGGCTGGCGTGCACCTGGCGGTCGTCGATCCCGAGGTCGGGGGCGAACGCGGCGCGATCGCGGTGCGCACCGCCGATGAGGACCGCATCCTCGTCGGTCCCGACAACGGGCTGCTGTCGCTTGCCGCGCGCCGTTTCGGCGGCGCGGTCGAGGCCGTCGACCTGACGCGCTCGTCCTACCGGCTCGAGCCGACCTCGGCCACGTTCCACGGCCGGGACATCTTCGCGCCCGTCGCCGCCCATCTCGCCGCGGGGGTGCACCTCGCCGACGCCGGGGACCCCGTCGACCCCGACGAGCTCGTGACGCTCGACATGCCCCTCGCACGTGCGGAGGGCGACGAGCTCGTCGCGCACGCGATCGCGTTCGACCGCTTCGGGAACGTCGTGCTGGACGTCGAACACGAGGAGCTCGCAGCCTTCGGGCTGCGGCTCGGCCATCCGATGAGGGTCAACGCGTCCGAGGCGGTCTACGCGACGACGTTCGCCGACGTGCCTGAGGGGCGGCTGCTCGTCTACGAGGACGCCTACCGGACGCTCGCGCTGGCCGTGAACCGCGGATCGGCGGCCGAGCGGCTGGACCTGGTGCTGGACGCCGAGGTTCGCATCGGACCCGCATAGGCATGGCGCGCGCACTCGGTCATCCCCACGTGCACCTGCGCTCGACGACGTCCACGAGCGACCGGGCACAGGCCCTGGCGGCCGCCGGGGCGCCGCACGGGACGCTCATCACCGCCGGCGCGCAGTCCGCCGGCCGCGGGCGCCAGGGCCGCAGCTGGTCGGCGCCTTCCGGGCAGGCGCTGCTCATGTCGGTGCTCCTGCGCGACCCGCCGGACCTCGTGCCGCTGGCGGCAGGCGTCGCGGTGGCGCGCGCCTGCGGCCCGCAGGCGCGCCTCAAGTGGCCGAACGACGTCGTCCTTCAGGGCGCGGACGGGCAGCTGCGCAAGGTCGCGGGCATCCTCGCCGAGGGCCGGATGCAGGAGGCCTGGGCAGTCGTGGGCATCGGGGTGAACGTCGCGGTCGACGTCGAGGAGCTGCCCCCCGAGCTGCATGCGACGGCGGCCTCCCTCGGCCTGCCCGTCCGCGACGTGCCAGCGGTCTGCGAGCGCGTGCTGGTCGAGCTCGAGGCCGCGCTGGAGCTCGACACCGCGTCGCTGCTCGCCGCCTGGAGTGCGCTTGACGCGCTGCGCGGTCGCCGGGTCGCGTGGGCTCAGGGCGCGGGCGTCGCCGCGGGGGTCGACGGCGCGGGGCGACTGGTCGTCGAGCTGGCGGACGGCGGGCATGCCGCGCTGGACGCCGGAGAGGTGCACCTGGTGACCGAGCGCGCTGCATGAGCGAGCTGCGCGTCTATGAGCCCAGCCGCGATGAGGCGCAGGCCTCTGCGGTACTCGGGCGCGCCTTCCAGCGCGACCCGGCGGTCGAGTACATGCTCGGCCCGGCGCCGGCGCTGCGCACGGCGACGTGGCTGCTGCGTCAGGGGCTGCGCGCCTCCGAGGCGGAGGCGGGCGGCGGCCACGTCGACCTGATCGGTGATCCGATCGCCGGCGTCGCGACCTGGATCCCCCCCGACCACGACCCGATCCCTTCCTTCTGGCGCCACATGCGCCTGGGCGGGTACGCCGTGCTCTGGCGCTGCCCGCGCGC
>DATKLF010000160.1:0-2441 GCA_035542555.1 Solirubrobacteraceae bacterium | reverse complement strand
CACGCCCAGCCGATCTCCTGCCCGCAGTGCGGGCCGCAGCTGTCCTTCCGCGCGGGCGGTGAGGTGCTGACGGGCACCGACGCATGCCTGGCCGCCGTGCACCGCGCGTGGGCCGACGGCCGGGTCGTCGCGGTGAAGGGGCTCGGCGGCTACCACCTGACCTGCGATGCGACCTGCGAGGACGCCGCGCTGCTGCTGCGCGAGCGCAAGGGCCGCGTCGACAAGCCGTTCGCCGTCATGGCCCGCGACCTCGAGGCCGCGCGCACGCTCGTCGAGCTGGGCGCGGCCGACGAGGCGGCGCTCAGCGCGCCCGCGCGCCCGATCGTGCTGGCGCCGCGCGCGCCCGGCTGCCCGGTCTGTGCGCACGTCGCCCCGCACAACCCCGACCTCGGGGTGTTGCTCGCCTACACGGCGCTGCACCACCTGCTCCTCACGCAGGTGCCGGGCGCGGACGTGGCGCCGCCGCCGGCGATCGTCGCGACCTCCGGCAACCGCGCGGGCGAGCCGATCTGCACCGACGACGAGGAGGCGGCGGCGCGCCTGGGCGACCTCGCCGATGCGTTCCTCGTCCACGACCGCGAGATCGAGCTCCCCTGCGACGACTCGGTCGTGCGGATCGTCGGCGGCCGCGAGCAGCCGGTGCGCCGCTCGCGCGGCTACGCGCCGCTGCCGCTGCGCCTGGCGCGCGAGGTCGCCCCGACGCTCGCCGTCGGCGGCGAGCTCAAGGCGACCTTCTGCCTGGCCTCCGGCACGCACGCCTGGATGAGCCAGCACATCGGCGACCTGGAGAACCTCGAGACGCTGGGCGCACTCGAGCGCAGCGTCGCGGCCTTCCGCGCGATGTACCGCATCGAGCCGCAGGTGGTCGCGACCGACATGCACCCCGGCTACCTCTCGCGCCGCTGGGCGCGCGAGCATGCCGGCGAAGCGCGGCTCGTCGAGGTCCAGCACCACCATGCCCACGCGGCCTCGCTGATGGCCGAGCACGGCCTGGACGGCGAGCGGCCGCTGATCGCGCTCGTCTTCGACGGCACCGGCTATGGCCCTGCGCTGGCCGGCGGCCCCGCGGCCTGGGGCGGCGAGCTGCTCGTCGCCGGCTACGACCGATTCGAGCGCGCCGGCCACCTCGCCGAGCTGCCGCTGCCCGGCGGCGACGCCGCGGTGCGCAACCCCTGCCGCGTCGCGCTCGCCTGGCTTGAGGCCTGCGGGCTGCCGGCCGAGGGGACGGCGCCCTGGCGCGCCTGCGACCAGGTCGAGCGGCGGATCGTCGCCCGCCAGGTGCAGAGCGGCACGGGCGTCGTGCCGACGACGAGCATGGGCCGCCTCTTCGACGTCGTCGCCTCGCTGCTGGGCGTGCGCCATCGCGTCACCTACGAGGGGCAGGCGGCGATCGAGCTCGAGGCGCTCGCCGTGCGGGCCCGTGGCACGGGCCATCGCCTGCAGCTCGCCCTCGACGGCGACGGCGTCCTCGACCCGGGGCCGCTGCTCGCCGGCCTGCTCGACGGCCTGGGCGCCGGCGCCGATCGTGCGCGCCTGGCGCTCGGCTTCCACCAGGCGGTCGCGCAGGCGGCCTCGCGCGCCGCCCTGCGCGCCGCCGACGCGAGCGGCCTGCGCACCGCCGGCCTGACCGGCGGCGTCTTCCAGAACGCCCTGCTCTCGCGGTTGTGCCGCGAGGAGCTCGGCGCCCGCGGGCTCGAGGTTCTCGAGCACCGCATCGTCCCTGCCAACGACGGCGGGCTGGCCCTGGGCCAGGCCGCGATCGCCGGCGCCGCGCCGGCGAGGAGGTGAGCGCATGTGCCTGGGGATCCCCGGCCGCGTCGTCGCCGTGCGCGAGGAGCACGGCACGCGCATGGCCACCGTGGACTTCGGGGGCGTGACCAAGACGGTCTGTCTTGCGTACGTGCCGGAGGTCGGCGTCGGCGACTACACCATCGTCCACGCGGGCTTTGCGATCACGCGCCTCGATGAGGCCTCCGCGCTCGAGACGCTCGCGCTGTTCGAGGAGCTCGGCGTGCTCGAGGAGGAGCTCGGCGCAGCGGACGTGGCCGCGGCGCCGCCGGGCACGGCGCTGAGCGCGGGGGAGGTGGCGCCGTGAAGTACCTCGACGAGTTCCGCGACCCCGAGCTCGCGGCGAAGCTCCTGGCCGAGATCCGCCAGGCGACGACGCGGCCCTGGGCGATGATGGAGGTCTGCGGTGGGCAGACGCACTCGATCATCCGCAACGGCATCGACCAGCTGCTGCCCGAGGGCGTCGAGCTGATCCACGGCCCCGGCTGCCCGGTCTGCGTCACGCCCGTCGAGATGATCGACCGCGCGCTGGAGATCGCGGCGCGCCCGGAGGTCATCTTCTGCTCGTTCGGCGACATGCTGCGCGTCCCGGGCAGCCGGCGCGACCTGTTCGCCGTGAAGGCCGCCGGCGGCGACGTGCGCGTCGTCTACTC
>DATKLF010000159.1:0-8585 GCA_035542555.1 Solirubrobacteraceae bacterium | reverse complement strand
GCCTTCGCCGACCGTGACGAGCGCGCCTGGCTCGAGGGGCTCCTGTGGCCCCGCGTCGGCGCGCGCGTCGCAGCCTGGCGCGAGGAGCTCGAGCGGCGCGACCCGCCCCCAGTCGCCGCTATTGTGGAGACACCGCTGCTGTTTGAAGCCGGGATGGAGTCGTCGTACGACGCGACGATCGCGGTCGTGGCCGACGAGGGCGTGCGCGCCGAGCGCGCCGCGGCCCGCGGGCACGAGGCCGTCGACGAGCGTGCCGCACGACAGCTCACCCAGGAGGAGAAGGCGGCGCGGGCGACATTCGTCGTGCGCAACGACGGGTCGCCGGAGGATCTGCAGTCCGCTCTGGCCGTCATCCTGCAGCAGCTGCGCCGATGAACACCCACACGCATCCCGCCGCCGCACGCCCGCGCCGCCGCGCCGCGGCGGGCAGGGCCGCGACCCGCCGCCGGCGCCTCGGGCTCGCGCTCGGTGCCGCCGCGCTGCTGGTCGTCGCGGTGCTCACGCTCCAGGGTGTGTTCCATCACGCGGTGAACGAGATCACCCTCCCGCTCCAGCACGAGGACATCATCCGCCAGCAGGCGGCCGAGAAGGACCTCGACCCGGCGCTGATCGCCGCGGTGATCTACGCGGAGTCGCACTTCGTCCCCGGCCGCACCTCGAGCGCGGGCGCCGAGGGCCTCATGCAGATCACGCCCGCGACCGCGGCGGACATCGCCCGGCGCTCCGGCGGCACGAAGTTCGTGACCTCCGACCTGGCGACACCCCAGGTGAACATCTCCTACGGCTCCTACCTGCTGCGCGAGCTCATGTCCCGGTACGACGGCAACGAGGTCGCCGCCCTGGCGGCGTACAACGCCGGGCCGGGGAACGCCGACCGCTGGGGCGGCGCGGCGCTGCGGATCGCGGACATCCCGTACGCCGAAACGCGCGCCTACGTCAAGAAGGTCCTCTCCGCGCGCGAGCGCTACCGCCACTCGTACGCCCGCGAGCTCGGCTACTAGGGTCCGCCCGGATCCCACGGCGCCTCGGGTACCCCGAGGGCGTCGGCCCACGCCTTCGGTGGTGGCGGGTGCGGAGGCCCGCGCCGAGCGTCCCGCGTTGCCGCCTCTGCGGGGTCGCGGGGGACGTTCGGTGGTGGGGCGGGCGCGGGGCGCCCGCGCCGAGCGTCCCGCGTTGCCGCCTCTGCGGGGTCGCGAGGGACGTTCGGTGGTGGGGCGGGCGCGGGGGTCCGTGTCGAGCGTCCCGCGTTGCCGCCTCTGCGGGGTCGCGGGGGACGTTCGGTGGTGGGGCGGGCGCGGGGGTCCGTGTCGAGCGTCCCGCGTTGCCGCCTCTGCGGGGTCGTGAGGGACGTTCGGTGGTGGAGTCAGCCCCTGGAGGGTCCCGCGGGCACCGTTCCGGTGCTCACGGTTGGCGCGCCCGCGCCGCTCCCCATGCCGGCGCCGGTCCCGGTGCCGGTGTCTGCGCCGGTCCCGGTGCCGGCGCCGCTGCCGTCGCCTCCGTCCACCGCGTCTGGCGCAGGCGCGACGCCGTCCGTCGCCCCGATGGCCTGCGTGGGCGGGCGGGCGTCCTGGGCCGCGCCGCTGCCGCCGCCCCCGCCACCGTCTCCGTCCCGCCGGCCCGCTCTGTGCGGGGCCGCGACGCGGCCCGCGGCATCAACGCGCACGGCCTCGTCGGGGCCGGAACCGTCACCGGCAGGTGGGGCGGAATGCCCGGCGCCTGGATCCGCGTCGGGGAGGCGGCCCCGCTGGGAGCGCGGCGGGGCGTCACCGCGTGCCGTACGCAGCAACCGGATGCCGGCGTTCTGCGCAGGCGCGAGCCGCACGCGACGCGTCGAGAAGGGGCGCAGCTTCCTCCCGCGGGGCGCCGCGGCGACGGCCCGGCCCGTGCCGGCCGCGGGCGCGGCGACCGCCGCGTGCGACGTGCGGGCGGGGACGGCCGCGGTCGCCGCCTCGTTGCGATGACGCGCGTGCGGAAGCGCAGCCGTCCCGAGCGACCCCGCCGCCGCAATCGTGGCCGTGACCGCCACGGCGACGCGGCCGACCGAGCCGGGCATCGTTGCGCCGCCCCCGCCGGTCGCCGCCATGAGCTCGGCGAGCCAGGCCGGCACCGGCGCGAGCCCGGCGAGGCGCCCACGGCGCAGCGAGCGCCGCGCGACGGAGACCGACTGGCGGACGGCGTCCTGGCTGGTGTCCTGGATCCGGGCGATCTCGGCGTAGCCGACGTCACCGAGGGTGCGCAGCACGAGTGCCTGGCGCTGACGGGCCGGGAGGTCGTCCAGCCCGTCGAGCACCCGTGCGAGCTCAGCACGCCGGGCGGCGCTCTCGTGCAGGTCCTGCCGGTGGTCGGGTAGCTCGTCGCGCAGCTCGCTCACCGCGCGGCGCCGGCGCAGCACGGCGATCGACTCGTTGCGCGCGATCCGCAGCATCCAGGCGCGCACCGGGGCGTCGCCGCGGCGGCCGATCGCGCACCACGCCTTGAGCAGCGTGTTCTGGAGCGCGTCGAGCGCGTCGTCCTCGTGGCGCACGATCGCGCGGCAGCACGCCGTCAGCGCGCCCGCATGGCGGTCGTGGATGACGTCGAACGCCGTCTCCGACCCGCCGGCCGCAAGGCGCGCCAGGCGTTCGTCGGAGAGCATGCGCAGCAGTGCGCGTGGAGGTGCCTGAGGGCTCATCGGGCACGAGACATGCTCAGGCGCGGCCCTGAGAGGCCGCTGAGAATCGGGCGCGCGCCTGGACGTTCGGACGATGCGGGGCCGGCGTCGCCGTCGGCCCCGCACCGCGTTGACCCCCGATCGGCTGTTCGGGCCGATCAGCCTCAGAACCCGCCGGCGCCGAAGTCGCCGCCGGCGTCCGGGCCGCCGCCACGGCCGCCATGGCCCCCCGGCGGCGGGCCGTCGCCCTGGTCGTCATTCCCGCTGCTCGACGAGTCGTCGAGCGCCGAGATGCGCGCCTCGACCGCCGTCTGCGTGGCGGTCGCCTGCGTCTTCGCCGCCGTCAGCGCCGTCTTGGCGTCGGCCGACAGCGTGTCGTCGGAGATCGCGCCGTCGTAGCCGTCGAGCTCGTCCGCGATCCTGTCGGACACGATCGAGTAGGCGCCGACGTAGTCCACTTCGGCGCTGTCGTCGAGCGCGGTGATCGCGGCGACCGCGGCGTCGCGGTCGTCGAGCGCGAGCTTCAGCGTCTGGGCGAGCGCGTCGACCGTCGCGCCGTCCTGGCCGTCGAAGAGGCCCGCGGCCTGCACCGCGATCGAGCCCTCCGCGCGCAGGACGACGGCGATGCTGCCGGGCCCTGTGTCGCCGGACAGCTTCGAGAGCGCCGTCTTCTGCGCCGCCGCGAGGTACCTGCGGCTCGCGGCGAGCTGCGAGATCGCCTTGGCCGTGTCGCCATCGTCGAGGCGCTGGCCTGCGAGGTCGACGGCGCGCACGGCCGAGCGCGCCTTCAGCACGACGCGCGAGGACGCCTGGCCGGCGCCGCCGCCGCCGGGGCCACCGCCCTGGTGGGCAGCGGCGGGTGCCGCCGCGAACAGGGCGGCGACCAGCGCGAGCGCCGGCGCCTTCCTGAGTGTGCTGCTCATGTGGGATGTCCTTTCCTGGGGGATGAGGGCACGGAGCCCGCCCGAGCACCGACCGGCTCGAAACGCGCTTCCACCTCACAGGACGCGGTTCGCCCCGTTCTGTGAGATGCGGGTGGACATCCGCTGGACGGCGCTGCCCAGGGGGCTCTCAGACGGCTCCAAGGCCGGCCGGCGATCGTGTACGCCCGACGGACCCGGACACGACGAGAGGAACAGAACGACGATGACGCACACCCACATCACCAGGCGCCAGATGATCGGCGCGGCCGGCGCCGGCGGCCTCGCGGTCCTGATCGGCGGCGTGCGGCCGGGGTCCGGTGGGCTCGAGGCGGCGCCCGAGCAGGCGCTGGCAGCCACCTGCATCATGACGCCGGCCAAGACGGTGGGGCCGTACTTCGTCGACGAGAAGCTCAACCGCAGCGACGTGCGCGAGAGCCAGGTCGGCATCCCGCTGACGCTGACCATGCACGTCTTCGACGCCGACAACGACTGCCGCCCGCTTTCGGGCGCGATCGTCGACATCTGGCATTGCAACAACAACGGCCTGTACTCCGACGAGGCCGCGAACAACACCTCCGGCCAGAAGTGGCTGCGCGGCTACCAGACGACCGACAGCGACGGGAAGGTGACGTTCCTCACGAATTACCCCGGCTGGTACAGCGGCCGCGCCGTGCACATCCATTACAAGGTGCGCGTCTACGACGGGGCTACCGAGACGCTGGAGTTCACCTCGCAGCTCTTCTTCACCGACGCCCAGAACAAGACGGTGATCGCCGACCCGCGCTACAGCGCGCACGGCGCCACCCCGGACACCACGGACGTCACCGACAGCATCTACGGCGGCGACAGCTCGCTGCTGCTGCAGCCGACCGGCGACAACGCGAGCGGCTACGCGGCCGAGTTCAGCGTCGGTGTGTCGAAGACGACGAGCCAGCTGGGCAACGACAGCGCCGGCGGGCCGGGAGCCCCCGGCTCAGGCGGCACGACCGCCGGCGACACGAGCGTCGGCGCGAAGCTCGCCTCGGTCACGTCGCTGAAGGTCTCGGGCAGGCGGCGCCTGCGTGCCAGCATCAGCGCCACCGAGCACGTCAGGGCCGCGGCGCGCCTGACGCGCGCGGGAACCCTGCTCGCGAGTGCCTCGGCGAATCTCGGCACGGGCACGCACGCGATCGACGTCCGGATCCCGCAGCGGGTGCGCGCCGGCGCCGCCACACTGACGATCACCCTGACCGACGGCGCCGGCAACACCAAGCGCGTCACGCGTCCCGTGCACGTGCGCAGCCTGCGGGCCTGAGAACACCGCCGGGACGGCGGGCGCGGGGTCTACCCTTGCGGTGATGCCCGAGTTCCGCCTCGACGCGGCCTTCACGCCCGCCGCCGACCAGCCGCAGGCGATAGCGCAGATCAGCGAGGCGGTGCAGGCGGGCGATCGCTTCACGACGCTGCTCGGCGCCACCGGCACCGGCAAGACGATGACGATGGCCGGGACGATCGAACGCCTGCAGCGGCCCGCGCTCGTGCTCGCGCACAACAAGACGCTCGCCGCGCAGCTGTGCAACGAGTTCCGGATGTTCTTCCCGGACAACGCGGTCGAGTACTTCGTCAGCTACTACGACTACTACCAGCCCGAGGCGTACGTCCCGAGCAAGGACCTCTACATCGAGAAGGACTCGGCGATCAACCAGGAGGTCGACCGCTTGCGCCACGCCGCGACCGCCGCGCTGTTCGCCCGCCGCGACGTGATCATCGTCGCGTCGGTCTCGGCGATCTACGGCATGGGGTCGCCCGAGACCTACGACGGCAACCTCCAGCTGCTCGCCAAGGGCGCGACGGTCGACCGCGACGCGCTGCTGCGCAAGCTCGTCTCGATCCAGTACACGCGCAACGACACCGCGCTCGGCCGCGGCACGTTCCGCGTGCGCGGCGAGGCGCTCGAGGTCTTCCCCGCCTACGCCGAGACGGCCTACCGCGCAACGCTCTTCGGCGACGAGATCGAGCGCCTGCAGGAGTTCGACCCGCTGACCGGCGAGCTGCTGCAGGACGACATCGAGCACGTCGGGATCTGGCCGGCGACGCACTACAACGTCAAGGAGGGCACGATGGAGCGCGCGGTCGAGGAGATCGGCCGCGAGCTGAACGGGCGCTGCGCCGAGCTCGAGGCCGAGGGCAAGCTGCTCGAGAGCCACCGCCTGCGCCAGCGCACGCAGTACGACATGGAGATGCTGCGGGAGATGGGGTTCTGCAACGGCATCGAGAACTACTCGCGCATCCTCGACGGCCGCCGGCCCGGCGACCGCCCGTACTGCCTGATCGACTACTTCCCCGAGGACTTCGTCTGCTTCATCGACGAGTCCCACCAGACGGTGCCGCAGCTCGGCGCGATGTACGAGGGCGACCGCAGCCGCAAGACGACGCTTGTCGACTACGGGTTCCGCCTGCCCAGCGCACTCGACAACCGGCCGCAGACCTTCGACGAGTTCCTGTCGATCACGCCGAGGATCGTGTTCGTCAGCGCCACCCCCGGCGAGTTCGAGCGCTCGCACGCCGCGCGGATCGTCGAGCAGATCGTCCGCCCGACGGGCATCGTCGACCCGGCCGTCGAGGTGCGCGCGACGCGCAACCAGATCGACGACCTCATGAACGAGGTCCGCGCGCGCGTCGACCGCGAGGAGCGCGTCCTGGTCACCACGCTCACGAAGAAGATGAGCGAGGACCTGACCGACTACCTGCTCGAGATGGGCTTCCGCGTGCGCTACCTGCACAGCGAGGTCGACACGCTCGAGCGCATCCAGATCATCCGCGACCTGCGCCTGGGCGAGTACGACGTGCTCGTCGGCGTGAACCTGCTGCGCGAGGGTCTGGACCTGCCCGAGGTGACGCTCGTGGCGATCCTCGACGCCGACAAGGAGGGGTTCCTGCGCGGCGAGACCTCGCTGATCCAGACGATCGGGCGCGCGGCCCGCAACATCGAGGGCACGGTGATCATGTACGCCGACAAGGAGACGGCGGCGATGCGCGCGGCGATCGAGGAGACCGACCGCCGCCGCGCGATCCAGCTCGCCTACAACGAGGAGCACGGCATCACCGCCGCCTCGATCACGAAGGGCGTCAGCGACATCGCCGAGTTCCTCACGGCCGAGAGCAAGGTGCCGAAGGGGCGCCGGCGCTCCGAGCGCCGCCGCGCCAAGGACCTCGCGCCCGACGAGATCGACCGGACGCTGGTCGAACTCGAGGAGGAGATGCTCGCCGCCGCCGACGACCTGCGCTTCGAATACGCCGCGCGGCTGCGCGACGAGATCCGCGACCTGCGCCGCGAGCGGGCGGCCTTGACCGACGCGGGGATCGAGTTGGTGAAGGAAGAATCAACCTGATAATCTTCCTTCTTCCATGGCGCTGAACATCAAAGACCAGGAGACCGACGAGCTGGTCCGCGAGCTGGTTGAAGTAACCGGCGAGACGATCACCGCGGCGGTGCGCGCCGCGGTGCGCGAGCGTCTCGACCGGCTCGGCGCTGCTCGGGGTGCCGACCGACGATTCGAGGACATCATGGAGATCTCCCGTCGTGCCGCCACGCTGCCGGTCCTCGATTCGCGCACACCGGACGAGATCATCGGGTACGACGAGCACGGCCTCCCGGCGTAATGGTCGTCGACACCTCCGCGCTGGTCGCCGTCCTCTTCGGTGAGCCGGAGGCCGAGCGCTTCGCGCGAGCGATCGCCGCCAGCGCGAGCCCGGTCCTCTCAGCCGTGACGCTGGTCGAGGCGAGCATCGTCGTCGAGGCTCGCCAGGGAAGCGCCGGCGGACGTGAGCTGGACCTGCTCCTCCATCGCGGCGGCGTAGCTGTCGTCGCGGTCGACGCGAGGCAGGCGGAGCGCGCGCGCAGCGCCTGGCGCCGGTACGGGCGCGGGCGCGACCGCGCCGGGCTCAACCTCGGAGACTGCTTCTCCTACGCCCTGGCGGTGAGCCGTGCCGAGCCGCTGCTCTTCAAGGGCGAGGACTTCACGATGACCGACGTCCTTCGCGTCGCGCTCTAGCTGCCGCCCGTGCACGAGGCGCTGCTGACCTGGTACGCGCGCGAGCGCCGCGACCTGCCCTGGCGGCGCACCACGGACCCGTACGCGATCCTCGTCTCGGAGGTGATGCTCCAGCAGACGCAGGCGGCGCGCGTGGTCCCGCGCTACGAGGCGTGGCTTGAGCGCTGGCCGACCGAGGACACGCTGGCCGCGGCCAGGCGCGGCGAGGTTCTCGCCGCATGGGTCGGGCTCGGCTACAACGCGCGCGCGGTGCGGCTGCACGAGGCGTGCGCGATCGTCGCGCGCGAGGGCTGGCCGCGCACCGCGGCGGGACTGCGGGCGCTGCCGGGAGTCGGTGCGTACACGGCGGCGGCGGTCGCCGCGTTCGCGTTCGGCGAGCGCGTCGCGGCGGTCGACACGAACGTGCGCCGCGTGGCCCGGCGGCTCGGCCGTGGCGGGCCGCAGGAGCTGCTCGCCGGGGCCTCCGACGCCGCGGCCTGGAACCAGGCGACGATGGAGCTCGGCGCGACCGTGTGCCGCGCGCGCGAGGCGCGCTGCGAGGCCTGCCCGGTGGCGGCGTGGTGCGCGTCGTGCGGGCGGGTGGAGGTCGCCCCGCGCGCCCCGGCCGGCGCACGTGAGCGCTTCGAGGACACGAACCGCTGGGTGCGCGGGCGGGTGGTCGCGGCGCTCGCGGCCGGCGAGCCCCTGCCCGCCGGCATCGAGGGACGGCGGCTGGAGCGCGCGCTCGACGGGCTGATCCGCGACGGGCTCGTCGCAGGGCGCGGGGAAGAGGCGCGGCTCGCGTGAGCACCCTCTACGCTCCCGGACGACGATGACCGGCCACGCCGCTGACGACCCGCGCGAGGAGGCGCTTGCGCGCCTGGACGCCCTCGAGGATGAGCTCGGCGCGCTGAGCGCGTCCGTCCGTGAGGCGGCCGCCCGGCTGCGGCGCCAGATCGACGACGTGCGGGCGGGGATCGAGGCGCTGCCCGCGCCGCC
>DATKLF010000158.1:0-25246 GCA_035542555.1 Solirubrobacteraceae bacterium | reverse complement strand
GGCCGGCAGCGACGGCGACTTCGCCGCGCTCCTGCGCGCCGCGCGCGAGGCCGAGCCGCCCACCGGCTGACGGCCGTCCCGCTCGGGGCTCGCGCAGAGGGGGGCCGCTCAGCGTCCCGACGCTGCGACGGGGGAGCCGGGATTCGAACCCGGATTCACGGTTTTGGAGACCGCGCGCATAGCCGTTAACTCACTCCCCCATGCGCGCTGGCCATGGTACCGGCCGCTGCCGCCGCGCTACCGTCGCGGCGACACCGCGCACTCGATGCCCGCCCACCACCACGACCACTCCCATACCGTCGGGGCGCAGACCGACCTGCGCATGCTGGCGCTCGCGCTGGCGCTGAACGTCGCGTTCATGGTCATCGAGGTCGTCGTCGGCGTCCTTGCGAACTCGCTGGCGCTGCTCTCCGACGCGGCGCACATGCTGACGGACGCGGCCGCGATCGCCGTCGCGCTCACGGCGGCGCGCCTGGCGCTCCGGCGCCCGGCGGGCTCGCTGACCTACGGCTACAAGCGCGCCGAGATCCTCTCGGCGCAGTTCAACGGCCTCACGCTCCTCATCCTCGGCGCGCTGATCGTCGTCGGCGGGATCGAGCGGCTGATCACGCCGCGCGTGGTGGACGCCGGCCCCGTGCTGGTCGTGGCTGCAGCCGGGCTCGTCGTCAACGGCGCGGCCGCGTTCGCGCTCGCGCGCGCGAACCGCGAGAGCCTGAACGTCGAGGGCGCCTTCCAGCACAACGTGATGGACGCCTACGCGTCGCTCGGCACGATCGCCGCCGCGCTGGTGATCCTCGCCACCGGCTTCGACCGGGCCGACCCGATCGCCTCGCTGCTGATCGCGGTGCCGATGCTCGTCAGCGGCCTGCGGCTCGTGCGGCGCACCACCAGGATTTTCCTCGAGGCGGCGCCCGAGGGCCTCGACCCGGGCGAGATCGGCGCGGCGATGGCGAGCGCCCCCCACGTCGTCGAGGTCCACGATCTGCACGTGTGGGAGATCACGTCCGGGTTCCCCGCCCTCTCCGCGCACGTGCTCGTGCGCGAGGGCTGCGACTGCCACGAGCACCGCCGCAAGCTCGAGCGGATGCTCCACGAGCGCTTCGGCATCGAGCACACGACGCTGCAGGTCGACCACGAGCATGCGGGCGGGCTCGTTCACATCGAGGGCACCGCGCAGCACCCGGCGCACGATTGACGCCGGCTTCACGGCGCGCGAGCATCGGAGGCGTGTCGTCCTTGCGCAGTCGCCGCTTGCGCCTGGGAGCGCTGCTCGCGGCGCTGCTGCTCGTCGCCGTCGCCGCCGCTGCGTGGCCTCCGCATGCGCGCGCCGCGACCTGCGCGGACTTCCCCAACCAGGCCGCTGCGCAGCGCGCGGCCGACACGCGCGACGCCGACGGCGACGGCATCTACTGCGAGTCGCTGCCGTGCCCGTGCTCGGCGGCCTGGCACCGGCAGCACGGCGGACGCCCCGGCGGCGGCACGGGCTCCCGCCCGCGCCGGCTGGGTCCCACGATCCTGCTCGGCCCGGCGCGCCGGCGCTCCGGGTGCGTCGTGCACGGCGACCTGCCCGACCCGGCCTGCACGCCGGGCGCCCGCTACGCGCACGCGACGCGTGCCGTCGTCTGCACGCCGGGCTACGCCGGGCGCGTGCGCAACGTCTCGCAGGCCAGCCGCGACGCCGTCTACGCGGCCTACGGGGTCGTCACCGCGTTCAACGGGCGCAACGGCGAACTCGACCATCTCGTGAGCCTCGAGCTCGGCGGCACGAACGCCCGCGCGAACCTCTGGCCGCAGGCGGCGGGTTCCGGCGCGCGGCGCAAGGACCGCCTCGAGGACGCGCTGCACGCCGAGGTGTGCGCCGGGAAGATCAGCCTGCGCCGTGCGCAGCGGCTGATCGCTCGCGACTGGGTCGCTGCCTACCGGGCGCGCTTCGGCTGAGCGCTGCCGGCCCGTCAGCCGACGACGCGGCCGGACGGCAGGTCGACGATCACGCGCGCGGCGTTGTTCGTCTCGTTGGACTCGAAGATCACGTTCTCGGGGTCGGCGACGTGCACGAGCGCGAAGCGCCCGGAAAGCCCGGTGACGTCGATCCACTGCTCGTAGTAGGTCGCCGGATAGATGTCCGACCAACCGGGCGACGTGCCCAGGCGCACGTGGGTGATCGACGGGTCCTGGTTGCAGCCGGGGTAGAACGCCGAGGCCGGCGAGCCGGGCAGCGCGGGATGCGTGCGCTGCAGGTCACGCAGGCAGTAGTGGAGCTTCGGGCTCGTGCGCACGAGTCGGCGCTGCACGTCGCCAGGCCCGAGCGACCAGAGCTCCATGCGCGCGGCGTCGCGCAGCTTCCAGTAGCCGCCCTGCCCCGGGATCAGCTTGAAGCGCAGCGTCGCCGCCGTGGGCACGACCAGCGGGGGGCCGGAGCGCCGCTGGATCCGCTGGCTGGCGTGCATCAGGAACGGTGCGAACTTCGTCCCGTCGAGCTCGGCCGGCCCCGCCCCGACGCTGTTGATCGACGAGCGGCTGCGCAGCACCGTGCGCCCGTAGACCGTGTCGGTCGTCACATCGCGCGGGCGGCTCATGACCAGGTCCGGACAGCGCAGGCCGCGCCATGCTGCCTGCACGCACGGGTTCTCCCTGGCCTGCGCCGTTGTCGCAGGCGCGACGAGCGCCACTGCAAGGGCGGCGAGCACGACGATGCAGCGATGCTGGGACCACGGGCGGCGCATGCGGGCGGCGAACCTACCGCACGGCAGTGAGGAACCGCGCAGGGGCAGGCCGACCGCTGCGACCTGGTCGGGCCGTGCGATTCGATTCGACTCGATGCGGGCGGAGGGACTCGAACCCCCAAGCCTTGCGGCACCGGCTCCTAAGGCCGGCGTGTCTGCCAGTTCCACCACGCCCGCGCGCCGCGCGCGGGCGGATTGCCCGTGATCGTGGGCACTCGCGCGCGACCGCGGCGCATTGTAAGGTCGCCCGGCGATGACCAAGCCGCCCGAGCACCACGGTCAGCCGATCATCGAGCACCCCAACCGGGACAAACCGGAGAGCAAGACGACCCGCGTCGTGATCGCGATCCTGCTGGTGGTCTCGGCAGCGCTCATCGCAATCGTGACCTTCGGCGGCTGGAGCGCCCTGCAGGGCGTCGCCTTCGTGAGCATCGTCTGGATCGTGCTGTACCTGCTGTTCGCCTGGTACATCGTGCGCTGGAACCGCGGCGTCCTGCCGGTGGTCGCCGCGCTCGCGATGATCATGCTGATCTTCGCCGCGATCGCAGTGCCCTCGTGGTTCAGCCGCGACGCGCCGGCCTACGCGCAGACGTCGATCGACGCGAACGTGCTCGGGACGATCACGGCGCTGCTCGTCCCGGTGCAGGCGCTGCTGCTCGTCGCGGCGCTCTACGGCTTCCGCCAGGAATGGAACGTCGAGGTCGAGCACTGGCCCGAGGACGAGGGCGAGGACTTCGCCCTCCCGGCGCACGCCTGAGCCGGAATCACCCTGATACCCGGGGTGGGATTCGAACCCACAATCCCTTTCGGGCAATCGGTTTTGAGCCGATCCTGTATTCCAGTTCCAGCACCCGGGCGGGTGTGGCGAGGGTACCCTGCGCGGCGGCGCGGGCGCACGCGCGTCCACCGCCGGAGGGGGAGCGCTACCGCGGGAGGTTCATCCCCAGCAGCCGCGGCAGGGCGGTGACCGCCGAGAGCACCGGCCCGGCCGGCTCGTCGCGCTCGTCGCGCTCGTCGCTGCGGATCAGCGCGGCGCGGATCAGCGACCCCCCCGCCCAGCGCGCGGGCTCGGGCGGGAAGTGCCGCGGCGCCGGTTCCACGACCGGCAGCGTCGTGACCTCGTCGCGCTCGCGGAGGGCGAGCCCGGAGAGGATGCGCCCGCCGAGATGGCTCGGGCCGACGCCGTGGCCGGTGAACCCCCATCCGGCGTGCACCGCGCCGGAGCTGCGATAGATCGGCAGGCGCCGCGGGGCCACGTCGATCGGACCCCCCCAGGCGTGCGTGAGCTCGCGCGACTGCAGCTGCGGGAAGAACCGCCGCAGGGTCGAAGCCACGCGGCCGATGACCTCGGTGTCGACGTCCAGATAGGCGTCGTGGCGCCGCCCGCGGGCCATCCTGCCGCCGCCCCACCCGAACGCGATGCGCCCGTCCCGCGTGGTGCGGAAGTAGTGCAGCAGGCGCCGGTGGTCGGCGAGCGACTCCCCGCCCGTCCAGCCGATCTCCGCGAGCACGTCGGGAACCGGCTCGGTCAGCACGATGTGGCTCGACGCGATGCCGAGCTCCCGGCTGAACGCCGGCCAGCGCCCGGTCCGCCAGTTGACGGCGAGCACCGCGCTGCGGGCGCGCACGCGCCCACCGGCGCTGCGCACCTCCACGCCCGCGCGATGGCGCGCGATCCAGCGCACCTCGGTGTCCTCGTGGATCGCCACGCCGCGCCTGAGCAGCGCGGCGCGCAGGCCGAACGCGAGCCGCGCGGGCTGCACGGTCGCCGCCGTGCGCTGCATCGTTCCGCCACGGAAGACCGGCGAGCGGCAGATCGCCTGGACCTGCTCGCGCGTGAGCTCGACCTCCTCCTCGCCGTGGCCGAGCGCCTGCAGGACCGCCAGCTCCTCGCGCCAGGCGCCATCCTGGGCCGGCGTCGTGGCGATCGTCACCTCCGGCGCGGCGCGGTACCACGCGTCGACCTTCTCCTTCCGGCAGAACTCGCCGATCGCGCGGATCGACGCGTCCGCCGCGCGGGCAAGCCGCACCGCCGGCTCGTACCCGAAGCGCCGGGCGACCTCGGGCACGGCGCCCCAGTAGCCGTTGACGAACCCGCCGTTGCGCCCGCTCGGGCCCAGCCCGCAGCGCTCGCGCTCGAGCAGGATGACGCGGCACCCTGGTTCGCGCCCGAGCAGGTGCCAGGCGGTCCACATGCCGAGGTAGCCGCCGCCGACGATCACGACGTCCGCCTCGGCGGGTCCCTCGAGCGGCGCGGCCGGCGACGGCGCGCCAGCCTCCTCGATCCACCAGCCGGTCGCCGTGTGCAGCATCGACGCGCAGCCTAGTCGGCCGGGGCAGGGGCGGCGTCTCGCCGCGTATGATTGCTTGCGCAACCAGTTCTCGACCCGGAGGCCCCCATGGCAGCAGTGCTGGAGCAGCGCACGATCGACCTGCTGCGCAGGCCGAACTTCGCAACCCTCTCGACGCTTCGGCCGAACGGGACGATCCTCGGCGTCGTGCTGTGGCTCGGCATCGACGAGGCGGGCACGATCACGCTGAACTCGGCCGAGGGGCGCGCTTGGCCGGCAAGCGTCCGCCGCGACCCGCGCGTCACGCTCACGGTGCCGAACCACGAGGACCCCTACGAGTTCGTCTCGATCACGGGACGGGTCGTCGCCGACACCCACGACGGCGCCGACGCGCACATCGACGCGCTGGCAAAGAAGTACCTCGGAGTCGACAGCTACCCGTACCGCCGCGAGGGCGAGCAGCGGATCATCTTCACGGTCGAGCCCGACCGTGTCTTCCACCGCGGCGGGTAGTCCGTCACCCGACGACTGCCTGCAGCGGGTCGGCGATTCCGGCGGGCGCCACGAGCACGCCCGCCGGCAGCGCGCCGCGTGGCTCAAGCTCACGGCACTCGAGGCCGGCCTCCGCGCACAGCAGCAGCCCGGCCGCGACGTCCCAGTGCTGCACGCCGCGCTCGTAGTAGGCGTCGTAGCGCCCGGCGGCCGTCCATGCGAGGTCGAGCGCCGCGCTGCCCATGCGGCGGATGTCGCGCACCTGCGGCAGCAGAGTCGCGACCTGCTCGGCCTGCGCGCGGCGCACGGCGGCGTCGTAGCCGAAGCCGGTTGCGATGAGTGCGGTCGCGAGGTCATCCGCCTGCGAGGCGCGCAGCGCCGCGCCGTCGAGCGTCGCCCCGCCGCCGGCGACGGCCCGAAAGCACTCCGGGCGCGCCGGATCGAGGATCACGGCAACGTGGCCCTCGCAGGCGATCGACACGCACCACTGCGGGATGCCGAAGAGGTAGTTGATCGTGCCGTCGAGCGGATCGACGACCCAGCGCAGGCCGCTCGTACCCGCGACGTCGTCCCCCTCCTCCCCCAGGATCGCGTCATCCGGGCGCAGCCGCGTGAGCACCGCGCGGATCGCCCGCTCGGCGTCGAGGTCGGCCTGGCTGACCAGGTCGGTCGGCGTGCTCTTGGCGTGCACGACCCCGGCGCCGCCGCCGCGCCGGTAGGCGAGCAGAACCTCGGCCGCTGCGCGCGCGGCCTCCTCGGCGGCCTGCAGCAGCTCCGCGTCGCTCACGCGCCGGGCACCGCCGCCGGGCCGTCGAGCGGCGGGCGCCGGGCGGCCCACGGGCGCGCCTCCTCGAGCTGTGCCGCCAGGCGCAGCAGCGTCACCTCATCGCCGGGGCGCCCGGCGAGCTGGGCCGAGAGCGGCAGGCCGGCGGCGTCGAAGCCGGCGGGCACCGACGCGGCCGGCTGGCCGATCGCGTTCCAGATGCCGTACCACGGAACCCTGGATGCGACGGCGTTGAGCGTCCAGATCGCGCCCCGGCCCTGCAGCTCGCCGATGCGGAACGGCGGACCGGCGGGCCCCGGCAGCAGCACGGCGTCGGCGGCGTCGAAGATCGTGTTGATCTGCGCCGCGATCGCCGGCTCGGCTCCGCGGGCCTTGGCGAGCTGGGCGTCCGAGATCAGGCCCCCCAGCCGCGCCATCGCGCGCGAGCGGCGCTCGAGGCGCTCGGGATGCGGCAGCCCGGCGGCGTCGTCGCGTATCCCCCGCAGGTAACGCGCCACGACCGTCAGGAACGCCGCGGGCGGGTAGTCGACCTCGCGCTCGAACACCTCGTGGCCGAGCTCGCGCAGGACGTCGGCCGTCTCCTCGAGCGCGCGCCGCTGGGCGTCGCCGAGCTTCGTGATCGCCCCCGGCGGCGGCTTCACCGAGACCGCGATGCGCAGCGGTTCGAGCGGCGTCTCGAGCGCCGCGGCGAAGCCGCCCGCGGGCACCTCGTCCGCGGTCACGTCGAGGAAGAGGGCAGCGTCGGCGACATGGCGCGCGAGCGGCCCGTACACCGACAACCCGTGCCACGCGTCGCGGTGCTCGGGCCCGAGCGAGATACGGTCGCGCTGGGGCTTGATGCCGAACAGCCCGCAAAACGAGGACGGAATGCGGATCGAGCCGGCGCCATCGGAGCCCATGGCAACGCCGCACAGCCCGGCGGCCACCGCCGCTCCGGCCCCGCCGCTCGAGCCGCCGGGGGTGTAGGCCCGGTTCCAGGGGTTGCGCGTCGCGCCGAACGCGAGCGTCTCGGTGAATGGCCAGATCGTCAGCTCCGGCGTGAGCGTCTTGCCGATCACGATCGCACCGGCGGCGCGCAGCCGCGTCACGACGTCCGAGTCGGCGCGGCGCGGCTCCTCGCTCGTCGCCAGGCTGCCCCAGGCGGTGGTCGCGCCGGCGACGTCGGCGTCGTCCTTGATCGACACGGGCACGCCCAGCAGCGGCCGCTCCTGGCCGGCGGCGCTGCGCGCGTCGGCCTGGTCGGCCTCGGCGAGCGCGCGGTCGGCGAACACGACGCGGTAGGCGTTGAGGCGCGGGTTCAGGGCCTCGATCCGCGCGAGCGTGGCCTCCACGAGCTCGCGCGCGGTGACCTCCCCGTCGCGGATCAGGCGCGCCTGCTCGGCGGCCCCGGCGTAGACGAGCTCGATGGCGTCCATAACGGCTCGGAACACTAGTGTCCCCGGCCGCATGGGCGGCGACGAGGCGAGCGGCGGAACGACCGGCACCGACGCCGAGCGGCGCCTGGCGCTGGATCTCGCCGCGCGGCTGCGCGCCGGCGGACGCGAGGCACGCGTGCAGCCGCTGTGGGTGCGCCCGGCGTGGTGGCTCGTGCAGGCGGCGTGCGCCGCCGCCGGCGTCGTGGCCAGCGTGCTGGCCGTCGGCAGCGCCCTCGCCGGGGTGATCGTCGCCGGCGTCGCGCTGGTGCTCGCCATCGGGGACCTGACGCGGATGCCGCTGCTGCGCCGCCTGACGCCGGCGCGCGCGAGCCAGAACGTCGTCTCGCCGCCTCCGCCGCGACCGGGCGCGCGGCCGGTGACGCTGATCGTCACCGCGCCGGTCGACCGGCCCCGGCAGGGTCTCGAGCGCCGGCTCGGCCTGCCGCTGCTGGCGCTGTCGATCGCGTCGCTCGCGCTCGTCGCCGGCTGCGCGGGCGTGCGGCTCGCCGGCGTCGGCGACGGGTGGATCGGCGCCGTGCAGCTCGTCCCGACGATCGTCCTGCTCGTGGCAGTCGCCGGCTTCCTCGATCAGGGCGTCGCCGCACCGGTCGGCGACGACCGCGCCCCGCAGGCCGCCGTCGAGCTGGTGCACCGGCTCGACGCCGCCCCCCCGCGCAATCTCGACGTGGCCGTCGTCCTCGCGGGCGCCGGATCCGCGCACGCCGCAGGCCTGCGGCGCTGGCTCGACGGCCGCCGCCGGCGTGGGATGCGCCCGCAGGACGTCGCGCTGCTGGACCTCGAGTCCTGGCCGCCGGCCGGCGAGGGCGTCGTCTGGTGGCGGCGCAACGGACTCGTGCTCGCGGCCGCGCTCCATCCGCAGCTCTGCGCCGCCGCGCAGGCCGCCGCGATGGATCTGCCCGAGCCGGCGCGCACGCGCAGCGCGCCCGATGCGACGGGCGCCGGCGTGGCGCGCGGGCGCGGATGGCCGGCGATCGCGGTCGGCGTCGGCGACGAGCGGCGCCGCTGCGTCGACTTCGCGCTGGACCTGGTGCGGCAGCTCGACGCGCAGCTCGGCTTGGATGCGCCGCCGGTGCGGGGTGTTGAATCCCGCGTCGAAGCCTGATGAGGAGCCACGCATGACCACCCAGCCCGCCGCGCTCAGCCGCCAGCCGGCGTTCGAGATGGCCTACCAGGAGCGCCAGAGCCGGCTGACGACCTTCTTCCGGCTGATTCTCGTGATCCCGCCCGCCATCCTGCTGGGCCTCTGGGGCTTCGCGGTGTTCTTCACGGTGATCATCTCCTGGTTCGCGCTGCTCTTCACCGGGCGCTACCCGCAGAGCCTCTACGACTTCCATGCCGGCTTCGAGCGCTACTCGGCGTACGTCGCGGGCTATGCGCTGCTCGCCACCGACCGCTGGCCAGGCTTCTCGGGCTCCGAGGACGTCGGCTACCCCGTCCAGCTGCACCTCGGGCCGCCGCTGCCCGTCTACAACCGCCTGAAGGTCCTGTTCCGCCTGATCCTGATGATCCCGGTCTACCTGATCGCCTACGCGATGGGGATCGTCGCGGAGATCGGCGCGATCATCGCGTGGTTCGTGATCGTGGTCACGGGCCGGCTGCCCTACGGCCTGTACCAGATGCTGCACCTCGGGCTGAGCTACGTGCACCGCGCCGGCCCGTACTACCTGCTGATGACCGAGGAATGGCCGGCGTTCACGCAGGCCGCCGACGCTCGGGCGCTCGTGCCGCGCGAGCCGGCCGGCACGCTCGAGGCACCCGAGGCGCCTTCCCGGCCCGCCGATGCGAGCACCGACACCGGCGACTCGTTCGCCCCGCCGCGCCCGCCTGAGCCGCCCGCCGGCTCCTGATCAGTCGTCACCGTCGCCGCGCCCCGTGTAGCCGGGACTGCCCGGCGACGGCTCCGGCGTCCCGGGGCGCTCGCCGCCCTCGCCGCCCTCGCCGCCCGAGGTTGCTGGTCCGGACGGTGTCGTCGACGGCGTGAAGGTCGTGGCCGGTGGCGTCGTGGTCGCCGTCGTGGTCGGCTGCGGGGTCACCTCAACCGTCGTGGTGCGGGTGATCACCCGCGGCGCCTGGCCCGTCGCCGGGCGGGGGCGCGGACCGAGCGACTCGCCGATGTCCGTCGGCTCGGCCGCCAGCCCGATCGGCTGGGAGACGATCCTGCTCGCCGTGTAGGTGACGGCCGCCGCCAGCACGAGACCGAACAGCGCGAGCAGCACGACGACGGTGACCCGGGAGGGATTCACGCGGCGCACGCTAGGCCTCCGCGGTGAAAGCCGGAGCAAAGGCGGGGCGCTGCGCTCATGGCGCGGCCGGTCGCAGCGTCACCGTCGCGAGCGCCCCTCCGCCGGGCGCGTTGGCGAGCGTCACGTCCCCACCCCAGCGGCGGGCGAGTTCGCGTGCGATCGCGAGACCCAGCCCCGTGCCGGGTGGGCCGCCGCGGCCCGCCGACCCGCGGTGGAAGCGGTCGAAGACCGCGTCGTCCTCGCCATCGGCGAGGCCCGGGCCGCCATCGCGCACACGGATCGTGCTCCCGTCGGCCTCGACCAGGATCCCGCTGCCCGGCGCGTAGGCGATCGCGTTCTCGATCAGCGCGTCGAGGATGCGGTCCACGTCGGCAGGATGGCACGTGACCGGCGCGGCGCCACGGCCGGCCCGCGCGTCGAGCTCGCAGCCGGCGTCGTGCGCGGGGCCGGCCCAGCGGTCGGCGACGCGCTGCACCGCGGCGGCGAGGTCGGTCGTGGCGGCCGGCCGGCCGCCCTCGCCGGCGCGGCTGAGCTCGAGCAGGTCGGTGACGATCTCCGCCAGGCGGTCGACCTCCGAGAGCCCGGCGTCGAGGTCCTCGCGCTGCGTGGGCGTCGCCGCCTCGGCGCGCGCCTCCTCGAGCCGCAGCCGCAGCCCGGCAAGCGGGGTGCGCAGCTGGTGCGAGGCGTCCGCGACGAACTCGCGCTGTGCGGCGAGCAGCAGCGCGAGCCGCTCGGTCATGCTGTTGAAGGTCCGCGCGAGATCCTGCTGCTCGGCGCTGCCCTCGACGGCGGCGCGCGCGGTGAGGTCACCGTCCGCGACCCGGCGGGCGGCACCGTCGAGGGCCAGGATGGGGCGCGAGACACGCCGCGCGATGATCGAGCCGGCGACCAGGCCCAGCGCGAGCACGACGCCGCCGATGATCCCCAAGCCGACCCACGTGCGCCGCACCGCGCTGTGCACGGACGCGACGCTCTGCGTCACGCGCACCGCCCCGGCGACGCCGTTGCCGCTGAAGACCGGGACGGCGGTGGCGAGGATCTCCGCGCCGAGCGTCTTCGAGTTGCGCCGCTCCTGGGCGACCGTGCCGCCCAGCGCGGACGTGATCTCCGGACGGCTCGCGTACCGCGCCCCCCGCGGCGCCCCGGCGGAGTCGGCCAGCAGCCGCCCGTTGCGCCCCACTATCAGCACGCGCCCGCGCACCGCCCTCGCGGCCCGCCCTGCCAGCGCGTCCAGCTGCGTGACGCGGGGCGGCCTGATCAGTGAGGTCGCGCGCGCCGCGACGACCTCGGCCTCGCTGCGGGCCTGCAGACGGACTTCGGCGTCCACGCGATCGCGCAGGCTCAAGCCGAGCGGCACGAGCAGCGCCACGATCGCCAGCACCAGCACGTAGGCCAGCGCCAGCAGGAGGCCGCGTCGGAGGCTTACGGCTCGCCGTCCTGCGTCGGGGCCGCGAAGCGGAAGCCGACGCCGCGCACCGTGTCGATCCAGCGCGGCTCGGATGCGTCGTCGTGGAGCTTGCGGCGCAGCCACCCGATGTGGACGTCGAGCGTCTTCGTCGAGCCGAACCAGTTCTCGTCCCAGACGCGCGCCATGAGATCTTCGCGCGTGACGACAGTCCCCGAGTGACGGGCCAGCTCGAGCAGCAGCTCGAACTCCTTGCGGCTCAGCTCGAGCTCCTCGTCGCCGAGGAACACGCGGCGCGCCGCGGGGTCGATGCGCAGCTCGTCGATCTCGATCGGCTCGCCGGGCACGCCGTCGACGCCCTCCTCCTCGCGCGCCGCCGTGCGGCGCAGCACGGCGCGGATGCGGGCGACGACCTCCGCGGTGGAGAACGGCTTGACGACGTAGTCGTCGGCGCCGATCTCGAGGCCGACGACACGATCGGTCTCGGTCCCGCGCGCGGTGAGCATGATGATCGGGACATCCGAGCGCGAGCGCAGCTCGCGTGCGACGTCGCGCCCGTCGCCGTCAGGCAGGTTCAGGTCGAGCAGGACGAGGTCCGGCGCCTCGCGCTCGTAGAGCGCGACGGCACGCGCCGCCGTCGGCGCGATCGTCGGCTCGAAGCCCTCGCGCGAAAGCAGCCGCGCGAACGGCTCGGCGATCGACGCCTCGTCCTCGACGACCAGAATCCGCGGACCGGGCATGAATCCAGCGTACCGGCGTCCCAGGCGGGCTCCTGCGGGTTTTGCCGAAGTTTGTGCCAGGATTGGCGGGGCGTTGCCCGGCGCCGGCGCATGATGGCCGCCATGTTCACGCGCAGCCAGATCGCCGGAGGCGCAACGCTCGTCGCCCTGGGGGCCCTCGGGGCCGTCGCCCTGGGTGCGAGCACGGCGCCTCGCGTCACCACCACGCAGGCGCCGGCGCCGCCCCCGGTCGAGGTGCGCACCGTCGTTGTGCGCCGGACGGTGAAGGTCGTCCGGCACGAGCAGCCCAAGCGGCCCGCCGTTCACAGCACGCCGGCCGCCGCCCCGCCGCCGGTCCCCGTCCAGCAGCCGGTGCAAGTGGCGCAGACGCGCCCGGCGTACACCCCGGCGGTCACCACGAAGCCGCTGTCGACCAAGACCAGCGGCGCGGCGGGCGGTGGCTCCGGCACCGGCGGCGAGGGCGACGACAACGGAGGCGGCGGCGATGACTGACACACCCCGCAGGCGCTCGCGTGCGCGCAACGCCTTCTCGGTCTACGCCACGACCGCTGCGCTGTTCGTCACGGTCGGCGGCTTCCTCGGCATCCGCATGGCGAACGGCCACGACCCTGCGCTGGGTTCGCAGACGGCCCAGGTCGTCAGCGCGACCGGCTCGCAGTCCGGTCGAGCCTCCACATCGGGCTCGGGCCCGTTGCAGACGCGCACCAGCGGCGCGCCCGCGGCCTCGGGCCCCGGCGGCCAGGGCGCGGCGACGCACAGCGTGAGCACAGCCAAGAAGAAGCTCCAGACCCGCACGAGCGCCCACGGCGGGCACCACGGGGACGGTTCGGAGGGGCATGATGCCTGAGCGTCGTCCATCACCGCCGAAGTCGCGGCCCGCGACATCCGGTGTCGCGCCGATCTACCTGACCGCCGCGCTGCTGTTCGTCGGCATGGTCGGGTTCCTCGCGATCCGGATGGCCGACGGCCGCGACCCGGCGCTCGGCCCGAAGAAGGTGGCACAGGTGCTGCCGCCGCGCCGGGTCGTCGTGCGCAAGATCGTGATCACCAAGCGGATCACGGTCATCAAGCCGGCTCCGGCCGCGCAGGGGGCGTCGCCGTCCACCGTGCAGGCGTCCGCGCCGGTCCAGGCGTCCGCGCCGGTCGCGAGCGCGCCCGCGCCCGTGTACACCCCCGCGCCGGCCCCCGCGCCTGCGCCGGTCCAGAGCTCGACCTCCTGACGCTGGGCCGCCGCTCCGGCCGCCTCAGGCGCTCTCAGCGAACTCACAGCTTCCCTTGAACGGCGCCTCAGCGTGACCGCTCAATCTGGCTCCCACGCTTTCCCTCCCTCGATCCAGGAGCTGCCACGATGCCCCCCACCGAACCCCGCCCGCCGCGCACCAGCCGCCACCTCTCGCGCAACGCGCTCGCCGTCTACGGCACCTGCGCGGCGCTCTTCCTGACGACCTTCGGCTTCCTCGGCCTGCGCGCCGCCGCCGGCCAGCAGACGACCTCCGGCGCCCAAGCCTCACACGGCGCCGCGACCGGCTCGAGCACCGCCACGACCGCGAGCGTGCCGCAGAGCTCGACGCTGTCGAGCGTCCAGACGGCCACCTCCTGACGTCCCGCCGTCCTTTCCCAAGTCTTGACCGACCGTTGATCGCGCCTTCGGACCGCGAACCGCACACTGAGAGCCAGCGATGATCCGATCCACGACCCACGACACCGCCTCCGGGCCCCACGACGCCCTGGGCACCGCGCCCGTCGATCGCGAGTTCGCGCTCATGGGCACGCACATCCGGGTCGTCGTCGGCAATCCGACCCGGGCCGGACTGGCGACACCCGCCGAGGCCGCCGACGCGGTCGAGGCGCTGCTCGTCGCCTATGACGCCGCGCTCTCGCGCTTTCGCCCGGGCTCCGAGCTCAGCCGGCTCAACGCCGATCCGCGTGAGCGCGTCCCCGCCTCCGAGCTGATGCGCAGCGCGATCGGCGCAGCGCTCGAGGCCGCCGAGCTCACCGACGGGCTCGTCGACCCCGCGCTGCTCGACGAGCTCGAGACGGCCGGCTACCGCGAGACCTGGAACCGCGCCAGACGCGCCCCGCTGCGCGAAGCACTGAACGCGCTTGCCGACGTCCCGCGCCGTCCCGCCTCCCCGCGCCCTGGCGCGCCGTGGCGTGCGATCCGCCTGGACGACGCGGCCGGCGTCGTCGTCCGCCCGATCGGGATGCGCCTCGACACCGGCGGCAGCGGCAAGGGGCACGCCGCCGATCTCGCCGCGGCGCTGCTCGACGGGTTCGACGCCTGGGCCGTCGACTGCGGCGGCGACCTGCGGATCGGCGGCAGCGCAGGCCTCGTGCGCGACGTCGAGGTCGAGCACCCCTTCACCGGCGAGATGTTCCAGACCGTGCAGGTCCGCGACGGCGCCGTGGCGACCTCCGGCCTGCGCTCGCGCATCTGGCACACCGCCGATGGGCGCATCTCCCACCATCTCATCGATCCCGCGACCGGCGAGCCGGCCTTCACCGGCCTGGTCGGCGCCACCGCGCTCGCGCCGACGGCCGTGCAGGCCGAGGCGCTCGCGAAGGCGGCGGTCCTCGCCGGGCCGCGCGGTGCGCGCCTCGTCCTGGCCCGGCACGGCGGCCTGACCGTCGACGAGCACGGACAGGTCGAGCGCATCGGCCGGCTCGAGCCGGCACCCCGTGTGACCCTCCGCCTGAACGGGAAGACCCTCCGATGACCGGACCCAACCCCCTCGACTACGGCTGGTGGCTCGCCTCGCGCTCCGCCGGCATCGTCGCCCTCGCCGCCGTCTCGATCTCCGTGATCATCGGCCTGATGATGGCCAACGGGCTGCCACGGCGGCCCGGCGCCAAGCGCCAGCTGCTGGCGCTGCACGAGTCGACCGCGCTCGCGGGACTCGTCGCGATCGCCGTCCACGGCCTGACCCTGCTGGGCGACGCGTTCCTGCACCCGACGCTCCAGAGCATCGCGATCCCCTTCACGCTGAGCTACCGGCCCGCGTTCACCGGCCTCGGCGTCGTCGCCGGCTACCTCGCGGCGTTCCTCGGCCTCACCTTCTACGCCCGCCGGCGCATCGGCGCGAAGCTCTGGCGCAAGCTGCACCGCGCGACCGTCGCCGTATGGGCGCTCGCCGTGATCCACACGCTGGGCTCGGGCACCGACGCGTCCCAGCCGTGGATGCAGGCGATCCTGCTGATCACCGGCGTGCCGATCGTCGCGCTCTTCGTGCGACGGGTGCTCGCCAAGCCCGGCACGCGGCGCACGCCCGCGCCGCGGCCGGCCACCGACGAGCGGGCGGCCGCCGCGCGGCGGCTCGCCGCCGCCCAGGAGCGCGCCGCCCGCCGCCGCGAGCGCCCGCGCGTCGCCGCCGCCACGAGCGAGGCGGGGCGATGAGTGCCGGCGTCATCATCGCGGGCGGCGGCCTGGCGGCACAGCGCTGCGCCGAGGCGCTGCGCCAGGGCGGGTACGAGGCGCCGGTGCGGATCGTCAGCGCCGAGCCCGTCGCGCCGTACGACCGGCCTCCGCTCTCGAAGGAGTTCCTGGCGGGCGAGCGCGACGCACACGAGCTCGCGCTGCGCCCGCAGGGCTGGCACGCCGAGCGCGACGTCGAGCTCGTGCTCGGCGACCCGGCCGCCGGCCTGGATGCCGAGCGGCGCCGGCTGCTGCTGGCCTCCGGCTCGGCGCTGCGCTACGAGCACCTCGTGATCGCGACCGGCAGCCGTCCGCGCCCCCTCCCCGGCACCGAGCCGTACGCGAACGTGCACGTGCTGCGCACGCTCGACGACGCGGGGCGACTGCGCGAGGCGCTCACGCCGGGCGTGCGCCTCGCGGTGCTCGGGGCGGGCCTGATCGGCCAGGAGGTCGCCGCCACGGCGCGCGGCCGCGGTGCCGTCGTGACGCTCGTCGAGGCCGAGCCGCTTCCGCTCGCCCGCGCGCTGCATCCGCAGCTCGCCACCTGGCTCGTGGGCGTGCAGCGCGAGGAGGGCGTCGAGGTCCTGCTCGGCTCGCGCGTGGCCGGCCTGATCGGGACCGGCGACCGTCTCGAGGCGCTGCGCCTGCAGGATGGCGGCCGCGTCGAGCTCGACATGCTGCTCGTCGCGATCGGCGTCCAGGCCGTGACCGATTGGCTGCCCGCACCGCTCGCGCAACTCCTCGCCCGGCCCGAAATCCAGGCTGCCGGCGATGTCGCCGGCGGCGACCACTGGGAGCTCGCGGCCCACCAGGGCCGCGCGGCCGCGCACGCGATCCTCGGGCGTACGCCCGCGGCCACGCCACTCACGAGCTGGTGGAGCGACGTGCACGGCGTGCGCATCCAGGGCCTCGGAGATCCGGCAGGGGCGGATGCCGTGAAACTCGACGGCGACCCCGCCGCCCGCTCGTTCACCGCCGTCGTCCTGCGCGCCGGCAGGCCGGTCGCCGCCCTCGCGGCGGCGCGGCCGCGCGAGCTCCCCCGGCTGCGCACCCTCCTCACTCCGTCCGCCGACCCCGTCAGAAAGGCAGCATGACCTTCATCCCGACCATCGACGAGACCGCCTGCGCCGCGCACGGCGACTGCGTCGAGATCGCCCCCGGCGTGTTCGCCCTCGACGGTGATGTGGCCGAAGTGATCGGCACCGGCCCCGACAACCTCGTGCTCGAGGCGGCCGAGGCGTGCCCGTCCGTCGCGATCATCGTGACCGACAGCACCACCGGGGAGCAGGTCTATCCGTAGGGCGCGCGCGAGGCCCGGGGCCTCTCGGGCATCTCTCAGGGTTCCTTTGCCGAATCTTCAGCATCGGCCGCGAGACTTGTCCCGGTGCCCGACCGCAACCGCATGAGCAGGCGCACGCACGTCGTCGCCTGGAGCACGATCGCGCTCTTCGTCGTGGTGCTCGTGCTGCTGTCCGCGCAGATGGCGAGCGGCCACGACCCTGCGCTGTCGGCGAACGCCAAGCGCGCGAAGGCGCTTCGCCGACAGGCCTACGCGCAGGCACAGGCCCGCGCCGCGCGCGCGCAGGTGCGGGCTCAGGCGCAGGCCGAGCAGCAGGCCCAGCAGGAGTACGACCAGGGCTACGGCGACAACGGCTCCGGCTCCGGCGGCTACGGCTCCCCAGACCAGCAGTCGCAGCCGCAGGACCAGGCCCCGCAGGACGCCCAGCCGCAGTACCAGGCCCCGCAGCCTGCGCAGCCGCAATACCAGGCGCCGCAGCCCCAGTACCAGGCGCCGCAGCCCCAGCAGCCGGCGCCGCTGCAGAGCACGACCTCCTGACGTGCGCGCCGATCCCCTGCACTACGGCTGGTGGCTGGCGTCCCGGTCGGCGGGGATCGTGGCACTCCTGTGCGTCACCGGCGCGGTCGTGCTGGGGCTGATCATGGCCAACAACCTCCCCCGGCGCGCGGGCGCCAAGGCGCGTCTGCGGCCGCTGCACGAGGCGATCGCGATCGCGGGACTCGTCGCGCTCGCGGTGCACGGGCTCACCCTGCTCGGCGACCGCTGGCTGCGCCCGGGAATCATCGGGATCGCGATCCCGTTCCAGTCGCACTACCGCCCGCTCTACACCGGCATCGGCATCATCGCCGGCTACGGGATCGCGCTGCTCGGGCTGTCCTTCTACGCCCGCCGCGAGATCGGCGCACAGCGCTGGCGCCAGATCCACCGGTTCACCCTCGCCGCCTACGCGCTCGCGATCGTCCACGTTCTGGGCGCCGGCACCGACGCGGGCCAGCGCTGGCTCCAGGTGGTGCTGCTCGCCTCCGTGGTCCCCGTCGGGATCCTCTTCGCCATGCGGATGCTGAGCGGCCCCGGCGTCGGCCGGGCGCCGGCGCCGGCGCCGCGGCGCCGACCCGCCGCGCCGGCCCGCGTCGCGGCCGCCCGCTCGGTGCCGCCGCCCGTCGCCCGGCCACGGCCGCGCCCGCCCGCCGGGGCGCGCCCGCTGTGGGTGCACCCGGACGAGGACGGTCGCTACTGACGGCGTTGTGTCTAGACCGGCGTGACCGCGTTGCGCTTGGCGGGCCAGTCACGGCGCTTTCCGGTCGCGTGGGCGAAGCGGCGCGCGATCTCGCCGCGCAGGTCCTCGGGCTGCACGACGGCGTCGACGACAAGCTCGCTGGCGAGGTGCAGGACGTCGATGTCCTCGGCGTACTCGCGCCGCAGCTCCTCGGTCCGGGCGGCCCGCTCTTCGTCGTCGGCGATCGCCTGCAGCTGGTTGTAGAACACGGCGTTGATCGCCGCCTGGGGGCCCATCACGGCGATCGACGCGGACGGCAGCGCGATCGTCGCGTCCGGTTCGAACGCGGGGCCCGCCATCGCGTAGAGGCCGGCGCCGTAGGCCTTGCGGACGATCACGCAGAGCTTGGGCACCGTCGCCTCGCTGACCGCGCTGATCATCTTCGCTCCGTGGCGGATGATCCCCTGGCGCTCGACCGCCGTCCCGATCATGAAGCCGGGCACGTCCGCGAGGAACAGCAGCGGGATCCCGAAGGCGTTGCAGGTCCAGATGAACCGCGCCGCCTTGTCGGCGGAGTCGACGAACAGCACACCGCCCTTCTGGCGGGGCTGGTTGCCGACGATCCCGACGACCTTGCCGTCGATGCGCGCGTACCCGACGATCAGCTCCTTCGCCCAGCGCGCGTGAATCTCCAGGAACGAGCCGGCGTCGATCAGCGTGTCCAGCAGCAGGCGCATGTCGAAGGGCTTGTTCTCATCCTCGGGGACGATCTCGGCGAACGCGGTGTCCGACCCGGGCGGCCGCGGCTCGCCGGCCGGCACGGGGGCCTCCCAGCTCGTCGGGAAGTACGAGAGGTAGCGGCGCGCCAGCGCGACGCCCTCGGCGTCCGTCTTCACGAGCGCGTGTCCACAGCCGGAGGTGCCCGTGTGCATGCGCGCACCGCCCATCTCCTCGAGCGTCACGTCCTCGCCGATGACCATCTGGGCCATGCGCGGCGACCCGAGGTACATCGACGCGTTGCCGTCGCGCATGATCACGAGGTCGCAGAACGCCGGGATGTAGGCGCCCCCTGCGGCGCTCGGGCCGAACAGCACGCAGACCTGCGGCACGAGCCCGGAGAGCTTCACCTCGTTGTGGAAGATCCGCCCCGCGCCGCGCCGGCCGGGGAACATGAGCACCTGGTCGGTGATCCGCGCCCCCGCCGAGTCGACCAGGTAGATCATCGGGATCCGCAGGTCGAGTGCGCGCTCCTGGATGCGCACGATCTTCTCGACGGTCTTCCAGCCCCACGAGCCCGCCTTCACAGTCGGGTCGTTGGCCATGACCGCCACCGGGCGGCCGTCGACCTCGCCGACGCCGGTGACGACGCCGTCGGCTCCGAGCCCGTCCTTATCCCAGTTGGCCAGCAGCGCCTCCTCGGCGAACGACCCGTCATCGAGCAGCAGCGCGAGCCGCTCGCGGACGGGCAGCTTGCCCTGGGCCGCCGCCTTCTCGCGGTGGTGCTCCGGGCCGCCGGCCAGGGCCCGCTCGCGCGCCGAGTCCAGGTCGCTCATCGCCCTCCGACGCCCGGGTTCACGACCGGCGCCTCGCCCGAGTAGTCGTAGAAGCCCATGCCGTTCTTCTTCCCGTACCAGCCCGCGCTGAGCATCTTGCGCAGCGTCGGCGGCTGGGCGAAGCGCCGCTCGCGGAACTCGTCCCAGAGCACGTCGCAGATCGAGCCGAGCGTGTCCAGGCCGACGAAGTCGGCGAGTGTGAGCGGGCCCATCGGATGGCCGGCGCCGGCCTTCATCGCCTCGTCGATCTCGTCGACGGCGCCCACGCCCTCCTCGTAGGCGCGGATCGCATCGAGCATGTAGGGCACGAGCAGCCGGTTGACGATGAAGCCGGCGGTGTCGCGCGTCGGAATGGCGAGCTTGCCCTGCGAGCGCGCGAACTCGAGCCCGGCCTGGAAGGCCTCGTCCGAGGTCGTCACGGCGCGCACGACCTCGGTGAGCTTCATCACCTGGGCGGGATTGAAGTAGTGCAGTCCGAGGAAGCGGTCCGCGCGGCTCGTGACCGCTGCCTGGTCGATGACCGCCAGCGACGAGGTGTTCGTCGCGAAGATCGCCTCGGGCTTGACGACGGGGTCCACCGCGCGCCACATGTCCAGCTTCTGCTGCAGGTTCTCGGTGATCGCCTCGATCACCAGATCGCAGTCGGCGAGGTCGGCGTAGTCGGTCGTGCCGTGGATCCGCCCGCGCACCGCGTCGGCCTCCTCCTGCGTGCCGCGGCCCTTCTCGACTGCGCGCGCCAGCTGCTTCTCGATCCGCCCGATGCCCTTGGCGAGCGTCGCGTCGTCGACCTCGCGCAGCACCACGTCGTAGCCGGCCGTCGCGGTGACCTGCGCGATCCCGTGGCCCATGAGGCCCGCGCCGAGCACGCCGACCCTCTTGATCTCCGCCATCTTCTGCGCCCCTCCCGGGTGTCCGCCGTCTCCTTGCTGGGCGGCGAACCCTAGATGGATCGGTCCCGCGACGCCGTGGCACCGACCATCGGGAGCCGCAGGCGGCGTCAGGTCGAGACGCGCGCGGTGAGCGAGGCCGCGACCGCGGTGGCCAGCTCGCGGTCGTAGGTCAGCACGTAGTCGAAGCGCGGCTCGCCCGCGCGCCCGGGCTCGCGGCGCTCGTGCGCCACGAGCGCCGCCGCGAAGTGCGGCGCGACGACCGCGACAGTCCACTCGCTGCGCTCGGGGCCGCCGTGCACGCCCGGCGCCGGACTGGGCGGCACGTCGGCCCCGACGATCGCGCAGAACGCCAGCTGGGCGCCGAGCTCGGCGTAGCGTGCACGCACCTGGTCGGTGAAGCGCAGCTCGTGCTCGAAGGCGGCGACGAGCACGGCGGTGCCGCCCAGCGCGCGCGCCTGCTCCTCGAGGTGCTCGGTCATCGCCGTGAGCAGCGCGCGCGTGCAGCAGCGCGGGCTGCGGCGCGCCGAGGCCAGCTCGAACGGCGCCAGGTCCCGCGGGTCGGGATGGCGGCCGGCGCCGACCACGACGCCGGTCGGCGGCTCGGGCAGCGAGATCATCGGGCTGCGCCGCCCATAGAGGAACCCCTGCGCGAGGCTGGCACCGAGCGCATTGCCGACCTCGGCCTGCGTCTCGGTCTCGACGCCCTCGACGAGGATGCGCGCCCCGGAGCGCTCGGCCTGCGCGGCGACCGCATGGAGCGCCTCGGCCACGTCTGCGTCCGGGCTGCGCTGCACCAGCTGCAGATCGAGCTTGATGACGTCGGGCGCCAGCAGGCTCATCATCGCCAGCGTGTCGGAATCCGTGCCGACGTCGTCGAGCGCGACCGCGCAGCCCAGCGCGCGCATGTCGGAGACATGGCCCAGCAGCACCCCCGGGCGCTGGGTGAGCGCGCGCTCGGTGACCTCGATGCAGACCGTCATCTGCGCGCCGGCGCGGGCGTAGAGCTCGCGCAGCTCGAGCGGCAGGAAGCCCGAGGTGTCGGGCTCGACGTTGAGGAACAGCACGCATGGCGCGCGGACCCCGGCCCGCAGTGCGGCCCGCAGCGCGTTGCGCTGGCACAGCCAGTCGAGCTCTTCGAGCCGGCCCGCGGCGCGCGCGGCCGCGAACAGGTTGTCGGGGCGCTCGAGCGTGCTGCCGCGCGGGCCGCGCGCGAGCGCCTCCCAGCCGACGACGCGCCCGCTGGAGAGCTCGACGATCGGCTGGAAGCCGGCCTCGACCGCGCCCTCGGCGAGGACGTCGGCGAGCTCGTTGCGCTCGGCGCGGGAGAGTCCGCGCGCGGGCACGTGGGAGGCAGCGCTGGTGACGAGCATCGTGGATCCGCGCGCGAGCATGGCTGAACGTCTTTCGCCGTCCATGGCGCGCCTCCCTGCATGGAGGTTTGGCGCCCAAGGGCGCACGAAGCGCGCAGCGTTCCGCTGAGGTCCGTCCGCGGCATCGGATACCCGGCCACCGCGGGGTCCCGCGACGGTCAGCGCCAGTCGACGGGCCCGGCGATCAGGGTGTGGCTGCCGAGCGGGCGCCCGAGCACCGCGCGCAGGTCGCGCGCGCATGCGAGCAGCGCCTCCAGGTCGACCCCAGTCTCGATGCCCATCTCATGGAGCATCGAGACGAGGTCCTCGGTCGCGATGTTGCCGGTCGCGCCGGCCGGGACCGGGCAGCCGCCGAGCTCGCCGAAGCTCGACTCGAAGCTCGCGCAGCCGGCCTCCAGCGCGGCGAGGACGTTCGCGAGGCCCTGCCCCCGTGTGTTGTGGAAGTGCGCGGTCAGCTCGATGTCCGCGCCCAGGCGCGCGCGCGCCGCGGCGAAGAACGCGCGCACCTGCAGCGGGTTGGCCATCCCGGTCGTGTCGCCGAAGCCGATCTCCTGCGCGCCGGCGGCGGCGAGCCGCCCCGCGATGGCGAACACGGCTTCGGGCGCGACGTGCCCCTCGTACGGGCATCCGAAGGCGACCGAGATGACGCCCTCGCAGCGCAGGCCGGCCGCGCGCGAGCGCTCGAGCACACGTTCGAGCCCGCTGAGCGACTCGGCGATCGAGCGGTTGACGTTTGCGCGGTTGTGCGACTCGGTGGCGCTCAGGAACACGTTCACCTCGTCGAACGCCGGGCGCGATCCCCGGTGCGCCTCGCGCAGCGCAAGCGCGTTGTCGAGCCCGCGCTCGTTCGGGACAAGCACCGAGAGGCTGACCTCCGGGGGCACATCGATCGCCTCGAGCACCTCGCGCGCGTCGGCGAGCTGCGGGATCACGTCCGGGCGTACGAAGCTCGTGACCTCCAGCCGGCGCAGGCCCGTGCGCGCGAGCCCCTCGACGAGCCGCACCTTGTCGGCGGTCGCGATGATCTCTGGCTCGTTCTGAAAGCCGTCCCGAGGACCGACCTCGCGAATCCGCACCTCCCGCGGCAGCGCGGGCGCGGGCGCGGTCGGTCCGTCCGGTGGCATGGGCTGAAACCTATACTCCGCGCGGATGGCCGGGCCCGAGAGCACCGTCGTCGTCCTGGCCGGGGGCACCGGCGGCGCCAAGCTCGCGAGCGGGATGCTCGAGCTCGTCGGTGATGACCTCGCGGTCATCGCGAACACCGGCGACGACCTCGAGATCTACGGGGCGCACGTCTCCCCCGACCCCGACCTCGTGAGCTTCTGGCTCGCCGGGCGCATCGACGAGCGTGGCTGGGGTCTGGCGGGCGACAGCTTCGCCGTGATGGACGCGCTGCGCGCCCTCGGCGCCGAGGTGTGGTTCAACCTCGGCGACCGCGACCTCGCCTGGTGCCTGGAGCGCCGCCGCATGCTGGACGGCGGGGCGACGCCCACGCAGGCCCTCGCCGCGCTCGACGCCGCGCTGGGGCTGCGGGCGCGCGTGCTGCCGATGTGCGACGAGCAGGTCCGCACGCGGGTCGGCACCGGCGGGCGGATCGTCGGCCTGCAGGAGTTCCTGATCCGCGAGCATGCCGCCGGCCCGGTCGACGCCGTCGACTTCGACGGCATCGACGCCGCGCGCCCCACGCCGCAGGTGCTCGAGGCGCTGGCGACGGCGCGCGCGATCGTCATCGGCCCATCGAACCCGATCATCTCGATCGGCCCGATCCTCGCCGTCCCCGGCATGCGCGAGGCGCTGCGCGACAGCGCCGCGCCGGTCGTCGCCGTGTCGCCCTTGGTCGAAGGCCGCGTGCTCAAGGGCCCGACGGCGAGCTTCATGGCGGGCGCCGGCCTGCCGCTGAGCTCGGCGGGCGTGGCGCGCGCGTACGAGGGCGTCGCCGACGCGCTGCTCGCCGACGAGGACGAGGGTGTGGCCCACATGCCCGTGCGGATCGGCCCGACGCTCATGAGCGACGCCGCGGGCCGCCGGGCGGTGGCGGAGGCCGCACTTGAGCTCGCCGACGCCGTCAGAATGGACGCATGAGCGTCGTCGCGGTGCTGCCGGTCAAGCGCTTCGCGCAGGCCAAGCAGCGGCTCGCCGAGGGCGGGTTGCGCCCCTCCGACCGGGTGGCACTGGCCACCGGGATGCTCACCGATGCGCTCGAGGCGCTGCGCCGCTGCGAGACCGTCGACGACGTCGTCGTCGTCACCGGGGATTCGAACGCCGAGGTGCTGGCCCGCACATACGGCGCGCAGGTGATTCCCGACGAGCCGACCGACGGCCACAGCGAGGCCGCCCAGCGCGGGATCGACTGGGCGCTGGAGCAGGGCGCGTTCCACGCGCTGCTGGTGCCGGGTGACGCGCCGGCGATCGACCCGCAGGAGATCGACGACCTGCTGGAGCGCCTCTCCGACGGGCCCGAGGTGGTCATCGTTCCCGATCGCCACCACGCAGGCACCAACGCGCTCCTGCTCACGCCGCCGGACGTCATCCGACCGAGCTTCGGCGACGACAGCTGCCGGCGCCACGAGGAGCTGGCGCGCGAGGCGAGCGCTGCGGTGCGCGTGCAGGAACTGCCCTCGCTGCTGCTCGACGTCGACACGCTCGAGGACCTCGAGGCGCTCCAGCAGGCGCTCGCGCAGGCCCCGCCGCGCACCGCCTTCTACACGCGCGACGCGCTGAGCCGCGTCGCGCGCGCATGAGCCGCCTGCAGGCTGCGGCGCTCGCGGCGCTACCCGAGGTGCGCCCGGGCGACGACCTCCCCGCGCTGCTGATCGATGCAGGCGCGGGGGCGCTCGGCCCGGGCGACGTGCTCGTCGTCGCCCACAAGGTCGTCTCGAAGGCCGAGGGCGCGGTGGTCGACCTCGCGCAGGTGATCCCCTCCGAACGGGCGCTGGCGCTCGCGGCCGAGCACGACAGGGACCCCAGGCACACCCAGGTCGTGCTCGACCAGAGCGCGGAACTCGTGCGCGCCGCGCGCGGCGTGCTGATCTGCCGCACGCACCACGGGTTCGTGTGCGCCAACGCGGGGGTCGACGCCTCGAACGCCGGGGCCTCAGGGCGCGTTGTCACGCTGCCGCGCGACCCGGACGCGAGCGCTCGGCGCCTGCGCGCGGGGCTCCCGGGACGGCCCGCGGTCGTCATCTCCGACTCGTTCGGGCGCGCCTGGCGCAACGGCCAGGTCGACATCGCGATCGGCGTCGCGGGACTCGGTCCGCTGGAGGACTGGCGCGGGCGCGCCGACGCCGACGGCCGCGAGCTGCACGCCACCTGGATCGCGGTCGCCGACGAGGCCGCGGCCGCCGCCGACCTCGTGCGCGGCAAGGACTCGCGCATCCCCGCGGTCGCGGTC
>DATKLF010000157.1:0-10671 GCA_035542555.1 Solirubrobacteraceae bacterium | reverse complement strand
ATCCGATCACCGGGCAGAGCAATCTCCCCGGTGGTCCGTTGCCGCTGGCCGCAAAGACGAAGATCGCGTTCGCACTGCAGGCGCTCGCCGCGGTAGGCGTTCTCATCCTTCTCGACGGCTGACAGCGGTCATGGATCGCCGAAGGTGTGGGTCGTCCCAGGGACCCGGGACATCTGCTCGATACTGATCCTCACGACCGGTGGCGGCTCTGCCAGTTGCAGCCGCGTCCCAACCGAGCAGCAGGTCCGCTCCGCGCGCGGCGGCCCGGGGGCCGTCGAGGTCGGTCCGTGGAGTTGGCGGCCCTTCCGGCGCCTGGTGTTCTACCTGCTTCCTGACGGGACCACCGACGTTCGCCTCCGCCGCGGCGCGACGCTTGTTCGCCGCCTGGCGCTCGTCGACAACGCCATCCTCGTGCGACCACGCACCGCGACGAGCATCGCCTGGCGAGCGCCCAACGGCAACCAGACGATCAGCACCTTCTCCTGAGCAGGCACCCGCGCAAGCGCACAGCCCACGGTCGCGGGTTTTCGCTGAGGCAGAGCGACGGGATCGGGAGCATCGTGTAGCGCATGAGGATTCCTGCAACCGCGTCGCGGGTGGGGCCGAGCCGCGACGTCCGTGCGCTGTGCCGGGCGATGCTGGTTGTGCTCGCGGTCGCGGCAGCGTGTGCGCCGGCGGCGCAGGCCGAGTGGTCGGCGCCGGTGACCGTCTCGGCTGCGCACGGCGCCATCGATCCGGTGCGGCTGGCGACGGGTCCGGCCGGGGCACTGTTGACATGGACGTACTACGACTTCGTTCCCCCCACATTTCAGGGGTTCGGGCCGGCGAGCGAGGGCGCGGCGTTCGCGGCGCCTGGCGGCCCGTTCGGTCCCGAGGGACGTCTCCCAGCCGGCTATGCAACCGGGCCGTTGGTGAGCATCGGCGGCGGTCGAGTGGCCCAGCTGCTGTCGGTCGCGGCCGGGGTCAACACGAGCATCCCGGAGGTCGTCCTGGGGCGGGTCGGCAAGGGTTTTGGCGCGCCGCTGCGCGTCGGGCCGTCGGTGCGTTCGGTTCCGGGCCGCGCCAGCGTGGCCGGTGATGCGCGCGGTGACGTGGTCCTCGCGTGGATCAGGGCTGACCGCTACGTCGAGCATCGAGTGGTGTGGGTGAGCGTCCGACCGGCGGGCGGCCGCTTCGGCGTCCCGCGCCGCGTTTCGGGCAGCGCGAACGCGGAACAGGTCACCACCGCGGTGGGCCCGAACGGCGAAGCCGTCGTTGCGTTCGCGACGCACGGGCGGATGCTCGCCACCGTCCGGCACCGCGGCACGACGTGGGGACCACTGCAGCAGCTCGGGCCAGCCGCCGTCGACACCGAGAACGACGTGACGCCCTCCGTTCTGAGCAACGGGCGCGTGATCGTCGCCTGGTACCACGTCCAGCTCACCGCGGGCGGCAGCATCGGGCCGGGCGCGCTCTCGGTCGCGGTGCAGCCGGCCGGCGCAGACCGCTTCCGGCGCGCCCAGGTGCTGACAACCCACCAGAGCCTCGCCGGCGCGCCCGGCGGAGTGAGTCTGGCTCCGGCCATCGTCCAGGCGGGCGGCCACCGGCCGCTACTGGCGTTCCTGGCCAACGCCTCGGCGACGAACCCGAACGCCGTCGTCAATGTCGCGCACCTCGACGGCGCGACGTTCGGCGCGTCGCGGACGATCTCAGCGACCGATCAGCAGGCCGGCCCGCTCGCAGCCGCCACGGGCCCCAGGGGCGTCATCGTCACCTGGACCGCCGATCAGTCCCCATGGCTCGGCCTCGGCAACGTGTTCGCTGCGCGCAGCAACCGCGAGACCGGCGCGCTGGAGGTGCCCGAACAGGTGTCACTCACCGGGGGCGTGAGCGTGGGGAAGTCCGTGGCCGTCGCGCTTGACGCCGCGGCGAACCGCTGGGTGATCGCATGGGTCCGCTCCCTCCCGCCGAGCGCGGTGCTTCCCGGTACGCCACCGACGATCGCGGGCGGAGGGCAGACCGTGCAGGTCTCCACGAGCGCTTCCTGACACGGATCGCAGCGCGCGGGCACGGCGTAGACAGCAGCGACCTTGGCGGGCCGGTGCGCGACTGCCCGAAGGCGCTCGCGGCTGACATCGAACGCACGGCGGGGTGACCCGCCACCCTCCTTAAGCGTCTCAGGGCGATGGCGAGCACGACGAATGCGAAGGCACAGCCTGAGCGTGGGTGCGAGCGGCCGCTGCGGCCTTCTTTGCATACAAGACGCGCCTGATCTCTGTACGTTAGGTCGTGACAACAATCACAAGGTGGTCGCGCATGCTGTTCGTGACGACGTACAAGATCAAGCCGTTCCTCAGCAAGGACGAGCAGAAGACGCTGTTGCAGGTGTTCGCTGCGGCCGGTCCAGGCCCGGGGACGACCGCGCACTACGTTGCGGCTGACGGCAGCCACGGCGTCGTCGTGTCGGAGACTGACGACATCAAGGGGGTCTACCGCAACCTGCAGAACTACACCGCGTGGGTCGAGTACGACTCGAAGGTCATGCTGGACGTCGAGGAGGCGGTGCCGCTGATCATGGAGGCGCTCGCTTGACCTAGCGCATGTCGGCCGCTCGGGTGACCCACGGGTCGCTGCGAGCGGTCGTCGGACACGTGAGCCTCACGTGATGCACCACGTCCGGGGACTTGGCGACCCCTGATCCTCGTGACGGTTCGGGACCTGCGCGTGTTTGCACGGCGGGATCGTTGATGCGGTCATCCCGCGTCGCCTGGAGCTCCTCGTTGCGGCGAGGTCCAGGCGGTCAAGGCACCGGAAGGCCGGGCGGTTGACGTGTGGCGGCGGCTCCGAGAGAGTCGCTGCGTGCGATCCGCGTTCCTGGCCATCGCGCTGGCGTTCCTCGTGGCCGTCCCGGCCCGGGCGGACATCTTCGCCGTGGCGCCGGTCGTCAGGTCCGGGGCCAACGGCATCGACGTCGGGCTGCTGGACCTGAGCAGCGGCGGGTCGCTGGCCCTCCCCGCCGGCGTGAACACGCCGGCGATCGAGAACCACCCGAGCATCTCCACCGACGGTTTGCACCTCGCGTTCGAGCGCGTCGACGTCGCCGCGGGCACGGACCGCATCCTCACGACCGACCTCTCGACCGGCCAGACGCGTGACGTCATCGACGCGTTCACCGCTCTGACCGTCCACCCCACCTCGCCGGCGATCTGGCCGGACGGCAGCGCGGTATCGACCGGCTCGGCGGGCTCCGGAATCTTCACCTGGTCGAGCCCGGGCTCCTTCTTCCGCAGCGAGGACTTCCCGGGCTCCACGCTGGTCGACCCGACGCCGGGCGCACCGAGCCCGCCCAGCGGCCCCTACGCCTACCGGCGCGTCCTCCCAGAGCCGAACGGCGTCAGCCGCGGCCAGGTCTTCGTAGACGGGCTCGGAGGCACGACGGGGCCGGTGGCCGTGAACACCACCGCCCAAAGCGTCGCCCACCCGGCCATCGCCGGCTCGACGATGGTCTACGACGTCCGCGCCGTCGACTCGGCGGGCAAGCTCCAACAGGGCGACATCGGCTACTGCCTCTTGTTCTTCCACAACGGCGGTCCGTGCGGCCTGGGCCAGGGGAAGCTGCCGGCGCTCGTCAACAGCGGGCGCGACGAGACGCGGCCGGCGTTCACCCCTGACGGGCGCTACATCGGCTTCATTCGCGACGAGGCCAATAGCCACGAGCGGGTGTACGTCTTCGACACCGAGACGCAGACGCTGATCGACCCCGACGGCACCGATCTGGGGCCCGTGGCGACACTGGACACCGGCAACCTGAGCCTCTTCGAGAGGCCAGTCCTGCTGGTCACCAGCCTTCCCGACCTTGGCACCCTCGTGGTCAGCCCCGTGAGCCGTGTCCCGATCGGCCTGCTCGTTCAGCGCGTGGTCGGCCATCACACGCTGCTTGGCCGACGCGTGCCGACGCTGAGGCCCGCCGGCCGGATCCCGCTCGGCACGTTCATGCCCGGGCGGCACGTCATCCACTGGCGCGCGCACAGCCTGAAGCCGGGCCTGTACCAATTCACGCCGCGGGCGCTCAGCGCGACCGGCGCCATCCGCGACCTCGGAACACCACGGATCTTCCGCGTGCGCTAGCCGCGGCTCGCGAGTCTTGATTCAAAGCCACCCGGCGATGGTCTGCGCCAGGACGACGGCGGAGAGGAACCCGACGACTGCCACGCAGATCGTGGCGAGGGCGCGGAATCTCGGGCCGTTGGCGGCGTCTCCGAGCACCGATCGTCGGTTGGCGAGGACCAGGATGTACGTCAGGAGCACGGGGGTGATGAATCCGTTCAGCACCTGCGCGTTGATCACGAGGCTGACGGCGTCTCCGGGCAGGAGCGCGATCGCTGCGCCCACCACGAGCTGCAACGTGTAGATCGCGTAGAAGACAGGGGCCTCGCGCAGCTTGCGCGACAGCGAGCGTTCCACGCCGGCCGTTTCGGAGATCGCGTACGCCGTCGAGAGGGGCACGACGGCGGCCGCCAGCAGCGCGGCGCCGAGGAGTCCGAAGGCGAACAGCTTCGACGCCGCCTCACCGGCGACCGGGCGCAGCGCGGCTGAGGCCTGGCCAACGCTGCTCAGTGGACCGGTGCCTCCGATCGCGGACGCGGTCGCGATGATGATGAAGATCGACACGACATCGGACAGGATCGCCCCGTTGATCGTGTCGACTCGCTCGCCCTTGTACGTCTTCGGGGTGACGCCCTTATCGACGACGGCCGAGGTCAGATAGAACTGCATGTAGGGGGTGATGGTGGTGCCGATCAGCGCCACCGCCATCAGGAGGAAGGCCTTCGTGTGCAGGAAGTGTGGCCAAAGGAGGTTGCTCGCAACCGTGCCCCAATGCGGATGGCCGAGAAGCGCCGCGATCGGGTAGGCCAGAAACACCAGCCCCATCACCAGGCAGACGCGTTCTGCCACCGAGTAGTTGCCGAAGACCGTCACGGCCCATATCCCGACGACCGCGAGCGGAACGGCGATGTAGCGCGATACTCCGAAGATCTCCATCGCTGCGCCGACGCCTGCGAACTCGCTCACCGTCAGCCCCGCGTTGGCGATGAACAGGAGCACCATCGCGGTCGCCCCGCGGCGCAGCGGGAACTGCTCGCGAATCAGCGCGCCCAGCCCCTCTCCCGTGTACGCCCCGAGCCGGGCGCACATCTCCTGCACGACGACCAGCGCCACCGTGATCAGAACCATGAGGAACAGCATCCGGTAGCGAAACTGCGCGCCCGCGCTGGCGTAGGTGATGATCCCGCCCGCGTCGTTGCCGGCGTTCGCCGAGATCAGCCCCGGGCCCAGGATCGCGAGGAACGCAAAGGCGGCGGCCAGCCACCGCGGCAGCGTTGACCGCCGAGGGGCGGCGCGCGCACCGGGGCCGTCGGCCGCCGTCATGACGACGTCTCGCGGTGCTTCGCCAGCGCTTCCTCGAGTGCCGCGCCGACCTCGCTGGGCGCGAGGCGCCTGACCTCGGGGGCCGCGCGATCGAGCCTCAAGCCGGCACCCGCTTCGCCTGCGACCTCGGAGCCGCGGCCGCGGTGCGTCTCGGGCTCCGCTCGCGGCGGCGCGAACGCGCTGACCGACCCCCAGTCGATGACTTTGGCCGGCCTGAAGCGGCCGCGCAAGCGCCTGGGCCCGAGGCGCCGGAGCAGCGCGCCGACGCCGACTTCGATCCCCACCAGCTCGACCCTGTCCTCGACGACGGCCAGGTAGAGGTCGGCTGGACGCAGGATCTGAACCCCTTCCGCATCGACCACCTGCCGATCGAGAACGTCATGCGCAAGAGCGACATCGTCAGGATGGCGCTCGGCCGCGCTGACGTAGGTCCGAGTAGACCGCAGTCGAATCGCCGACGGAGAGGCGAGCTCAAGCCACCTCGCCCCGATCAGAAACTCGCCCTCACGAGTCTTCACGACGATCGCTCTCACGCGCGGGTACGCACCCCGCGTGGTCCAGCGCACGACCACATCGCTCAACCGACCGATCCTCCGGCCGTGTGGATCGACGACGTGCGTACCGAGGAGCGCGGCAAGCGAGAACAGAGTGCCCGACAGCTCGTGCGCTGCCGTCATCTCGTGCGCCCTGGCCTCATGTCGCCGGCGCAACCGCGCAAGCCCACGAAAGCGGGCCGCGCCGATCGGCTTGCGCTCCCGGCCCGGCGTCCAGCTCACCCGGTTGAAGCCCACGCGCGAACCGTACGGTCACGGCCATGAACAGTCCAGCAACCGGAGTCCAGTGCTGCGACCGGAGTCCACGCCCGTGGCCGTGGTCCGGCTAGCCGTAGCTCGGTACGGCTTCGTCTTTACTCCTTGCCCGCGTTGAGCAACTCCTTCTCGATCTCGTCGATCGCGGCGTCCAGGTCGTGCCTGACGGTCTTGGCGGCTCGTACAACCGCCCTGTCGAATGCCTTGTCGAGGGTCGGCTCACCGACCACGACCAGTGCCGACTGACCAGGCGCCAGGTGCTTCGCGGCATCGTGGAGCTCACCGCGCGGGAGGGCGCCCGAGCCCAGCCACTCCGGGATCACCCGGATGACCGGATGGTCGACGCGCTTGACGATGTGGGGCTTCCCGTCCTGCTGGTTGATGATCGCCGCGTCGTACTTGCCGATCACGTCGGCCTTGTGCAGCTCTTCAAAGGCGTCCAGATCGGACCGCGCATCGACAAGGTCGTCGTAGACGGCGGTGAAGAGCACGGCGTTCTCAGCGCTCGCGCCCGTGTGCTCCGAGCCTTCCGGCTGCTTCGCACTCTCGGCCATCGATCCTCCTTTGGGTCGACCGTTGGGGAGACTCTACCGGGGGGACGAGCGCGTGGTGGTTCACGGAGTTTCGTCGGCTCGTCGACGGCGGTCGTGACACCCGGCCGCGGGCGACGTACCGTTCTACGACGATGCGACGGCTGGTCGTCCTCTCGACGGTCGTGCTGGCGGCGAGCGTGACTGTGCCCGACGGGGCTGCGGCGCGGACGATCGGGCCTGCCGAAGCGCTGCCGGCGCCCGCCGCGCTCCCCGGCCTCAAGGTCACGGCGATGCGGCCGGTCGACGCGCGCGCCTGGGTGCGGCTCACCGGCGTGCGCCGCAGCGCGCAGCGCGTGCTCCGGGACCACACGCACGCGCTGATCGTGCGCGTCGCGAGCGGGCCAGGGGCGGCGGCGAAGGTCCGCTCGCGCGCTCGGCGCGAGGCGTCGCTCGATCGCCGCGTGCTGCGTGTGCGCCGCGTGCCGTCGCCGGTGCTCGTCCCACTCGCGGGCGGCGCGGTCGCCGAGCTCGTGGTCGCGACGCAGCCGCGCAGCGCGCTGCGCCGCGCGCTCATGCGTCTGCTCCGCGGGCGGGCCGCGCGAGCCGCGGCGCTGACACCGTGGACGCAACTGCTGGCTCGCGTCGAACGTCGCGGGCTCACCGTGCGCGACGCGCTTCGCGCGTTCGCGATGTCGGTCGCGCCATTGCCTGGGCAGACCGTGCCGAAGCCGGGAATGGCGACCGACGGGACGCTCGCGGTGCGCTGGGTCAGCTCGATCTTCCGAAAGCTGCCGCGCGTCCAGCAGGCGGCGATCGTGAAGGCGCTGACCGCACCCGTTCCGGTGAGCGCGCAGGCCGCGTTCCAGTACGACCTTTCCTACGAGCAGATGGCGCAGACCGCCGCGAAGGTCGAGGGGGCGCAGCTCGGCTTCGATCTCACAATCCCGATCGTGGCGGGCACCGGTGATCCCGACGGGATCGCGAACGCTGTGACGACACCGATCGACCTGCAGGGGGCGCCGATCGTCCTCGCCGGCAACGGCAACCCCAACCATCCGCTCTTCGCGTGCCGGATCGCGCTGACGCCGAAGGGACAGGCGCAGTTCGGCGCCCGCCTCGAGGAGACGATGTACCACGAGGTCTTCCACTGCTTCCAGGTGCAGATGGCGGGCCTCAAGCGCTGGCTCGAGCAAGGCAAGCAGTGGGACTGGCTGACGGAGGGCTCGGCCGAGTGGGTCGGATGCGCGCTCGCACCTGCGGCGGGGGATGCGAACGGGTGGTATGCGGCGTACCTCACGGACCCCGGGACCGCGGTCTTCGACCGCGACTACGCCGACATGGGCTTCTACGCGCACCTCGACGAGGAGGGCGTCGACACCTGGGGGCACTGGCCGACCGCGTTCCAGCAGGACACGATGCAGGACGCGCTCGACATCATGATCGGCGCGAACGAGCAGCAGGTCTTCGAGACGTGGGCTCCGGGCTTTGCGCGCGAGGCGAATCGCGGTCCGCTATGGGACGCCAAGGCGCCGTGCATCCCGCCGGAGAGGGCGCCGATCGGATTTGTCGCGGCGTACAAGGGCCTTGGTCCGAAGGCCATCGACATCGAGGCGTACGCCAACCGGCTCGACGAACTGAGCTCCGACACCGGGGCGCTGTCCGTGGCGGTCGAGAAGGGGTTCGGCCGGCTGAGCTCCGCTGACGGCGCGGTCGACGAGTCGGTCGGTGACGACGAGCTGTGCGTTCGCGCCGGTGGCTGCAAATGCCCGGACGGGCTCGGCAACGAGACGACGTTCCGCCAGGCAAGCTCGCCGGTGCTCGCGCTCGGCGGCGGGCGCAAGGGCGGCAGGGCGGTGGTCCAGGCGATCGACGTCGACCAGTTCTGCCAGCACCAGCCGGGCCCGGGAGGCGGTGGCGGCGCCGGAGGCGGCTACAGCAACGGCGACCCGCACATGCAGACCTTCGACGGGCGCCGCTACGACTTCATGGCCGCCGGGGAGTTCGAGCTCGCACGCTCCGCCGACGGCAGCATCGACGTACAGGGGCGGCAGGAGCCGTTCGGAGGCGAGCTCGACGTCACGGTCAACACGGCGATCGCGCTGCGGGCGGGGAGCCATCGCGTCGGGGTGTACGTCGGCACGCAGCGTGCGCCGGCGCCGGTCGTGCGCCTCGACGGCCGCGTCGTCGATCCGATCGCGGCGCCCATCGACCTCGGTGGCGGAAACCACTTGCGGGGCGGCAGCGAGGGTTACACCGTCGACCTCGCCAACGGCACGCGGATCACGATCCGCAACGCGAGCATCTGGGGGCTCGTGGTGGTGATCGACCCCCCGCCCGCGTTCAAGGGCTCGCTCCAAGGGCTGCTCGGGAACTTGAACGGCAGCCAGGACGACGATCTGCGCGTGGCGGGGGACGGCGCACGCATCGATCCCAAGGTCAGCGCGCAGCTCTACGGGGCGTTCCGCCGAAGCTGGCTCGTCGGGCGCCGCACGCTCTTCGACTACGCGCCGGGGCGCACCACGCGAAGCTACGACAAGCCCGCGATCCCGCAGGCGCCGGTGAGCTTTGGGGGTCTGCAGACGCCGCGCCGCCGTGCGGCGCGAAAGGCCTGCGCCGCTGCCGGCGTCCACGCCGAGCCGTTCCTGTCGCAATGTCTGCTCGACGTCGCGGTCACGGGTAAGACCGATTTCGCGGGCTCGACGGCCGCGCTGCAGCAGACACTGACCGACAACGCGCACCGCGCCAACGCGACAGCGTGGCAGAACCTCGGCAGCGACCCGCCCGACGGTTTCGGCGCGGTGCCGGTGGTGGGCGCGACCGGCGCGAACCGGGTGGTCGTCGCCTGGCCGGTGCGAACGAGCGTGAGCCCCGAGCAGCACGAATTGACGTCCGTGCAGTTCACGAGCTCGGCGGCGGGCGCGATGCAGCCGCCGCTCGTCATGTCGAGCGTCGTCTCCGGCTGGGCGGGGATGGGCTCGTCGCCGTCGCTGTGGCGCCCGGCACCGGGACAGGTCGCCGTGCTCTTCAGCGGCGTGCGGACGACGAGCGACCCGACGGACCCGTACACGTTCAAGAACCTCTCGTCCGCCTTGCGAACCGACGGCGGCTGGGACGACCCGGTGGTCGTTGCGCCGACCGACTACGACGGGCCTGCGGGAATCGAGGTCGACGGCGCTCCGCCGATCTTCATCCGCTCGGTCGCAGGCTCCGGCGCGCTGCTGCTCTACCACGGGATCGACCCCAGCCAGCCGGCGCCGGATGTCTACGACGGCGGGCACTACGCGACCGGCCAGGTGCTCGGTCGCGACGCGAGCGGGACGGTCTGGCTCGCGTATCGCACGCCGGTCAGCGCTGAGGCCTCCGGGATCTACGTGCGGCCGTTCGACGCCCAGAGCGCCCAGCCGCTCGCCGCGTCGCAGGCGGCTCCCGCGAGCGCGTCCGGCTCCGACCTGCTCGAGGGACACGCAGCGATGGCGTGCGCAGCGCGTTGCCGCGTCGTGTACCCGAACGCCGACCGCACGGCGGTGCTGTCGTGGGCGCCAGGCGATCCGGCGCCGGTCACGGTCGCGGCCGCGCGCGATCCCCGGCAGCTGCGCTGCGCGTACGACGCCGCGGGGAGGCTGTGGGTTGCCTGGCACGAGTCGCAGTCTCCGAACCCGGGCTTTCGCGTCGTGCACGGTGACGCCGCCGGCATCGGCACTGCGCTGACGATCGCGGACCCGACGCAGAACGGCACGAGCGCCGATCTCGGGCAGACCGCCGTCGAGCCCCTGTCGGGCGGCCTGCTGATCGTCTCGAACCTTGCTGTCGGCGGCGACCCGCGCGCGATGTATGCGAGCTTCGTGGCTGGGTAGCGCCGTCGCAGGTCCCGGCCGGTGGGGATGTGGGCTTCCCTGGGGCCGGTCACCCCCCGGGGGGGC
>DATKLF010000156.1:0-7779 GCA_035542555.1 Solirubrobacteraceae bacterium | reverse complement strand
CGCGCCCCTCGACGTTGCCGACCTCCCACGAGGAGTGGTTGTCGGTCAGCGCCGTCACACTGAAGCTGACGGGGTCGCCGTCGCCCTGCTCGAAGACGTTCGGCAACTGCACCTGGAAGGTCAGTCGCGTCTTGTAGCCGGGCACGAAGTCGAGGCTCGCGCGGCCGCCGAACGGCAGCCCGCCGAGCGTGAGGCCCTGCTTGGCCGTGTCGATGTCGGCGACGTGCGTGACGCCGTCAGTGAACGACCAGGTGTGGCTGAGATCGAGCGCCCCGAAATCGATCTTGCGACCGAACAGCGTGGCTCCGAGCGGGAAGCTCGTGCCGAGCGTGAAGGTGCCGGCCTTGGTGCCGTCGCCGCTGTCATACGAGGTCGGCGTCCCGGCCGGCACCGGGATCGGGATGCCGTTGATGACGACCGGGCCGGTGATGTGCGCCCTGACGAACGGCGCGTACTTCATGAACGCGAGTTGCCTGATCTGCTGCGGCGTGAGCGTCGTCGCGGCCACGTGCGGTCCGGCGAACCGCTGCTGCAGCATCGCGAGGTAGTCCGCGGAGGTGTAGTTCTCGACCGTGAAGCAGCTCGCGCTGGCCGAGCGCACGGCGATCGTGTTCAGCAGGAAGATCTCGCGCACGCAGTCCTTCGTGCTGGGCAGGTTCGAGAGCGCGTCGGTCTGCTGCGTCATGCACAGCGTCGCGGGGCTCGAGGCGAACTTCGCCGAGGCCGAGGTGGCGGCCGCCCCCGGCACCTTCGCCAGCGACACGGACTGCACCGCACTCGTGCTGAGGCCGCCGGCGCTCGCGACGGTGAGCCCCACGTTGGTCGTCGTCGTCTTGCCGAACACGTGGTAGACGGCGGGGGCGTCGGCGCCGCAGGTCGCGTCGGTGGTGCCGTCGCCGTTGAAGTCCCAGTTGTAGGACGTGATCGCGCCGCCCGCAGTGCCGGGATGCGAGGCGGCACCGCTCAGCCACACGCCATGCGCGGCCTGGACTTTCACGCCACGCGCGGCGAGCACCCCCGTGGTGACGGGCGCTGACAGCGCGGCGATCGGCGCCGACAGGGGAGCCGGGCCAGGTGTAGGCGTCGGCGTGGGGCCAGGTGTGGGCGTGGGCCCAGCTGATGCGCCGCCGCCGAGCTCGGGCGGCGTCGTCGCCGCCGGGTCCTGGAGCTGGGCGATCTCGTCCGCGCTGAGCGCGCGGTTGTAGATCCGAACCTCGTCGAGGTCGCCGCGGAAGCCGACATCGCTCGGGCACGGCCAGCTGCCGATCGTGAGGTCGGTGTTCCCGCCCAGCGTGTAGCTGATCGGGAACTTCGTCGCCGCCGCGCCTGGCAGCTGGACGCCGTCCACGTAGAACAGCACCCGCGTGCCGTCGAAGGTCCCCGCCACCGCATGCCACTTCCCGTCCCAGATCGCGGAGCCGGCGTCGGGGGACTTCACGGCGTTGCCCGTCCCGGAGCCGCCCCAGACGTAGAAGACCAGGCCGCCGCTGTAGTCGGTCTCGAGCGCATACGAGCTGGCGGCGTTGCAACCGGCGTCGCCACCCTTCGACACGAGGTAGCGCCCCACACCGGGCGCACCGGTCGAGCGCACCCACGCCATCAGCGTCAGCTGCTGGGGTTCGAGCGACGCGCTTGCGGCGTGCGTGAGCCTGCCGCCCCCGTCGAACGACAGCGCGCCGGCGAAACGCCCGCCGGCGAACGGCGTGACCGTCGGCGTGACGCTCAGCGTGTTGCCGTTCCCGGAGCTGTCGCTGACGGCGATGCCGCCGCCATCGAGCCCGTCCATGTGCCACTCGGCAACGAGCGCCGGATCGGCCGCGCGCGCCGCGGCGGGCACCAGCACGGCCGCCGCGGCGGCGAGGACCGCAATCCGCGTCAGTGCAGCGAGGCATCGAGCGAGTGTCATCGTTCGAGCCTGCTTGGGAACGCTGACGGGTCGCTGACAGGCCGCTGAACGCGCCTGACACCGCTGGACATGGGGCGACGCTACCAGGGGCCCGCTGCTCGTGCCTTGACTTCGCGCGCGACGGCGGTAGTGTGCGTTCCATTAGGGGAACGGCGTTCAACATGCAGAACTTTGCATGAGCACGGCTGTCAGTGAGACGCCCCCGGCCTATCTCGTCCCCGCCGTGGTCTCGGCGGCCCGGGTCCTCACGTACCTCGCGCACCGCGAGGGTGAGGCTCCCACCCAGGCGGAGCTGGCGCGCGAGCTCGGGCTCTCGAAGAGCACCGCGTTCAACCTGCTCGTGACGCTCGAGTACCTCGGCCTGGTGCAGCGGGACCGGGCCTCGCGCCGGTACCGTCTCGGCGCCGCGCTCGTGCCCCTGGGCCAGGCCGCCGCGCGCCACTCGCGCATCGCGGCGCTCGCGGCCGAGCGCCTGCCCGCGCTTGCGCGCGAGCTGGGGCTGTCGTTCGCGCTCTTCCAGGTCACCGACGACGGGCACGCACAGGCCATCGCACGCGCCTACCCGCCCGACGACATCCACGTGGGCATCACGCTCGGCAGCGTGCACGGGCCCTTCGACGGCGCCGTCGGCAAGTGCCTTCTCGCGGGGCTCGATTCCGCCGAGGCCGAGCGCCGCGTCAAGGCGGCGCGGCTGCCGCGCCACACCAGCCGGACCGTGACGGACCGGAGGCGCCTGCTACGGCAGGTGGCGGAGATCCGCCGGCAGGGCTGGGCATCGAGCGTCGGAGAGCTCAATGACAACAACGCGGTCGCGGCCCCGGTGCTCGGGACCAGCGGGCGCGCCGAGCTGTTCCTCCTCGCCCTCGGGTTCTCCGACCAGATCCCCGAGGCCCGCGTGCCTGAGCTCGGAGCACGCCTCCGCGCCACGGCCGACGCGGTGACCGCCGCTGCCGGCGGCCGTCCCGCCACGCTACTCGAAATCAACACCCCGACCGGCCCGGAACGGGCCCAGGAGACGATGCGCGCATGAGCGACGCACACGAGGTCGATCTCGTCATTACCGGTGGCACGGTGGTCACCCCCAGCGGACCTCGCCGAGTCGGGGTCGCGATCGACGACGGGAGGATCGTCGCCTTGGCGGAGGATCACCTGCTGCCGCCCGCCAGCTCCACGTACGACGCGAGCGGCCGCACGATCATCCCAGGACTTGTCGACAGCGAGGCCCACCCGGGGTGCTACTCGCCCCTGAAGGACGACCTGGCGACGGAGTCCACCGCGGCCGTCGTCGCCGGCGTGACGACCTGGGGCATCCACGCACCGTCCACGCGCATGGGGCATCCGGAGTTCGTCGAGTTCGTCCAGCCCGAGGACGTCGTGTCCTTCCACGACGTCATGGACCACTTCACCGGGCTCGTCGCATCGGACAGCGCGGTCGACGTCTTCCTCACCCCCATGCTCGAGACGGACCAGCAGGCCCGGGAGATCGCCGAGTACGCGCGCGACTACGGCGTGACGAGCTACAAGCTGTACCTGCAGTCCAAGAGCCCCGGCGCCGAGCCGCACTGGCCCGGGCGCCGCGCGGGGCTGGGCCACGGCTTCGACGACGGGACGGCGTTCCTGACCATGGAGGCCGTCGCCGCGCTCGGGGAGCCCGGGGTGGTGTGCATGCACTGCGAGAACTGGGAGGTGGCTCGCATCTTCGACGAGCGCCTGCGGGCGGAGGGGCGCACGGACTGGGCGACCTGGTCGGACCGCTCACCGCACTGGCTCGAGTCCCAGCACGTGCTCGCCTATGGCTATATCGCGCAGGTCACCGGGTGCCCGATCTACATCCAGCACGCGACGACACCCGAGACCTATCGCGAGATCGCCGAACTCCGCGCTCGCGGCGTGAAGGTCTATGCGCAGACGGGCCCACATTGGCTGCACTTCGCCAAGGGCGAGCCGAACGCCTGGCGGATCAACGTCCCGCTCCGCTCGCGCGAGAACAACCCCAACATCTGGGCCGCGCTGCAGGACGGGACGATCAACGCCGTCGGGTCGGACCACGTCGTCTCGTGGGTGCCCTCCGACTACTCCTCGTCGTACAGCGAGAACCTCTGGGAGCTGAAGACCGGGTTCACCTCGCGCGTCGAGATGCACCTGCCCGTGCTGCTCGAGGGGGTCCACCAGGGGAAGCTGACGCTCGAGCGCCTCGTGGAGGTCGCATGCGCGAATCCGGCGCGGATCTTCGGCGTCTTCCCGCAGAAGGGAGCCATCGAGGTCGGCGCGGACGCGGATCTGGTGGTCCTCGATCTCGAGCGTGCGGTCACGGTCAGCAACGAGATGGTGTTCACCCGCTCGGGCTGGACGGTGCTCGACGGGCACACCATCCACGGCTGGAACGAGGCCACCTTCCTGCACGGCCGGCAGATGTCGCGCTGGGAGGAGGGGGCACCCAGGCCCGAGTTCCTCGGGGACGTGTCCGAGGGCCGCTACCTGCCGCGAGTCCCTGGCCAGCGGCTCGTCCCGCTCCTGCCGACCAACGTGGAGGCCTAGATGGCTGTCTGGGATGACGTCCTACCGGACGAGGACCGCCGGGTGTTCGAGATCGCAGGCTGGGGCGAGAACGCCGGCTTCGGCGAGCGGCCGGTCCTGCTCGTCGTCGACGTGATCTACAACTTCGTCGGCGACAAGCCCGAGCCGATCCTCGAGTCCGTGAAACGCTGGCGCTACTCCTGCGGCGAGCGCGGCTGGGAGGGGATCGCCCACCTGCAGCGGCTCATCGCCGCCTGCCGCGAGAGGGAGGTGCCGATCATCTACACCGGCATGGATCGCCGGCCGGACGGCTTCGATCAGGGCTCGTGGAACTGGAAGTCCTCCCGCTCGGCCGAGCCCATCGACGTCGAGGGCGCGTTCGGCAACGAGATCGTGGCCGAGGTCGCCCCCCAGCCACAGGACGTGTACTTCGTCAAGCGGAAGCCGAGCGCGTTCCTCGGAACGCCGCTGCTCGGCCACCTCGTCTACCTGGGCGCCGACACGGTGATCACAACCGGTACGACCACCAGCGGCTGCGTGCGCGCCACCGCCGTCGACGCCGCGCAATACAACTTCCGCTCCATCGTCCCGGAGGAGTGCGTTTGGGATCGTGGCCAGCTCACCCACAAGGTGAACCTCTTCGACATCCAGATGAAGTACGGCGACGTCCGCACCACCGACGACGTCATCGACTGGATCGGCACCCTCACGCAGCGACCGTGCGGCGCGACGACCCCGACCGGCAGGCCGAACTACGCCGTCGAGGAGGCCCCCGCATGAGCCTTGAGATCCGCAAGGTCGTCACGTACGCGGAGGAGATCCGCCGCGACGGGAAGCCGGGGGAGTCGTGGCTGCGCAAGGCCGGTGCCGCGGCCGTCGTGCGCAACCCCTATGCGGGCCGGCCCTACTCCGAGGATCTCAGCGAGATCGTGGCGCCGAGCGCCGAGCTCGGCGCGCTCTTGGGGGCGCGCGCCGTCGAGGCGCTCGGGCGCCCGGCGGAGAGCTATGGCAAGGCGGCGCTCGTCGGCACCGGCGGCGAGCAGGAGCACGCGGTCGCCATCAAGACCAGCGTCTTCGGCGACGCGTTCCGCGAGGCCATCGGCGGCGCGACCGCCTGGTTGCCGTCGATCTCCAAGCGCTGCGCGCCCGGTGCGAGCGCGGACATCCCGCTCTGCTTCAAGGACGAGGTCTGGGTCCGCTCACACTACGACGCGGTGACCATGACGATCCCCGACGCCCCGGCGCACGACGAGATCGTGCTGCTCGTCGCCGTCGCATCGGGGGCGCGGCTGCATGCGCGGCTCGGCGGCAAGACGAAGGAGGAGGCGCTCGGCGCCGGGTGACGATGCCCACGCTCGAGCTGCGCAACCTCGGCGGCCTGGTGACCGGGCGACTCGGCGACGGGCGCCGGGACGTCGACGCGATCCGCGTCGAGGACGGCCGCATCAGCGACCTCGCGTCGACCGGCGCGGCCGAGACCGTCGTCGACTGCGCGCGAGCGGTCGCCGTGCCGGGGCTCATCGACTCGCACGCGCATGTGGTGTTCGGCGACTGGACGCCGCGCCAGTCGGCGCTCGGGTGGATCGAGAGCTCGATGCACGGCGGCGTGACGATGATGATGTCCGCGTCCGAGGTCCACCTTCCGGGGCGCCCGCACGATGCCGAGGGCGTCAAGGCGCTCGCCATCACCGCACAGCGGGCGTTCGAGCGCTTCCGCCCGGGCGGCGTCAAGGTGCTCGGCGGTGCGCTCATCATCGAGCCGGAGCTGCAGGAGTCCGACTTCTTGTGGCTCGCCGAGCGCGGCGTCGGGCTCGCGAAGGTCGGGTTCGGGGCCTTCGGCTCGCAGTCGGAGGCCGCGCCGCTCGTCCGCGCCGCCCAGGCCGCCGGCTTCGTCGTGATGAACCACACCGGCGGCGCTTCGATCCCCGACTCGAGCCCCGTGACCATCGACGACGTCCTGGCGCTGCGCTGCGACATCATCGGCCACGCCAACGGCGGCCCGACGGCCCTCCCCGACAAGGACCTGCCCCGGCTGTTCGACGCACCCGGGGCAATCCAGCTCGTCCAGGCGGGGAACCTGCGCTCTAGCCTGCGGATCCTCGAGCTCGCGCGCGAGCGCGACGCGCTGGACCGCATCGTCCTGGCGACCGATACGCCGACCGGCACCGGGGTCATGCCGCTCGGGATGATCAAGACGACCGTCGAGGTCAGCTCGCTGGGCCGGGTGGCCGCGACCGACGCGCTCGCCATGGCGACCGGCAACAACGCGCGGGTGCTGCGGCGCGCGGAGGGCGTGCTCGACGTCGGCGCCCCAGCCGACATCGTGCTGCTGCAGGCTCCGCTCGGCGGCGCGACGGACGATCCGCTGGCCGCGATCGAGAACGGCGACATCCCCGGGATCGTGTGCGTGCTCATCGACGGCGAGATCCGCACCATGCGCTCGCGCAACACCCCCGCCGCGATGCGCCAGGCGACCGCCGAAAGGACGGTGCTCGTGTGACGCTCGCGGCCGTGCGCGGGCCGCTCGGCGGCGAGCCGCTGGGGCAGGTGCAGCTCAGCGACCCGCAGGCGGTCGACGGCGCGGTGATGGCGGCCCGCGCGGCCCTGCCGCGCTGGCGGGCGCGTCCGCTCGCCGAGCGGGCGGACGTCCTCGAGGCCGCCGCGGCCACGCTGCGCCCGCGCCAGCAGGAGCTCGGCGATCTGCTCGCCGCCGAGTCGGGCAAGCCGCTCGCGCAGGCGCGCTTCGAGGTCCGCGTGTCGATCGACTTCCTGCAGGCCAACGCCCAGGTCGGGCGCCGCGCCACCGGTGAGATGCTCCCCACCGAGGGCCAGCACGGCACGGAGGACGACCTCGCCTTCACGCGCCGCGAGCCGCTGGGCGTCATCGCCGCCATCCTGCCGTTCAACTTCCCCGTGGAGCTGTTTGTGGAGAAGTGCGCCGCGGCGCTGGTCGGCGGCAACACGGTCGTCTGCAAGGCGCCGGCGGAGGACCCGCTCGTCGTCGGCGCGTTCCACGAGGCGCTCATCGGCGCCGGAGTCCCGCCGGACGCCCTCGTGCTGCTTCACGGCGGGCGCGAGGTCGGAGCCGCGCTCGCCGGCCACGAAGGCGTCGACGCGGTCTCCTTGACCGGGTCGACCGCCGCCGGGATCGCCGTGGCCAAGGCCGCCGCGCCGCGGCTGCGCCGCCTGCACCTCGAGCTCGGGGGGAACAACGCGGCGCTCGTCCTCGAGGACGCCGACCTCGACCTCGTCGAGCGCGAGCTCGCGTACGGGCGGCTGCTCATGAACGGGCAGGCGTGTGCGGCCAGCAAGCGCATCATCGTGCACCAGGGCCTCCATGACGAGCTGGTCGACCG
>DATKLF010000155.1:0-2725 GCA_035542555.1 Solirubrobacteraceae bacterium | reverse complement strand
CGGCGGTCTGCCCGGCGCTTCCGGGCGAGCTCGACGAGGTCGTGGGCCGGGCGATGGCGAAGGACCCGCGTGACCGCTATCCGTCGGCGGGCGATCTCGGGCAGGCGGCGCTCGTCGCGGCCGGAGGGCAGCGGCGCGCAGCGCCTTGGTCGGTGGTCGCGACCGGCGACGCGGCTCCCGCCGACGAGGAGCCGGCGGCGCTCGCCGCGGCGTCCGGCAACGCCGCGCCTGAGCGCGCGGCGGGTGCCGGCAGCGTGCGCCTGCGCTGGGCGGTCGCGATCGCCGGCCTGGTGATCGTCGCCGTGGGAATGGTCGCCGCGCTGCGCGGGATCTCGACGCTCTGATAGACCCTGCACGCAGCGGCTCGGTCATCGTAGGATCACTGTGCGGCCCGCAGGGTTCACACCATGTCCCGTAATCCGTTCGCCTCCCTGCTCTCCCTCACGCTGGTGCTCATCCTGGGGCTCCTGTGGGCGGGGTTCCTGGTGGGCGGCATCGAGTACGCGTACCGGCGCATCGGGATCCCGGAGGGCGCGATGTTCGGGCTGCTGCTCGCGACGCTCGTCGGCAGCCAGATCAACATCCCGATCGCCCGGCTGGAGCCGAAGTCGCAGGAGGAGCCGCAGGTGGTCAACGTCCTCGGGATCCCCGTCCGGCTCGCCCCTCAGGCGACGGTGCTCGCCGTCAACCTCGGCGGCGCCGTCATCCCCACCGGGATGTCCGTGTACCTCATCATCAAGGACTCGATCTGGTGGCAGTCGGCGGTGGGCGTCGCATTCGTCGCGCTGATCGTCCATCTGATCGCACGCCCGGTGGAGGACGTCGGCATCGAGGTCCCGGGGCTGATCCCGCCCCTGCTGGCAGCGGCGATCGCCCTGCTGATCGATCCGCACATGGCGGCGGCGGTCGCCTACGTGTCCGGCACGCTCGGGACGCTGATCGGCGCCGACCTGACCAACCTGAACAACATGGGCACGTCCAGCGGCGGCGTCGCCTCGATCGGCGGGGCGGGCACCTTCGACGCGGTGTTTCTCAGCGGGATCGTCGCGGTGCTGCTGGTGGCGGTCGTCTGACGGCCGGCCGGGCCACCGGCGTGGGCTAGTGGTCGCCGGTCGCCGGGCGGTCGGTGAGCGCCGCGGCGATCGACTGCGCCCACGACTCGATCTGCTGCCAGTCGCGGCGGTCGCGCAGGTGCGGCGGGATCCGGCGGGCCATCTTCTTGCGAATGAACCCCGCGTCTTCGGCCACCATCCCGCCGAAGACGACGTGCTCGTGTGCGCCGATGCGCGCGGCGGCCTTCTGCACGCGCGGCGGCCGGGTGAACCGGTCGCGCTGCTCGGGGTCGCCGGTGTCCTCGCCGACCGGCCCGCTGCTGAACAGCCACACCTCGCGCTCCTTGAGCGACGGCCGGCGAAGCAGGCGAAACGCGTCGCCACGCCAGCGGCCCGCATACACGGCGCTCCCGAGGACGACCGCTCGGTAGGAGTCCAGCGAGCGGACGTGTCGGGCGCGCTCGACGTCCACCTCGAGCCCCGCCACCCGCAGCGCGGTGCCGATGGCCTGCGCGATCTCGGCGGTCGCTCCGTACTTGCTGGAGTATGCGACGAGCACTCGATCCGGGCCGCTCATGGTGCGAAAGGCTAGGGTCGGGCGCCAGGTTCGTCATCCGTGCCAACCCGGAGTGCGATCCGTGGTTCCCAACGGCCACCGCCGCGGCGCCGTGCGGGCGGCGGCCCTCAGGATCGGCGCAGCACGACCACGGCCCATCCCCCCGCGGTGCGGCGCTCGTGCACGCGTAGCCCGGCCGCCGCGTACGCGCGGAGCACCGTGGGTGCTGCGTCGTCGAGCACGCCGGAGGCGATGAGCGTGCCGGGCGGCGCGGGCAGCCGTGCCGCGAGCGCCTCGTGGACGGCGAGCGGCACGTTCGCGACGATCGCGGCTGCGGGGGGCGGAGCCTGGGCGCACAGGTCGGCCTGACGGACGTCGACCGCGACCCCGTTGCGCGCCGCGTTGGCGCGCGTGGCCTCGACGGCGCTGTCGAGCCCGTCGATGGCGACCACCGGATCCCAGCCGAGCTTCGCCGCCGCGATCGCGAGCACCCCTGAGCCGCAGCCGAGGTCGGCGAACGCACCGGCCGGGCGCACCGCGCACAGCTCCTCGAGGCAGGCGCAGGTCGTCGGGTGCCCGCCGGAGCCGAACGCGTCGTCGTGCTCGAGCACGAGATCGATCAGCCCGTCGGCCGGTGGCGGCGCCCACGCCGGGCGCAGCGCGAGCCGCCCGGCGATGACGAGCGGCTGGTGGTCCGCGACGCGTCGCTCGCGCCAGTCGTCCGGCACGTCGCGCTCGCGCACCGAGGCGCCCCACGGGCCGGCGGCCGCCGCGATCTGCGCAGTGGCCGGCAGCTCGCCCGCGGCGCCGCGCACGCGCAGCTCGACCTCGCCGCCGCGCGCGACCTCGTGCACGCCGTGGGGCGCGAGCGCGAGCAGCTCGTCGAGCACGTCCTCGACGGCGCCGGCCGGCACGCGCACGGCGACCTCGCGCATCAGGCGGCGGGGCGGACGATGGCCTGCGCGGTCAGTTGGATGGTTCCGCCGTCGAGCGCGCGCAGCGTGGCGAGCACGACACTGACCGCGACCGCGTCCGCCCCCTCGCCGAGCGTGAAGCGCAGCTCGTGGTGCCCTGGCCGCAGGCGCAGCTCGTCCAGGCCGTCCCCGGCCACGATCAC
>DATKLF010000154.1:0-3455 GCA_035542555.1 Solirubrobacteraceae bacterium | reverse complement strand
TCGAGGTCGAACGCCGGCGCGGGCTCCCAGGTCAGCCAGGTGAGCGGCCCGGCGTGCGTGGCTGAGAGCTGCTGGGCGAAGCGCGGCAGGATCCCCACGCGCTCGCGCATCTGCTCGCGGAACTCTTCGATGTCCGGCGTGCCCCCGTCAGGCAGCGGGTCGAAGATCAGGCCCGCGCCGATGTGCATGTGCGCCGACTCGTCGACCTGCTCGAGCTCGAGGAACATCGTGTCCAGCATGCTGAGCTGCTCGCCCATGGCCGCTTCCCTCCCTCTGCGTGACCCGTGGCCAAGGCTAGGCCCCGTGGCGCGTCGCGGCATCCGGGCTCGCGCCGTCGCCGGTCCGTACTTTCCCACGACGCGCGCGACGGTCAGCCTCGTGGCGCCCGGCGCGCCCCAGCTGCGAGGCTCCCGCGGGTGGAGGACGGCCTGCTCATCGCGATCGGCCTGGCGCTCGCGTTCGCGCTGACGAACGGCTTCCACGACGCGGCGAACGCGATCGCGACGCTCGTCGCCACGCGCGGCGCCACGCCGGGCCAGGCGATCGTCCTGTCCTCGATCTTCAACCTGCTCGGTGCCGTGCTGCTCGGCACCGCGGTCGCCGACACGATCGGCGGCATCGTGCAGGTCGCGCCGTCGGAGGCGATCGAGGTCATCGGCTCGGGGCTGGCGGGCGCGACCGCGTGGAACCTCCTCACGTGGTGGCGCGGGCTGCCGTCGAGCTCCGGGCACGCGCTCGTCGGCGGGCTCGTCGGCGCCGCGCTCGCCGAGGGCGGCACGGGCGCGGTGAACTGGGGCGGCTTCGACGGCTGGCATCCCGTCGGCGTGATCGGGACACTGGTGGCCTTGCTCGTCTCCCCGGTCATCGGCTTCGCGATCGGCTTCCTGCTGCTGCGCCTGCTGCGCTGGCGCAGCGGGCGCTGGACCGTGCGCTTCCGCCGGCCGCTCGTCGGCGCCGGCTGGGGCGCGGCGGCGGCGCTCTCCTACTCGCACGGCGCCAACGACGCGCAGAAGGCGATGGGCGTGATCGCAGCGCTGCTGCTCTCCAGCGGCCACACCTCGAGCTTCACCGTGCCGCTGTGGGTGAAGGTCGCCACGGGCGCGGCGCTGACGCTCGGCACCGCGATGGGCGGCTGGCGCATCATCCGCACGGTGGGCCGGCGCATCTTCAGCCTCAAGCCGCTGGACTCGGTCGCCAGCCAGGTCTCCTCGACCGCGGTGATCTTCGGCGCTTCGCTCATCGGCGCGCCGGTGAGCACGACGCAGGTCGTCTCCTCGTCGGTTGTCGGGGTTGGCGGCGGGCGCCGGCGCTGGCGGCACGTGCGCTGGGAGGTCGTGCGCGGCATGGGTCTGGCGTGGGTGACGACGCTCCCCGCGGCGGCGGCGCTCGGGGTCGTGTTCCTCGCCGTCTGGAAGGCGGTGGCGTCGCTGTGAGCGCCCGCCGGCACCGGCGCTGGTTCCTGCCCGAGAGGCCCGACGTGCTCGGGATGCTCGACCGCCAGGCGCTCGTCACCGCGGACGGGATGACGGCGTTCCAGCGCTGGGCGCACGGCGAGCAGGTGCAGGCCCAGCAGGTGCGCCTGATCGAGCACGCCGCCGACGAGTGCAAGCAGGACCTGACCGCCGCGGTGCGCGAGGCGTTCACGACGCCGCTGGAGCCCGAGGACCTGTTCGACCTCAGCCAGGGGCTCGACGAGGTGCTCAACCGCGCCAAGGACACGGTCCGCGAGGCCGAGGCGCTCGGGCTCGAGCCCGACGAGGCGATGGGCGACATGGCCGATCTGCTGCTCGAGGGCGTCGATCTGCTGCGCGTCGCATTCGGGGCGCTGGGCGACGGCGACGACGTAGCCGGCGAGGCGGCGACCGCGGCGATCAAGACGCAGCGCCGGCTCGAGCGCGTCTACCGCGCCGCGATGCCGGAGCTGCTCGAATCCGACGACCTGCGCGAGGTCGTCGGGCGCCAGGAGCTCTACCGGCGCCTGTCGGACATGTCCGACCGGCTGCTGGCGGTCGCCGAGCGGGTGAACTACGCGACGGTGAAGGAGCTGTAGCTGCGTCCTACGCGGCGCGCGCCGCCCGATCCTCGCGCAACGCCTCCTCGCAGGCCGCGACGACGCGGGGGTCGAACTGCGTGCCGGCGCAGCGGCGCAGCTCGGCGAGCGCGGCGTCCCCGTCCATGCCCGCGCTGTAGGCGCGCTCCTTCGTCATCGCGTCGAACGCGTCGCACACGGCGACGATCCGCGCGCCGAGCGGGATCGCCTCGCCGGCGAGCCCGTCCGGGTAGCCGGCGCCGTCCCAGCGCTCGTGGCTGGAGCGGACCATCGCCGCGACCGGCGCGAGGCCGGGGGCGGCGGTGATGATCCGCTCGCCGATCACCGTGTGGCGGCGCATGAACTCCCACTCGTTGTCGCTGAGTGGGCCGGGCTTCGTGAGGATCTCGTCGGGGATCGCGATCTTGCCGACGTCGTGCAGCTCGGCGGCCAGGCGCACCTGCTGGACCTCCTCGTCGGACAGGCCGAGGCTGCGCGCGACGCGCTCGGCCAGCTCGGCGACGTCGCCGAGGTGGGTGCCGAGCTCCGGGTCGCTCTCGGCGAGGATCCGCAGCATGACCTCCTTGGCCTCGCCGGTCACCGACGGGCGGCCGCGGCGCTTGTCGGCGTAGAGGCGCTTGTCGGCGGCGCGCAGCGCGCCGCTGGCGTCGCGCAGGTCGCCGTCGAGCACGACCGCGCCGTGCGAGCAGCCGATGCTGAAGCCCTCGCCGCTCTCGTGCAGGGCGGCGGCGCAGCCGGCGAGCAGCACCTCGTCGGGCCGGTCGAGCAGCACGCAGAACTCGTCGCCGCCCATGCGGTAGGCGCGGCCGCGCCCGGCGACGCGCTCGGCGAGCCCTGCGCCCAGGCGCTGCAGCAGCGCGTCCCCGGCGGGGTGGCCGAAGCTGTCGTTGTAGTGCTTGAAGCCGTCGAGGTCGAAGATCGCCAGCAGGCGCGGCCCGTCCTTCGATGCGCAGGCGCGCTCCAGGTCGCCCGCCAGCGCGCGGCGGTTCCCCAGGCCGGTGAGCGCGTCGGTCAGCGCCTCCTCGCGGCTGAGGTCGAGCATCGCGAGGTTCTCGCGGTAGGTGAGGATGAGCCGCGCCATCACAGCCGCCAGCGAGGCGGCGGCGAGCACGATCGCCAGCCCGTTGAGGCGCCCGACGCTGCCGGCGACGAGCACGGCGAGCCCCAGCAGCGCGAACGCGACCGGCGTCATGATCGCGCGTGTCGAGCGCGGCCGGGCGACCGCCTCGCGCACGCGCACCGGCTGCCAGGCGGCCGCGCCGAACAGGATCGCGGCGGCCCACCAGCCGGCGTCGTAGGGCCCGCCTGAGACCCACGTGCCCTTCGCCGTCAGGACCAGGTAGATCGAGTCCGACAGCCAGAACGTCACGACGCCCGCCATCAGCAGCCACAGCGTGCGGTCCGC
>DATKLF010000153.1:0-10768 GCA_035542555.1 Solirubrobacteraceae bacterium | reverse complement strand
CCTGGATTCCCTCGCCCGCCATCTCGGCGACTTCGGCGAGATCCGCATCACCCGGCTGGAGCCCGAGACCGCCGTCGCCTGGGAGGGCGACACGGTGCGGGGCACGGTTGCGCTCGAGCCCAGCGGGTGGGGCACGAAGGTCACGCTGACGGCGACGCGGCTGCGCCCGGCGACGTCGGAGCTCACTCCGGAGCCGGAGCCGACGATCGACGATGCGCGGGCGCACGACGAGAAGCCGTCCGCGGAGGACGCCCCCCGAGTGACGCAAGGGTCTGAGGGGACCGCGGCTGCGACGCACGCGCCGGGGGCGAGCGTGCTCGAGACGCCCACGGCGCTTGCGACCACCGCCGGCGACCCACCCACGGCGGCAGCGCCCGTCACACACACGCCCACCGACACACCCACCCCGCCACCCCCCACCGCCGGCGGGGCCGCGTGGGCGCTCGAGGAGCGCCAGGCAGCACCGGAGCGCCACGACGCTCCGACGGGGACACCATGGCCGGCCACGCCGCCGAGCGCGCCCTCGTCCGTCGCCCCGCCGACCACGACGCCAAGCCCGCACGCGCCCCCCCGCAGCACGGCTGCTGCACGCCACGTGGCGCCCGCGTCCGCAGCGGCACGTGCACACCAGCCTGAGCCCCAGCCGACAGCGTCCGGGACCGACATTTCGGCGCCGCTGGCACACCGGGGCCTGTTCGCCCGCCTGTTCGGCCGCCCCGTCGCGGCCGGACCGGCGAGCGCGCCGCCGCGCCCGGCTTCACCGCAGCCGCCGGTCACCAGGAACCCCCTGGCGGAGCCGGCACCGGCGCCGCAGCCCGACCCGGAACCGTCCACGCATCACACGCCCGAGCCGGCGCCCGCCGCAGCGCCGCTGCACGCGAGCATCCCGCTACCCGTGTCGGCGCAGCCGGCGACCGGTGCCATCCCCGCCCCGCGGGTCGCCCCGCCCGAGGTCGAGCCGAGCGTCATCCCCCGGACCGCCGCCACCGGCGCCGCAACGCGCCCGGCTGCCACCGAGCGCCCGGTCCCGGTGCCGGTGCCGGACCCGTCGCCCGAGCCCGATGCGCCCATCGCGCAGGAGCCCGCCCTCGACGACGCGCGCATCACCGGCATCCTCACGGCGATGCTCGACGACCTCGGCGCCGCGCACCACCGCCCGTTCTCGCGCGACTGACGCCGCGCGTCAGGCGACCGGCTCGGCCGGCGCGACCGGCTCAGCCGGCACGGCCCGCCGGCGACCGGGCAGCCGCGAGCCGCAGATCCGGTGCAGCGCGAGGAACGCGCCGGCGAGGATCAGCACGTCGCCGACGGAGAACACGTTCGCCCCCGGCATCCAGGCGGGCGCCCAGAAGACGTCGCCCAGCGGGAGCAGGTGCGGGTGGCTCAGCGCGGTGGAGTTCGTGAAGCCGCTCAGCTCCGGGCGCATGCCCGCGCCCTCCAGCGCGCGCGCGCTCGCGGGCATGACGCCGCCGTTGGCGACGATCGCCAGCACGTTGAGCGCGCCCCCCAGCGCAACGAGCCAGACGTACGGGAAGCGCCGGTTCACGACGAGGAAGACGGCGAGCAGCACGTAGCTCGCCACGTGCACGGTGCGGTGCAGCCACGGCGAGCCGCCGGGAACGACCGTGATGATCGCGGTCTGGAGCACGATCGCCGCCAGCACGAGCCACACCGCGCGCAGGCGCACATCGGCGAGCGCGGTCAGGCGCCCGCCGGCCAGCGGGACGCTCGTCAGCGCCAGCGCGAGCACGATGCCGAAGAGCATGCCGCTCTCATCGGCACGCCGCTACGGGCGCTTGACCACTCGGACCAGCCGCTCGCCGTGCGACGAGCGGCAGTGGACGAACGATGGACGGTGGGCTACCAGCGCTACAGGGCAGTCGCCGCGCTGTCGATCCCCCGTGCATCGGCTCGCATGAGGCGAGCCTTGTCACAAGGAGAGCCCCTTCGATGATGAAGGCACGCGTGATCCGCCTTGCCATGTCGGTGGCCGCCATCCTGGCCGTCGTCGAGGCACTCGGCGCCGCCGCGAAGTGGCGCTAGCCACGGACGAGGAGATCGCGATGAAGGCAACGGCCTACCGCATGGCGCTGGCCGCCGCGACGTTCGCAGCTCTCGTCGAGGCAGTCAGCGCAGGACGCAAGTGGTGCTGAACGCACCGTCGGCGCCGGACGCCCCGCATCGGCGGGGCGTCCAGCCGCCGTTGCAGCGCTCCCGTTAGAGCGCTCCCCCGCCGACAAGCTCCTGAGGGAGAATGAGCGCTCCACCCCGACAGCGACTCGCCGGCGGCTACGTCCTCGCGGTCACCGTGACGGGTGTCGGCGTGCTCGCGGTGCTCACCGTGATGCACGGGTCGAGGGCGCTCCACAACCTCTCCCTGCCGATCATCCTGCTCGTCGCCGCGGTCATCGCGGGCGAGCTGCTGCCCATCAAGGTAGGCCCCGACGCCGGCGAGGTCACGCCCTCGACGAGCTTCACCTTCGCCCTGCTGCTCTCGCACGGCGTGACGCTCGCGATTCTCGCCCACTCGCTGGGCAGTCTCGTGGCGGACGCGCGCAGCCGCAAGCCGCTGCACCGCACGGCCTTCAACATCGCGCAGTACGTCCTCGCCATCGCGGCGGCGGCGGTCGTGCTCCGCGCGCTCACGTCGATCGGGCACCCGGCGCACTTCCGCGCCGTGGACGTGCCCGCCTTCCTGCTCGCCGCAACCCTCTTCTTCGCGCTCAACTCGTTCCTCGTCGCGACCGCGATCTCGCTGCACACCGGGGTCCCGCTGCGCCGTCAGCTGTCCTCGGACCTCATGTTCCACTCGGGGACCGAGGCGATCCTGCTCGGGATGGCGCCACTGGCGGTCCTGGCGCTCGACTACGCACCGGTGCTGCTCCCGCTCGTCGGGCTCCCGCTGCTCGCCGCCCACCGCGCCGGGCGTCACGCCGTGCTGGCGGAGCAGATCGCGATGACGGATGCGCTCACCGGCCTGCCGAACCGCGTGCGCTTCCGCGACCGGGTCGAGCACGCGATCGCGACGACGCACCATCACGGCGAGCTCGTCGCCGTGATGCTCATCGACGTCGACCGCTTCAAGGAGGTCAACGACACGCTCGGCCACCACGTCGGCGACGAGGTCCTGCGCCAGGTCGCCGGTCGCCTGCGCGACACGCTGCGCGAAGGCGACACCGTTGCACGCCTGGGCGGTGACGAGTTCGCGGTGCTGCTCGATCCGATCGGCTCGCCGGAGGCGGCGGACGCGGTCGCGGCAAAGCTCCGCGAGGCGGTGGCACAGCCGGTGGAGGTCGCGGGCATCCGCTTCCCGCTCGCCGCGAGCATCGGCATCGCGCTCCATCCGGGCCACGGGGACGACGTCGACGTGCTGATGCGCCGCGCCGACGTCGCCATGTACCAGGCGAAGCTCAGCACCTCGGGGTTCGACCGCTACTCCGCCGAGCGCGACGACAACAGCGTCGTGCGGCTCACGATGGCGGGCGCGCTCAGCCGTGCGCTGGACGACGGGGAGCTCGAGGTCCACTACCAGCCGAAGATCGACGCGCGCAGCGGCGCGGTCGCCGGGTTGGAGGCGCTCGCGCGCTGGTTCGACGAGGGCCGGGACGCGGTCCCACCCGACGAGTTCATCGCAGTCGCCGAGCACACCGGCCTCATCATCCCGCTGACCTTCGAGGTCGTCCGCCAGTCGCTCGCCCAGCTCGCCGCGTGGCGCGCCGGCGGTCACGCGGTGACGGTCGCGGTGAACCTGTCGCCGCGGACGCTGGCCCAAGCGGACCTGCCGGACCGCATCGACGAGCTGTGCCGGGACGCCGGGGTGCCGCCGGCGGCGCTCGTGCTGGAGATCACCGAGAGCATGGCCGCGGCCGACCCGCAGATCACCGTGCCCGTCGTCCATCGCCTGGCGCAGCTCGGTGTGAGCATCTCCGTCGACGACTTCGGGACCGGCTTCTCCTCGCTGGACTCGCTGCGCGGCCTGCCCGTGCGCGAGCTGAAGATCGACCGGCGCTTCGTGCGGCGCATGAGCGAGGATCCGCAGGACGCGGCGATCGTGCGGTTCGCCATCGATCTGGGGCACAGCCTCGGGATGCGTGTCGTCGCCGAGGGGGTCGAGACCCAGGCGGTGCGCACCGAGCTCACCCGGCTCGGCTGCGACCTCCTGCAGGGCTTCCACTTCAGCCCCGCGGTGCCCGGCGACCAGGTCGTCCTGGGCCGCGCCTCCACGCCGGGCGGCGCCGTCGGCGCCGCGCGCGCCGCCTAGCAGCCCGGCCGCTCCCCGGCGGACCCCGCCTCCGGGCGCGGATTAGACTCCGCCGCCCCATGGCACGCCTTCACCACCCCGAGACCTACGACGAGAAGCTGGCGCAGCTGACCGAGCTGCGCGAGCAGGCCGCGCACTCCTCGCCCGAGGCCGAGGAGAAGCAGCACGCCAAGGGCAAGTACACCGCCCGCGAGCGCATCGAGAAGCTCCTGGACCCGGGCTCCTTCCAGGAGCTCGACACGTTCGTGCGCCACCGCACCTACGAGTTCGACATGCAGAAGAACCGGCCGTGGGGCGACGCCGTCGTCACCGGGCACGGGACGATCGACGGACGGCGCGTGTGCGTCTTCAGCCAGGACTTCACCGTCTTCGGCGGCTCGCTCGGCGAGGTGATGGCCGAGAAGATGTGCAAGATCATGGACCTGGCGGCGAAGATCGGCTGCCCGGTCATCGGCATCAACGACTCGGGCGGCGCGCGGATCCAGGAGGGCGTCGTCTCGCTCGGCGCCTACGGCGACGTGTTCGTGCGCAACGTGATGTGCTCGGGCGTGATCCCCCAGATCAGCCTGATCATGGGGCCGTGCGCGGGCGGCGCGGTCTACTCGCCGGCGATCACCGACTTCATCTTCATGGTGAAGGAGACCTCGCACATGTTCATCACGGGCCCCGACGTCATCAAGACGGTCACCGGCGAGGAGGTCGGCTTCGAGGAGCTCGGCGGCGCGATGACCCACAACTCCAAGTCCGGGGTCGCCCACCTGGCCGCCGAGGACGAGGACGCGCTGCTCGAGGACACGCGCTACCTCATGTCGTTCCTGCCGCAGAACAACCTCGAGACGCCGCCGCGCGTCGCGCCGACCGACGACCCGAACCGGATGGACCCCGAGCTCGACCGGCTCGTGCCCGACCAGCCGAACAAGCCCTACGACATGCGCGCGGTCGTGCGCGCGGTCGTCGACGACGGCGAGTTCTTCGAGATCCACGAGCACTGGGCGAAGAACATCATCTGCGGCTTCGCGCGCCTGAACGGCTATGCGATCGGCGTCGTGGGCAACCAGCCCTCGCAGCTGGCCGGCGTGCTCGACATCGACGCCAGCGCCAAGGCGGCGCGCTTCGTGCGCACCTGCGATGCGTACAACATCCCGCTGCTGACGTTCTGCGACGTGCCGGGATTCCTGCCGGGCACGAGCCAGGAGTGGGGCGGCATCATCCGCCACGGCGCGAAGCTGCTCTACGCCTTCACCGAGGCCACCGTGCCGAAGATCACAGTGGTTACGCGCAAGGCCTACGGCGGCGCCTACGACGTCATGGCCTCCAAGCACCTGCTTGCCGACTTCAACTTCGCCTGGCCGCAGGCGGAGGTCGCGGTCATGGGCCCCGAGGGCGCGGTCAACATCATCTACCGCCGCGACATCGCCAAGTCGCCGACGCCGGACGAGCGGCGTGAGAAGCTGATGGCCGACTACAAGGCGCGCTTCGCCAACCCGTACTCGGCGGCCGAGCGCGGCTACATCGACGACGTGATCGTCCCGCACGAGACGCGGCCGAAGGTGATCACCGCGCTGGAGACGCTGCTCACCAAGCGCGTCGCCCAGCCGAAGCGCAAGCACGGGAACATCCCGCTGTAGCGCACCCTTTATCGGGGGTTGGTGCGCGCCGCCCAGCATGGGAGGCCGTGCCCTGCAGCCCGCGAAGCCCGCTCGCCGCGCTCGGCGCCGTCGGCCTCTCACTCGCACTCGCCGCCTGCGGCAGCGCCGGATCCGGCGCGACCGGGACGAGCGGCGCCGGCAGCCGTGGCCAGCGGGACCTGATGGTCGCCGACGCCGGCACGACCCCGGCGATCGCCGCCCACCCGGCCGCACCGACGAGCGCCGCCGGCTGCCGCACGACGACGCTCTCGACGCTCGCCGCCGTCGCGCGGCGGATCTACTTCCAGGCGGCCCACGGGCGCAACGGGGCGAACGCCGTCGTGCGCCTGTCGCGCTCGCGGGCGCTCGCCGACGCGGTCGCGGCCGGGAGCCACCGCGCGACGATCGCCGCCCTGCAGCCGCTGCTCAAGCACCAGATCCTGCACATCACGATCCGCCACGGCTCGGCGGTCGTCGCCGACGTCGGCCACGGGCGCGTCATGGCCCCCGTGCACGGCCGCCTCTACGCGGGCGGCCGGATCGCCGGCACGTACGTGCTGTCGGTGATGAGCCCCGCGTCGTACGCCGGGATCGCGTCGAGCGTCACCGGCTCGTCCATCGTGCTGCGCTCCGGGACGCACGTGGTCGCGGCGGGCGGCGCCGCCCCGGCGCGCATCCCAGCGCGCGGGCGGGCGGCCGTCGGGGGCGCGCGCTACCGGGTGGCCTCGTTCAGCGGCGAGGCCTTCCCCTCCGGGCCGCTGCGGATCTTCGTGCTGGCGGGGCCGCAGGCGTTCGCCGCCTGCGACGCCGTCCGGCCGGCCGGCGTGACCGACGTCCTCGGCGCCGTCGCGGTGCGCCTTTACAACGCCGAGGCGCACGGCGCAAAGGTGCAGGACGCACTGCGCTACGTCGCCCGCGACCCGGCGTACGTGCGCGCGCTGACCTCCCGCGACCGGGCGGGGCTCGCGAACGCCGTCGACCACGGCATCTTCAAGGTCCGCCGGCTGCACATCGTGCGCGTGCGCGGGCAGGGCGCGGGCGGGTTCGTCGACGACATCGGCGGGCCCTATGTGCTCGCCCCGGCCTCGATCGCGCTGCGCGGGCCGGGCGGCAGGGATGTCGGCACGATCACGCTCGCGGTGCAGGACGACACGGGCTACATCAAGCTGCTCACGCGCTTCACCGGCGGCGCCGTGATCCTGCGCCAGGGACGCACCGTCGTCCCCGGCAGTATGTTCGACCCCGGGCCGGCGTCGATCCCCGCGCGCGGGACGCTCACCTACCGCGGCCGGCGCTATCAGGCGTACTCGTTCACGGGCACCGCCTTCCCCTCGGGCCCGCTGCGCATCTCGCTGCTCGTGCCGGTCGCCTGAGACCGGTGAACGGGCGGTGAAGCGCCGCGCGCCGACCTCGGCATGGGCGATACTCGCCCGGTCAGAGCGTCGTGCATCAGGGAGGAGCGTCCGTGCAGACCCGCCGTCAGTTCGTGAGCAGAGCCGCCGCCATGGGCGCGGCGACGATCGTCGCGCCCGAGGTCCTCGCGCGCCTGGCCTGGGCGAAGGGCGCGGGCAGGCCGCTCGGCTCGGCCGGTGCGTTCTCGGACGGCGTGGCCGCGGGCGACCCGACGACGAGCTCGATCGTGCTGTGGTCGCGCCTTGACCACGTGCGCGCGGCGGGCACCGCCGAGCTCGAGGTGGCGCTCGACAAGGGCTTCCGCAGAGTCGTCTCGCGCTCGAAGGTGCCGACCGGTCCCGACGTCAACGGCTCGCTCAAGGCGCAGATCTCCAGGCTCAAGTCCTACGAGGAGTACTTCTACCGCTTCAGCACCCGCCACGAGGACTCCCCGGTCGGGCGCTTCCGGACAGCCCTCCCCGCCGGCTCCAAGCAGCCGGTGCGCTTCGCCTTCTGGTCCTGCCAGGACTACACGCACGGCTGGTACAACGCGCTCGCGCACATGAACGCGCAGGACCTCGACTTCGTCGTGTGCCTGGGCGACTACATCTACGACGAGACCTACCACACGGTCAAGGACGGCACGGCCGTGCGCGACGACACGATCGGCTCGCCGCTGCCCGGCTACAACAACGACTACCCGGCCGCGCAGACGCTCGCCGACTACCGGCGCAAGTACTCGCTGTACCGCAGCGACGCGAACCTGCGGCGCATGCACCAGGAGTTCGCCTACGTCTCGCTGTGGGACGACCACGAGGTGCAGGACAACTACGCCGGCAAGGAGCAGGACGGCGGCCTGCCGGCGGTCCAGAAGTACTCGGTGGCGCGGCGCAACGCCGCGTACCGGGCCTGGCACGAGAGCATGCCGAGCTTCGGCGCCGGCCGCGGCAAGGGCAACCGGATCTACCGGCGCCTGCAGTTCGGCGGCAACGTCGACCTGATCGTCATGGATCAGCGCCAGTACCGCGCCAACCAGCCCTGCGACGACGCGGTCGCGCCGGCCTGCGGCGACTGGGATCAGCCGCGCGACTTCCTCGGGCCCGCGCAGATGCAGTGGGTGAAGAACCAGCTGTCGGCGTCGAAGGCCACCTGGAAGGTCATGGCCAACGAGGTCACGATCATGCCGACGAAGGTGCTCGGCGACTCGTTCTACACCTTCGACAGCTGGCAGGGCTACCCGCGCGAGCGCGAGGAGCTGCTGCAGCACATCGACGAGCACGCCATCAAGAACGTCGTGTTCGTGACCGGCGACATCCACACGTTCATCGCGGGTGCGGTGGAGCGCGGCTTCGACGGCAAGGGCAAGACGGTGGCGACCGAGTTCGTCGGCGGCTCGATCACCTCGCAGGGCCTCGGCGAGACCGACCTCGACGCCGGCGGCGGCGTCACGCTGAAGGGCAACGACGCGAACCCCTCCACGCCTTCGGCGATCATCGACGCGCTCAAGGGGATCAACCCGTGGGTCGAGACCGCCGACTTCGACAAGCACGGTTACGGCCTGGTGGCCGCCGATCAGAAGAGCTTCGACTGCACGCTCGTGCGCATGTCGACGATCAAGCAGAAGACGACCAAGACCGAGAGCACGAAGGGCTTTCGCTGGCGCATCCCCTCGGGCGCCGTGGGCACCCAGGGGCACGAGGTCTGATGATCGTCGTCACCGCCCGCGTCCACATCCCGGCGGCGAGCCGCGAGCGCTTCCTCGAGGTGGCGACGACGATGTGCACGAGGTCGCGCGCAGAGGACGGCTGCATCGGCTACCGCGTCTACGAGGACCTCGAGCAGCCCGAGCGCTACGTGTTCGTCGAGGAGTGGGCGAGCGACGACGCGCTCGCCCGCCATTTCCAGCAGGAGCACACCGCGGCCTTCCTGTCGGCGCTCGGCCCGCTGATGGGCGAGGCGCCCGACGCGCTGTTCCACGAGGTCGCGGGGACGCGCCGGCTGGACCCGCAGCGCGGGCTCGTGCCGGTCGAGTAGCGGCGGCGATGGCGCACTTCGGGTGCCCGTGACCGTCAATCGCGAACGCAAGGCAATAGACCTAATCTGGTATATGATCCCGCGATGAGCCCCGGAACGCTCCTGCGCCAGGCCCGCCGCGACGCAGGCCTTGACCAGACGACCCTCGCAAGACGCGCGGGCACGACACAGACGTACATCAGCCGTGTCGAACGTGGTGAGGTCTCGCCGTCCGTGGGCACCATGCAGCGACTTGTCCGCGCCATGGGGTTCGACCTGGTCCTCGGTCTGCGCCCCCTCGAGCCCGGGAACGCACGGCCCGAGGATCTGCGAGCGGACTTCGAGCGACTGAGCGCCCGGGAACGCACGGAGCAGGCGATGGAACTCAGCGAGTTCCTGACCGGGCTTGCGGCAGAGGCGGCTTCCCGTGGCTGACGCACAGGTCCGGCTGCGCCCGAGAGATCTCCTCGCTGCCCTGCACCGGCACGACGTGGAGTTCGTCGTGATCGGCGCAATGTCGCTCGCTGTACACGGGTATGTGCGGGCGACGAAGGACCTCGACGTGGTGCCCGACCCGGAACGCCCCAACCTGCGGCGCCTTGCCGAGGCCCTGCGATCAATGGACGCACGCGTCGATCTCGGCGACATGGACGCTGACGAACTCAGCCTCGAACCTGACGAGGACGCGCTCTCCGGCGGCGGGAACTGGGTGCTGACCACCACCTTCGGCCGTCTCGATGTCATGCAAGACGTTCCCGGCCTGCGCGACTACAAGCACCTGCGTGGCGGGGCGGTTGAGGTCAACGGAACGCTCTACGCGGGGTACGACGAGGTCCTCAGCATGAAGAGCGCCGCCGGCCGTGAGGAGGATCTGCGCGACATCGCCGCCCTCAAGCACGCGCGCGGCGAGTAACGAGCGGCCCCTCCCTCGGTCTTGCCGTACGACCCACCAGGGGCGGCCGCTACAGCGACGCCGCCTGCGCCGTGATCCGCCCCTCGCGCAGCGCGGCCAGCGCGGCCGCGGCGATCGCGAGGTCCTGGATCGCCAGGCCGGTCGAGTCGAAGAGCGTCGTCGCCGTGTCGTCCGGGCGCCCCGGCGCCTCGCCGGCGAGCACCGCGCCGAGGTCGGTGACCTGCGCGCGGGTGACGCGGCCGGCCCGCACGGCGCCCGTCAGCTCGCCGCCGTGCGAGGCCTGCTCCCACTCGTCGCAGAAGAGCGCGCAGCGGGCCACCGCCTCGATCGTCGCCTCGGCCTTCCCCGGGCCGTCGGCGCCCAGCATGTTCAGGTGCATGCCTGGGCGCAGGTCCGCCTCGGCGACGACGATGTGCGCCCCGGGGGTCACGCAGGTGACGACGTCGCAGGCGAGCGCCGCGGCGTGCGTCCCGGCGCGCCAGCCCGCGCCGAGCTCATCGGCGAGCGCCTCGGCGAGCTGCGCGCGCGGGTCGTGGCAGACGCCCTGCTCGTACCCGGCGG
>DATKLF010000152.1:0-42445 GCA_035542555.1 Solirubrobacteraceae bacterium | reverse complement strand
CCCCCCCCCCCCACGCCCCCACCACCGACGGTCTCACCGAGCCCGCTCCGCCCCCGCCCCGCGGAGCCCGCCACACCCGACCGGTATCGTCGAGCGCCACATGGCCGAGATCTCCACGAGCGTCGCCCCCAACGGGCTTCCCGTCCACCGCGTCGCGATCCCCGGGACGCGCGCCACGACGATCCTCGTCGCCTTCGACGCCGGCGCGCGCACGGAGCGCGCCGAGGAGAACGGCATGGCGCACTTCCTCGAGCACCTGGTGTTCAAGGGCGGAGAGATCTACGACGACTACCGCAAGGTCAACGAGACCGCCGAGCGGATGGGCGGCTCGCTGAACGCGTACACGAGCCACGACCTCGTCGCCTTTCACATCACCGTGCGCGCCGAGTCTGCGATGCCGGCGATGGAGCTGCTCACCGACTTCGTCGGGCGCCCGCGGATCGACCCCGTGGAGCTCGACAAGGAGCGTGGCGTCGTCATCCAGGAGATCCAGCGCTACAAGGACCAGCCGGCCGCGGTCGCCGGCGAGCTGATCGAGCGCGCCGGCTACGGCGACCACCCGCTCGGGCGCACCGTCCTCGGGCCCGAGGAGCACCTTCGGACCTTCACGCGCGAGGCGATCCTCACGTTCCGCGACCGGCGCTGGTCGGGCCGCACGGGCGGCGCCTTCATCGTCGGGAACCTCGATCACGTGCCGGCCAACGGGGCCGTCGACGAGCTCTTCGGCCGCTTCCCGGACCTCACCCAGCCCGAGGCCGCCGAGGCCGCCGCAGCGCCGCAGACCGAGGTGCTCGTCGAGGAGCGTGACTCCAACCAGTCGCACCTGCGGATGCTCTACCGCCCGCAGGTGGACGCCGGCGACGCGGCCGCGCGGGCGGCGTTCACGATCTACTCCGTGCTGCTCGGCGGCTCGATGGGCTCGCGCCTGTTCGACGAGATCCGCGAGCAGCGCGGCCTGGCCTACTCGGTGTTCGCGATGGACCACTTCGCCGCCGACCACGGTGCGCTGCTCATGGGTGCCGGCCTGGACTCCGCAAAGGCTGTCGAGGCCTTCGGCCGGATGCGCGAGATCGTCGCCGAGCTGGCCGCCGACGGCCCGACCGAAGAGGAGGTCGAGCGCGCGCGGGCCTACGCCGCGGGCCGGCGCGTCCTGGCCTTCGAGAACACGAACGCCGTCGCGAGCCACGCCGCCCGCCGCGCGATCGTCCACCACGAGGGGATCGACCCCGACGACGCGATCGCCGAGCTCGACGCGGTCACCTTCGACGCCGTCGCCGAGGCGTCCCGGCGGGTCGACCCGGAGCGCCTCGCCGTCGCCGTGGTCGGCCCGCACAGCGCCGACGAGTTCCGCTGAGATCCGGGTCTGGACCGCCGCCCCGGCCGGGCGTACGATGCGCGCGTGCTGGTCGCCGACGGCCTGAACGAGCGCGAGCTGCAGCGCTACGCGCAGCGGGTCGCGGCTCGCTGGCCGCTTGACGAGATCATCGTCGGTGGCGCGCGCGTCGACGACGCGCGCGGGGTGCTGCCCCAGCGCGAGCGCGGACCGGAGTTCGTCGTCGTGCTTGTCTCCGACGGGTTCGACGGGGTGCCGTGGCTCGAGCGCGTGCACCAGGCCGCCAGCCTGTGGGACGCGCTCGAGATGGGCGCTCCGGCCGACGTGCACTGCTACACCCGCGCCGAGTTCGAGCGCAAGCGCGAGACACTCGCCGTGGTGCGCTGGGCGGTCGAGCGCGGGATGCGGGTCGCCTGAACCGCCGCCGTTCGGCGCGCAGATCCTGCCGTTCGGCGCGCTCGGCGGCGACCGCAGGCATGCGATCCGTCGAGCACCGTCACGTTCGGGCCTTACGGTTGTCGATAGGACTGGAGCTCCCGTGACGCCCCACGTCTCGATCACCCTCCTGCGCACGCAGTCCGACGATCGGCTCGTGAAGCTCACGCGCGCCGGGCACGACCGCGCCTTCGAGGCGATCGTCGATCGCTACCGCCGGCCCCTGCTGCGCTACGCGCGCCGCTTCCTGCCCGAGGGCCGTGCGGAGGATGTCGTGCAGGCGGCGTTCGTCAGCGCCTGGAGCGCGCTGGGCGAGGGTGTCGAGGTCCGCGACCTGCGTCCGTGGCTCTACCGGATCGTCCACAACGGAGCCCTGAACGCCATGAAGCGCCCGGGGGGCGACGACGCCCCGCTCTTCGATCTCTCCGCTGCCGGCCCGGGCCCCGAGGCCCAGGTCGAGGCGCGCGACGACGTGCGACGCACGTTGGACGCCGTCGCCGCGCTCCCCGACCGCCAGCGCGCGGCGCTGCTCGCCGTCGCGGTCGACGGGCGGGCCCATGCCGACGTCGCCGCCGAGCTCGGGTTGAGCGACACCGCCGTGCGCCAGCTCGTGCGCCGCGCGCGCGTCTCGCTGCGCGCCGCGGCCACCGCGCTCACGCCGTGGCCGGCGGCCGCCTGGCTCGCCCAGGCCGGGACGCACCACCAGGACTCGATGACCTCGAGGATCGCCGAGGCGGTCGCGGGGACCGCCGGGACCGCCGGCGTGGCCGGCGGCGCCGTCATCAAGACCGGTGCGATCGTGGCGACGGTCGGCGTGATCGCCGCCGGCGCCCCCCAGGTCGTGCACGTCGTCCGCCGCCATCCCCACCGGCCGGCGCCCGCCGCCACGCGGGCCGCGGCCGTGCACGCCCCGCGCGTCGCCTCCGGTGCGCCGGCTGCCATCGCGGCCGCCGCGCCAGTCGCTGGCACCGCTGCCGCTCCACACCCGACCGGCACCGTGCACGCACGGCGCCACACGCGCCGCCGGAGAGCGCATGCGCTGACCCTCACGGCCGGGACCCGCGTCATCCGCCACGCGGCCACCGCGCCGGCGAGCACCGCGCCGGCCACGAGCACGATCCCGTTCTCCGGCTCGCGGCCCACGAGGGACGGCTCCGGTGACGGGGGCGCCCATCACCGGGCGCCGACGACCGGCGGCTTCGACCGCCACGGCAGCGGTGACAACGGGGCCTCGGACGACGGAACCGACGACGGCGCGGGCGACGGTCAGGACCTGCCACAGCCGGGCGGGGGCGACGGCACCACGCAGGCGACCGAGACGGGCGGCCGTGACAGCGGCTCGGGCGCCGGCAGCGACCCGCGCAATGGCGGCGGCTCCGACGACGGCGCCTCGCGTGACACGGGCTCCAGCACGACCGCCGGATCCGGGGCAGACCCTTCGCGCACGCTGAATGCCCCGAGCACGCCGTCGGACGGCTGACCGTCCCTGGACGTTCGTCCGAGCGGACCGTCACACCGCCGTCCAGCACCGGTCACAGGACGTGACCCCACAGGACAAGGAGCGTTCCTCGCATGCCCCGCAGCACCATCCGCATCAGCCTCTTCGCGCTCGTCGCGATCCTGCTGCTCGCCCTGCCGGGCAGCGCCTTTGCGCGCAGGCACCAGCGCCACGCCAAGACGCACCACGCCCGCGTCGCCGACCGCAACCGGGACGGCCTCCCCGACGCCTGGGAGAAGGCCAATCACCTGAGCCTCGCGGTGAACCAGGGCCCCCGCGACCCCGACCACGACGGCCTCACGAACGCCGCCGAGTTCGTCGCCGGGACCAACCCCCACAAGGCCGACAGCAACGGCGACGGCACGCCTGACGGCGAGCAGAACGCCGGCACGGTCGCGTCGTTCACGAGCGGCGTGCTCACGATCAACGGCTTCGGTGGGTCGACGATCAGCGGCACCGTCGACCAGACGACGCGGATCATCTGCCGCACTTTGGGCCAGACCCGCGGCGACGATCAGAGCGAGGCCGACGACGACGCCGGCTCGACGCCGCCGCACCCCGCCGTGATCGGGTCCGCCGCCTCCGCAGGCAGCGAAGCCGGCGACGACGACGGGCCGGGCGACGACGACCGGGGCGACGGCCATGGCCAGATGGCCGGGTGCGACGCGACGGCGCTCGTCCAAGGCGCGGTCGTCCACGAGGCCGACCTCAGCGTCACGGCGACCGGCAACGTCTGGCGTGAGATCAAGCTCGTGCTGAACCCGCCGACGGCGCCCACCACGGCCCCGACCACCACGGGCACGACGACGTCCGGGTAGCGAGCGGTCGGCCGGCCGGCGCGAGGGCCGCCGCGTCATCGCGCCACGCCGAGGCGCCCCTCCGGGGGCGCCTCGGTCGTTTTCCGGTTCATTGAATCGGGGATGCGCGCGTGACGTTTTCGGTCTACGGTTGTCCGACCCGGGGGAGCTTCGTGAGTCCGCAGATGCCGACAGCCCTGCTTCGCGCCCAGAGCGACGAGCGCCTCGCGCGGCTCGCCGCGGCCGGCAGCGAGCGCGCGTTCGAGGCGATCGTCGAGCGCTATCGCCGCCCGCTGATGGGGTACGCGCGCCGGATCGTCGGCGACTCGCGCGCCGAGGACGTCGTCCAGGCCGCGCTCATGGGCGCGTGGAAGCAGCTGCAGGACGGCGCGGCGATCCATGACTTGCGCGCATGGCTGTACCGCGTCGTGCACAACGGGGCCGTGAACGCCGTGAAGCGCGCGTCCTCCTCCGACCTGCCGCTGCTCGACGGCGCCCCGGCACGCGACCTCGACCTGCAGGATCAGGTCGAGCACCGCGAGACGGTGCGGCAGGCGCTCGGCGAGATCGCGGCTCTGCCGGCCCAGCAGCGCACCGCACTGCTGGCCGTCTGCGTGCAGGGCCGGCGCCATCGCGACATCGGCCGCGAGCTCGGCGTGAGCGAGGGCGCGGTCCGCATGCTCATCCATCGTGCGCGCTCGTCGGTCCGCACCGCGGCGACCGCGCTCACGCCGTGGCCGCTCGCGCACTGGCTCGCCGGGAACGGCCGCGCGGCGGAGCTCGGGGGCGCGGGCGCCGGCGCCGGCCTGATCGCCGGCGGCACACTGAAGGCGGCGGCGCTGATCGCCGCGGCGGGCGTCGCGGTCACCGCCGGACCGCCGGCCGTCGAGGCGGTTCAGCACCACGCCCGCCACACGGCGCATGCGAGCCACGTGGCGGTCCAGCGGGCCGCCGTGCCGTCGCCGCCGCGCACGTTCGTGGCCGTGTCCGCCGCCGGCACCCATGCTCCGGCCGCTTCCGGCGCCGCGCCCGGGACCACCGGCGGGCGGCGCACCGACACGCGCCCCGCGACCGTCTTCGTCGACGACAACGCGCCCCTCGGCAGCCCGGTGCCCGAGACGCCCGCGCAGTTCCAGCAGCAGAGCAGCTCCGTGCAGCTCCAGTCGCCCTCGCAGCCCGTGGGCGCCGAGCGCCCCAGCGCCCCGTCGAACTTCCTCGCGCCTGCCGGCGCGCCCAAGGCGCAGAAGCCCGCCGCGCCGAGCCAGCAGCAGCCCGCCGACCCCGACATCATCCCGGTCGTCGAGGACCCCCCGGACATCGCGGCGGGCGAGCAGCCGATCGGCCCGGACGGCGTCCCGGACCAGTACATCCCGCCGGACACGCCGTCGGAGATCGCCGACGAGCAGCTCGCAAACTCGCCGGACACCCCCGCGGACGCGAGCGGCGCGGCGGACGCCTCCAGCGGGGCGGACGCCTCCGGCACGCCGGATGCCGCGGGCCAGACCGCGACGGACGCCACGCACAGCGCGGACGGGCCCTCCGACCCCACGCCGTGACGTTTTCGGTCGCGGGCTGTCTTCACCCGCGACCCCTCGCCGGGCGCCATCTCTGAGCCCAAGGACCGACCGGCGAGTCCTCCCCGGTTGGACGGAGAGCGACGAGAGTCATCCCCCCTGGCGCCCGGGCCGGTGGGGGCGGCATGGACCGCCGCCCTCACCGGGCGGGGCGCCGCTTGCCCGTCAGCCGGTGATCGACACCATGCGCTCGATCGGGATCCGCGCCCGCGCGGCGATGTCCTCGGGGACCTTCACCTCGCCGGTCATGTCGCGCAGGGTGTCGCGCAGCTTCGGCAGCGTGATCATCTTCATGAAGCGGCAGGTCGCCGCCGGGTTGGCCGCGACGAAGGTCACGTCCGGAGCGGCCTTGCACATCGGGTAGAGCATCCCGGTCTCGGTCGCGACGATCACCGTCTCGCCGGGGTGCTCGCGCTCGGCCTGCTGGGCGAACTTCAGCATTCCGCCGGTCGAGAGCATGTGCACCCCTTCGGCGTCGACGTCGCCCGCGGCCACGTACTCCATCACCGAGGTCACGCAGCCGCACTCGGGATGGATGAGGAACTCGGCACCCGGGTGCGCCTCGCGCACCTCGGTGATGTCCCGCGGCCGGATGCCCGCGTGCACGTGGCACTCGCCGCTCCAGACGTGCATGTTGTGGTGCCCGGTGGTCTTCTCCACGTAGGCGCCCAGGAACATGTCGGGCCCGAACAGGATCTCGGTGTCGGGGCCATGCTCGCGCAGGACGTGCTCGACGACCCCGACGGCGTTGGACGAGGTGCAGCAGTAGTCGGTGAGCGCCTTGATCTCGGCGGTCGTGTTGACGTACATGACCGTCTGCGCGCCGGGGTGGTGCGCCTGCCAGGCCGCGAGCTCGTCCGGCGTGATCGAGTCGGCCAGCGAGCACCCGGCGTTCAGGTCGGGCAGCACGACGCGCTTGTCGGGACACAGGATCGACGCGGTCTCGGCCATGAAGTGCACGCCACAGAAGGCGATCACGGGGTTGTCGACCTTCGCCGCCTGCTGCGAGAGGCCGAGCGAGTCGCCGACGTAGTCGGCGACGTCCTGGATCTCCGGCACCTGGTAGTTGTGCGCGAGGATCACCGCGTCGCGGCTGCGCGCGAGCTCGCGGACCTCCTCCTGCATGGCGGCGACGTCGATCGGCTCGGGCTCCGGCACCCCGGCCATCGGGAGGGACAGCGGATTCATGGCAGCGGCTCCAGCGTCAGCGACAGATCCAGTGCGGGCGCCGAGTGCGTCAGGGCGCCCACCGACACCCAGTCTACGCCGGTGCTCGCGGCGGCCCGGACCGTCTCGAGCGTGATGCCGCCGCTGGCCTCGAGACTGGCCCGTCCGGCGACGTGCGCCACGGCGGCGCGCAGCTCCGCCGGGGTCATGTTGTCGAGCAGCAGGTGCTCGGCGCCGGCACCCAGCGCGGCGTCGATCTCCTCGATCGCGCGGCACTCGACCTCCAGGCGCACCTGCGGATAGGCCTCGCGCGCGCGGCGCGTCGCCTCGGCGACGCCGCCGGCCATCGCGATGTGGTTGTTCTTGACGAGCATCTGGTCCCACAGGCCGATGCGGTGGTTCGTCCCGCCGCCCGCGGCGACCGCGGCCTTCTCCAGCATCCGCAGGCCCGGCGTCGTCTTGCGCGTGTCGAGCACGCGCGCGCCCGTCCCCTCGACCGCGCGCACGTACCGCGCCGTCAGCGTCGCCACGCCGCTGAGCTGCTGCACGAGGTTGAGCGCCGTGCGCTCGGCCGCCAGCACGGCGCGTGCGAGGCCCTGCACCGCCAATACCGGCCCACCGTCGCTCCAGAGCCCCTCCGGGGCCAGGCGCTCGAGGCCCACCTCTGGGTCGAGCGTGCGGAAGACGTGCTCGGCCGCCTCGAGCCCGTAGAGGACGCCCGGCTCCTTCTGGAGCATCGTCGCGCGGGTGCGCAGGCCCGCCGGGACCGTCGCCAGCGACGTCAGGTCGCCGGCGCCGACGTCCTCGGCGATCGCGCGGGCGACGACGTCCTCGAGCTCGCGGCGTGTGCGCTCGTCCACGCGCCGCAGCATACGGTTGCGCCATGGACATCGAGGCCGTCGCCGCCGAGTTCCCCTCGGCGACCGGATATCTGGACACGGCGACGATGGGGCTCCCGCCGGCGCGCGCGACCGCTGCCCTGCACGCCGCGATCGACGCATGGCAGGCGGGCGCGGCGAGCGCACCGGGGTACGACGCCGCGGTCGAGCGCTCGCGCGAGCTGTTCGCCGGGCTCGTCGGCGTCCCGCCGGCCTGGGTCGCCGTCGGCGGGCAGGTGGCGTCCTTCACGGGGCTCGTCGCCGCCTCGCTGCCGGCGGGGGCCGAGGTCGTGTGCGTCGAGGGCGAGTTCACCTCCGTCCTGTTCCCGTTCCTCGCGCGCGACGATCTGCGCGTGCGGATCGTCGCCCCGGACGCGCTCGCGGCGGCGATCGGGCCCGCGACCGCGCTCGCAGCCGTCAGCGCGGTGCAGTCCTCGGACGGCTCGGTCACGGACCTTGACGGCGTCCGCGACGCGGTGGCCGCGCACCGCGCGCGGCTGCTGGTCGACGCCACCCAGGCCGTCGGCTGGCTGCCGGTCGACGCGCGCGCGGCCGACTACCTCGTCTGCGGTGCCTACAAGTGGCTGCTCGCGCCGCGCGGCAGCGCGTTCCTGAGCGTGCGCCCCGAGCACTGGGAGACGCTGCGGCCGATCCACGCCTCGTGGTATGGCGCGCCGGAGCCCTACGAGGCGATCTACGGCGGCCCGCTGCGGCTGGCGGCCGACGCGCGGCGCTTCAACGTCTCGCCGGCGTGGCTCTCGTGGGTCGGCACGGCCGAGGCGCTCGAGCTCATCGCACAGGTCGGGGTCGAGGCGATCCACGCGCACGACGTCGCGCTCGCCGACCGGGTGCGGACCGGTCTCGGGCAGCCACCGGGCGATTCAGCGATCGTGTCGCTCGCCGTCGACGACGCGCAGGCCGAGCGGCTGCGCGCGTCGGGCGTGCGCTTCTCGATCCGCGACGGGCGCGCGCGCCTGGCCTTCCATCTCTACAGCCACGGCGCGGACGTCGAGACCGTGCTCGCGGTGCTCGGCCGGTAGGTTGCCCGCCGATGCGCGCGCTCCTGCTCCGCGAACTGACCGGCCCCGCCGGCCTTCGGGTCGAGGACGTGCCCGAGCCCGAGGCCGTGGAGGGCCTCGTCGTGCTCGACGTGCACGCCGCGGGCGCGGGCTTCGTCGACATGCTCGTGACCCGGGGCGAGTACCAGATCCGGCCTGAGCTGCCGTTCGTCCCGGGGATCGAGGCCGCGGGCGTGGTCCGCAGCGCGCCCGCCGGCAGCGGCCTGCACGCCGGCGACCGGGTCGCGGCGACGACCGCCTTCGGCGCGTTCGCAGAGGTCGCCGTCGCGCCGGCGTTCGTGACCTTCCCGATCCCCGACGACATGTCCTTCGAGGTCGCCGCCGGCATGGTCGTCAACTACCAGACCGCCCACCTGGGGCTGGTCCGCCGCGGTCGTTTGGCCGCCGGCGAGGCGGTGCTCGTGCACGGCGCCGCGGGCGGCGTGGGGATCGCCGCGATCCAGGTCGCCAAGGCAGCCGGCGCGGGGACGGTCGTCGCGGTCGCCGGCAGCGCCGAGAAGCAGCGGGTCGCGCGCGAGGCGGGCGCCGACGTCGTGCTGGGCGCCGGCGAGGACTGGGTCGCAGGCGTGCGCGAGGCGACGGGCGGCGCCGGCGCGGACATCGTCGTCGACCCAGTCGGCGGCGAGCGCTTCGACCTGAGCCTGCGGTGCATGGCACCGCATGGGCGCCTGCTCGTGGTCGGGTTCGCCGGCGGGACGATCCCCACGCTGCAGGTCAACCGCCTGCTGCTGCGCAGCCTCGACGTCGTCGGCGTGAACTACGGCGGCTCGCTCGCGTTCGACCAGGCCTTCCCCGCGGCGGCGCACGAGGACCTGATCGCCTGGTGGCAGCAGGGTCTGATCGACCCTCCGGTCGGGACCGTCTACCCGCTCGAGGACGGCGCCCGCGCACTCGAGGACTTCGCGGCGCGGCGCGTCACCGGCAAGGCGGTGATCCGCGTGCGCGAGGCGGATTAGGTCATTCAGCGTTGTCCGGGCAGCTCTGGTCTTCTTCGAGGGGCAAGGATCTCTGGTCGGACTGGCCTTCCGACTCCAGCTGGAGACGTACGGAGAACGGATCGGTCAGGCTCAGCTGGCCGTCTATCTGCCCCCTGTTCGGGCTGGTGCTGAAACCCGGCAGGAAGGGCCAGATCGCCTGGACCGTACCGAGTCCAGGGTCGTGGTAGGTGTACGTACCTGTCCACGGGGCTCCGAACGGATCGCCGCCGCAGACGTGCATGTCGAAGTCGAGTTGACGTCCGTTGTTGTAACCGTAGTTGACAGTCCCCGCGAACTTGAAGCCTCTCGGCAGGTGGTACGACACCGTCCACGGGAACGACACGATCTTGGGGATCAGGAACTGAGCGAGGGTGCCCGGGACGTTCCCGAAGGCGCTCTGGTAGAGCGCAACGGCGTTCTCGGTGTTGCCCGCCTCGTGAACACTGCCGAAGCCGGGAAGCTTCTCGTCCCTCGGTGCGAAGTGGAGGTCTACGATGCCATTTGCGTCCGTCTTGTCACCTGAGTAGCTCTTGCTGCCGAAATTGTCCAATAGGTGACTGGGAGTCGGGTCAGCAACATTCCAGAGCACCCTGACTCCCGGGATCGGGCCTGCGTCCGGGAACTTGACACCGACCAGCGGGCCGCACTTGATCACGCCCTCCCGGATCTGGTCCTGCATGATGACGTAGACGCGGAAGCCCAACGGCCTGCCCGCGTCCAAGTCGTGACCGGCTGGGCCGAGGTGCGTGTGGTGGCGGTCCTCGGACACCGCCGACCTCACGTCGACCGAGAAGGCGAGGATCGGCCCGTGGATGGCGTCCAGCGTTATCGCGATCCCCTTGACCGGAGTCGAAACCGCCTTGATCAGGCCGATGCCCCATTTCCCGAACGGCATGAACTCCTTCACGAGGTCCTTCGTGTCGCCATCGCAAGCCCCTGCCGCGGTCGCTGAGGGGGCGTGTCCTGCCGCGGCGGCGAAGGAGCGGCTCGACGTGCCGCCACCGCCGCCGTAGGCGGCAACCGCGACGTCCACGCCGATCAGGAAGGTCTGGAGCGCGTCGAGGCCGACCTTGCCGGCGGCGGCGGTCGCGAGGTCGTATGCCGGTCGGTGCCTGAGGCCGAGTTGACGGGCGAGGAGCGGCACGAGCGACAGCGGTTCGCGCGGGCGCTTGCCCGCGGCGCGCGTCCCGGACGCAAGCGTCTGCGCGAGCTGGTCTGCCGTCAGCGGCTGACCGTGTGGCTTGAGGCCACCCGCGCCCAACCGGTTGGCCAGATCGGCGACGGTGATCGTCTGCCCTCGGCCGAGCGCCCCGGCCATCTCCTTGACCTCGAAGTCGTACAGGTAGACCTCGTGTGGGCGACCGGCGCGCACGAGCGCCTTCCCGTTGCCCGTGAAGACGCCGACGTGGAGCGTCCGCATGACAGCCAGGAGCGCGTTGTACCGTGCCGTGGGCGTGCGGGCTCGGGTCACCCCGATGGCGAGCTTCCGTGCCACCACCGCCTGCGACGGTCGCACCTTACTCCCCAGCCCGTGTGGTGCCGCCGGCGCAGCGCTTCCAGGCGTTGCCAGGCCGGCTGTGGACGCCGCGGCTGCGACGACGACACGCGCAATCCACCGCTTCCGGCACATCACCTCGCCCACCTCCCCAACGGGTAGAGAAGTTGTAGCACCGGGCCGAGGTGTCCAAAAGGCTTCGAGTGGCCTGGGGGCGTTCGGTCCCCGCTGGTCCTCGTCGCCTACCCCAGGGCCGGAACGCCTGAGTTCATCGCCGTCGCACGATCACCGGCCCGACGTTGGGTGAAGGGCCACTACCGCTCGCGCAGCACGTGGATCGAGCGGAACTCAGGGTCGCTCGAGCCGTGCAGGCGCCCGCCCGAGTCCAGCGTCTCACGCAGGTAGCGGGCGATCTCGGCGGTGAGCCGCTCGCCGGGGAGGATCGCCGGGATCCCCGGCGGGTAGCCGGCGATCGACTCGCAGGAGATGCGCCCGACAGCGTCTTCGACCGGCACGCGCTCGGCCTCGCCGAGGAACGCCGTGCGCGGCGTGACCGCCATCACGGGCGGCTCGACGGGGGCGCGGATCGGCAGTGTGCGCTCCCCGGGCCGGCGCATGCGCTCGACGACCTCCTCCACGTCGCCGGCCATGCGCAGCAGTCGCGCGGCGGTCTCCCCCATGCCGACGATGAAGACCATCGTCGACTGCGTCGCCAGCTCGATGTGGTCATCGAAGCTCTGGCGCAGCCCGTCGCGCAGCTCGAGCCCGGTGCGCCCCGTGCCGCGCACGTCGAGCACGACGCGCAGCGGGTCGTAGGCGGCGATCCCCGGCTGGCCGACGAGCGCGTCGTCGAGCAGGGAGACCCCCTCGATCGAGCGCAGCTTCTCGCGCGCGACCGGGAGCGCCTGGAGCGTCTCGTGCAGGAGCTGCTCGCCGTGGACCGCCAGCTGACGGCGAGCGGCGTCCAGCGAGCCGAGCAGCAGCGAGTTGGGGCTCGTCGAACGCGTGATGCGCACCGCGCGCGCGAGCCGCGCCTCGTCGATCCGGTCGCTCTGGCCGAGGTGCAGGATCGCGCTCTGCGTGAGCGAGCCGGCGAGCTTGTGCGTGCTCGTCAGCACGGCGTCGGCGCCGCGGTACAGCGCGCTCGGCGGCAGCCCCGGATGGAAGCCGAAGTGCGCGCCCCAGCTCTGATCGACGACGAGCGGCACGCCCGCGTCGTGCGCCACGCGCGCGCACGCCTCGACGTCCGCGGCCATGCCGTAGTACGTCGGCGAGACGATGAAGGCCGCCGCGGCGTCGGGCGTGGCGGCCAGGACGCGCGCCAGCGCCTGCGGCGTGACGCCGTGCGCCATGCCGCGCTCGAGGTCGTACTCGGGGTGCACGAACGCCGGGACGCCTCCGCTCAGCACGAGGCCGTCGACGACCGAGGCGTGCGAGTTGCGCTGGGCGACGACGCTCGCCCCGAGCGGCGCGAGCGCCAGGCAGAGCGCGTGGTTGCCCTGGGTCGCGCCGTTCGTGAGGAACCACGAGCGCCGGGCGCCGTAGGCCTCGGCAGCGAGCCGCTCGGCGCGCTGGAAGGGGGTCGGCGCGATGCCGATGTCGACCCCGTAGATATCGGCGGGGACGTCGAGCAGCAGCGCCTCCTCGCCGATCGCGTAGCGCAGGCCCGGGTCCGCGCCCTGGCCGCCTTTGTGCCCGGGGACATTGAAGCGTCCCGGACCGCGGAAGCCGTAGCCGACGATCGCGTCCAGATAGGGAGCGACCGGCTGCTCGCCCGGCCGCTCGTCAGCGGGGCTCATGCGGCGCTGCCCGCCTCGCGCAGCAGCTCCGCGCGCACGAAGCCGTCGAGGTCGCCATCGAGCACGCGCTGTGCGTCGCCCATCTCGAAGTTCGTGCGGTGATCCTTGACCATCGTGTAGGGGTGCAGGACGTACGAGCGGATCTGCGAGCCGAAGTTCACGTCCTGGGCCTCGCCGCGCTCGCGGGCGATCTCCTCGCGCCGGCGGCGCTCCTCGGCCTCCAGGAGCTTCGCGCGCAGCATCTTCATCGCGGTCTCCTTGTTGGCCGACTGCGAGCGCTCGTTCTGGCACTGCACGACGATCCCGCTCGGGCGATGCGTGATCCGCACCGCCGAGTCGGTCTTGTTGACGTGCTGCCCGCCGGCACCCGAGGCGCGGTAGGTGTCGACCTGCAGGTCGTCCTCGTCGATCACGACGTCGCCGACGTCCTCGACCACGGGCGCCACCTCGACGCCGGCGAACGACGTCTGCCGGCGGTTGGCCGAGTCGAAGGGCGACAGGCGCACGAGCCGGTGCACGCCCTTCTCGGCTGAGAACAGGCCGTAGGCGTTCTCGCCGGCGGCGCGGAACGTCGCGGACTTGATGCCGGCCTCCTCCCCCGGGCTCACCTCGAGCAGCTCGACCTCGAAGCCGCGCCGCTCGGCCCAGCGCATGAGCATCCGCAGCACCATCTCCGCCCAGTCCTGCGCGTCGGTGCCGCCGGCCCCGGCGTTCACGGTGACGAGCGCGTCGCCCGCGTCGTAGCGACCGGAGAACAGCCGCTGCTCCTCGAGCGTCGCGAGCCGCTGTTCGATACCCGCGAACTGCTGGTCGACCTCGTCGGCGAGCGACTCGTCCTCCTCGGCGAGCTCGACCATGGTCTCGAGGTCCTCGACGTCCCCGGCCAGCGTCGTCCACAGCTCGAGCCGGCGGCTCGCGCGCGCATGCTCGGCGCTGACCTTCGCCGCCTCCTCCTGGTCGTCCCAGAAGCCGGGCGCGCCCATCCGCCCCTCGAGCTCGGCCACCCGCGCGGCGAGCCCATCGGGGTCGAGGAACGACTCGAGCGCGCCGAGCTGCTCGCGGATCGCCGCGAGGCGCTGGGGCCAGGTGTCGCTGCTGGAGACGGTTGACATGGCCTGCCGACGCTAGCAGCGCGGAGCTGTGCCGGGCCGGCTGTGCGGCGCCGCCGTGGGTCCGTGCCACGACCTCATTGCATTGGCGTAGGCGGCGCCCATGCCGAGGCACACGATCCACCGAGCGGGCGGTGCCGCGGCGGGACCGGGTCGAATCCGGCGTCACCGGCGCGAGGCATCAAGGGCATGGCCCTCGGCCTCGCGTCGCGGCCCAGCGCAGTGTGCTGCCGCCGCGCTGCCATGCCGGTCGCGGCCTGTCCACGAGCGCTTCCCGAGAATCGTGTGCACCAGCATCGGCCGCGCCGGTGCTACCGCAAGGGATCGCTCGCGCGGGCACGCACGGGACCCGTGCGGCCACCGGGCGTCGGGCGGCGGCAGCCGCGGCGCCCGAGGCGCGGGCGTCGGTCGAACGGGTGGCGGCGGATCACGCCCTCGGCGCGACTGCACCGAGGGTGTGTCCGGCGACAGGACCCGTGAGGACCGGCGCCCAGGCCGCCCCGAATCCGGACCGCCTCAGTCCCGGCTCCCAGCGGATCGTGTGCACCTGCATCGGCTGCACCGATGCCATCGCAACGAGTCGCGGAACGACGGTGGGCGTCGGCGGACCCCTACGCCCCGTGGCACTTCTTGTACTTCTTGCCCGACCCGCACCAGCACGGATCGTTGCGCCCGATCTGCTCCTCCTCGCTGACGTGGCGCTGCTCGACGACCGGCGCCATCGCGAGCTCCTCGACGTGGCCGTCGGCGCCGACGATCTGCGGCGCGTCGCCGGCGGCGTAGCCCGCCGCGGTCGCGGTGGCGAGCGCGCCCGCCGCCTCGGCGCCCATGCCGCCCGAGTAGCTCATCCGACCGGCCCGGGTCTGGCTGCCGCCGGCGGCCGGGAACGGCGTGGCGGCGGGATCCTCGATCTCGACCTCGACCTCCACGTGGTAGACCATCCGGGCGAAGTCCGACCAGATCGAGTTCATGAGGTCGGTGAACAGGTCGAACGCCTCGTTCTTGTAGGCGACGAGGGGATCGATCTGGGCGAACCCGCGCAGGTGGATGCCCTCGCGCAGGTAGTCCATGTCGTAGAGGTGCTCGCGCCAGCGCTGGTCGATGATCTGCAGCAGCAGGTAGCGCTCGAGCGCGCGCATCAGCTCGTCGCCGAAGTGCGCCTCGCGCTCGTCGTAGCGCCGCATCGCCTCGTCGGACACGCGCTCGGCGAGCTGCTCGCGGTCGAGCTGCTCGGCGCTCACCTCGGCCGGCGTGAGATCGCTCGGGTAGATGTCGTTGAGCGCGATGAACAGGCCCTCGAGATCCCACTCCTCGACGTAGTCGCCCGGCGTGTACTGGTCGACCATGCGCCCGACGACGCCGGCGATCTCCTCGCGTGCCTGGTCACCGAGGTCACGGCCCTCGAGCACGTCGTCGCGGTAGGCGTAGACCACGCGGCGCTGCTCGTTCATCACGTCGTCGTACTCGAGCACGCGCTTGCGGATCAGGAAGTTCTGCTCCTCGACCTTGCGCTGGGCCTTCTCGATCTGCTTCGTCAGCATGCCGGCCTCGATCGGCTCCTCGTGGCCGTGCTCGTCGACCGAGCCGAGGCGATCGAGGATCTTGTAGATCCGGTCGCCGGCGAACAGGCGCACGAGGTCGTCCTCGGCGCTCAGGAAGAAGCGCGACTCGCCCGGGTCGCCCTGGCGACCGGAGCGGCCGCGCAGCTGGTTGTCGATCCGGCGGCTCTCGTGACGCTCGGTGCCGATGATGCACAGGCCGCCCGCCTCGACGACCGCATCGCGCGCCTCGGAGACCTTGACCTCCATCGCGGGCAGCACGTCGGCCAGGCGCTCCTCGTAGTCGGGATCGCCGGGCTTGAGGCCCATCGCCGCCAGCTCCTCGCCGGCGAGGTGGTCGGGGTTCCCGCCGAGCTTGATGTCGACGCCGCGGCCGGCCATGTTCGTCGCGATCGTGACCGCGCCCAGGCGGCCGGCCTCGGCGATGATGTGCCCCTCGCGCTCGGCGTACTCGGGCTTCGCGTTCAACACGGTGTGCGGGATCCCGCGCGCGCGCAGCTGCTCCGAGAGCGTCTCGGAGACCTCGACGGAGATGGTGCCGACGAGCACCGGCTGGCCGCGCTCGTGGCGCCCGACGACCTCCTCGACGACGGCGTGCCATTTGCCGTCCTTGGTCTTGTAGACCTGATCGTTGCGGTCGGCGCGGACCATCGGCCGGTTCGTCGGGATCTGCACGACGCCAAGGTCGTAGATCTTCATGAACTCGGTCGCCTCGGTCAGGGCGGTGCCCGTCATCCCGGCGAGCTTGTCGTAGAGGCGGAAGTAGTTCTGCAGCGTGATCGTCGCGAGCGTCTGGTTCTCCTCCTGGACGCTCACGCCCTCCTTGGCCTCGACCGCCTGGTGCAGGCCCTCCGACCAGCGGCGCCCCTCCAGGATGCGGCCGGTGAACTCGTCGATGATCATCACCTGGCCGTCGACGACGGCGTAGTCGACGTCGCGCTTGTAGAGCGACTCGGCCTTCAGCGCCTGGATCAGGTGGTTGACGAGGTGGCCGTTCTCGGCGCGGTAGAGATGGTCGATGCCGAGGAACTTCTCGGCCTTCGCGACGCCCTGCTCGGTGACGGCGATCGTCTTGTTCTTCTCGTCGAACTCGTAGTCGAAGTCCGCGACGTACTCCTTCTTCGCGCGCGGGTCCAGGCCCTCGGGCGTCTTGCCCGGCTCCATCTTCGGCGCGAGCCGCGCGAAGGTGGCGTACCAGTCGGCCGCGGCCTCGGGCGCGCCGGAGATGATCAGCGGCGTGCGCGCCTCGTCGATCAGGATGTTGTCGACCTCGTCGACGATCGCGAAGTTGTGCATCGCCACCGGGCGGCCGTCCTCGCCGATGCGACCGCCGTGCTGGACCTTCTCCTCCAGCGACTGCGCCATGTTGTCGCGCAGGTAGTCGAAGCCGAACTCCGAGTTGGTGCCGTAGGTGATGTCGCAGGCGTAGGCCGCGATCTTCTCCTCCTGGGGCTGCATGTTCTGCAGCACGCCCCAGCTGAAGCCGAGCCCATCGTAGATCGGGCTCATCCACTCGGCGTCGCGGCGAGCGAGGTAGTCGTTGACGGTGACGAGGTGCACGCCCTTGCCCTCGAGGGCGTTCAGGCACACGGCCAGCGTCGCGGTCAGCGTCTTGCCCTCACCGGTCTTCATCTCGGCGATGTTCCCGCCGTGCAGGACCATCCCGCCGATCAGCTGGACGTCGAAGTGGCGCATCGACATGAAGCGCCGCCCCGCCTCGCGGACGATGGCGAAGCACTCCTCGAGGACGTCGTCGAGGTCCTCGTCGTCCTCCTGCACGCGCCGGCGCAGCTCGTCCATGCGCGCGCGCAGCGCGGCGTCGTCGAGCTCCTGGAGCTCGGGCTCGAACGCGCCGATGGCGTCCACCCGCTTCTCGTACTGGCGGAACTGCTTGCCCTCGCCGATGTTGAGCGCCTTGTCGAGCAGACCCATGCGGCGAAGTGTAGCTGTGGGTCGGGGGCCCTCCAGACCCTCGGGGACGGCTGTCCGGGGCGCTCAGTCGGCCTCCGCGACCTCCGCCTCGGCGACCGCGACGTCCCCGTGCCTGATCGTCTTGGACCCCGTCTTGCTGACCTTGCGGACCTTGTCCCGGCGCCGCTCGACCTGGCGCATGAGCTCGTCGACGACATCCCCGATCGCCCCCCGGAACTCGGTCGCCTGCGCCTTCGCATGAAGGGTCACGCCCTTGAGCTGCAGGCTCGCCTCGACCTTCTCGCGCATCTTGATCGCAGGGTTGCGCTCCTCGGAGAGGATGACCTCGCAGGTCGCGAGGTCGGAGACCTGGCGGGCCACCTTCTGGAAGCGCCGCTCGATCTGCTCGCGAAGGTCATCGGTGATCGAGACGTTCAGACCGGAGACTTCGATCTGCATGGCACTCCTCTCGGCTCGTGGTCGGAACCGATGCTACTGCGGCCGGCGTGGTCGCAGCCAGACGGACTACTACGGCACGTGCGCGTAGGAAACGGCAACGACCTGCGGGGCTCCCGCCGCGCGCAGGGCCGCAGCGCAGGCCGCGGCGGTGGCGCCGGTCGTGCGCACGTCGTCGACGAGCAGGCACGGCCCGCCCGCCGGGTGGCGGGCGCCCACGCTGACGGCGCTCGCGGCCAGGCGCTGCGTGCGATGGCGCCCGCGCTGGCGCTCGCGCGCGCCGCCGTGGCGCTGCAGCGCGGGCAGGAGCGCCAGGCCCGTGCGGCGCGCGAGCGCCGCCGCGAGCAGCTCCGCGTGGTCGAAGCCCCGGCGCCGCCGGCGCCCGGGGTGCGCGGGCACCGGGACAAGCGCCCAGCCCTCGGCGAAGACCGATGGCGGGATCCCGTCCGTGATGTGCCGGGCCATCGCGCCCGCGAGCCCGGCGGCGCCGCGGAACTTCAACGCGTGGACGAGCACGCGCGCGGGCCCGGCGTACGCCAGCGGCGCCCAGGCGGCCGCCAGCGGGCCCTCGCGCGGGACGGTCAGCGGGCGGTCGAGCCAGGGCAGGACGTCCTCGCAGGGCCCGCACAGCACGCCGCCGGGCGCCGGCTCGCCGCACGCCCAGCACGTTGGGGGCACGAGCAGGTCGAGCACAGCGAGGCGCACCGGCACACCCTCGCTCGCGTCCCGGCACGGCGCACCAGCGTCTTTGCGACGATGGAGCGCCGTGCGCGCAAATCTCTCGTGGACGATCGACCCGGGGCCGATCATCCTCATCGCCGTCCTCGCGTGGCTGTACGTGCCGCGCTGGCGGCGGGTGCGCCGCGAGAACGGGGCGCACGCGGCCCCGGGCTGGCGGCTGGCGATGTTCCTGCTCGGCCTCGTCAACCTCGTGATCGCCCTGATCTCGCCGATCGACGCGCTCGCCGTGCAGTCGTTCGCGTTCCACATGACCCAGCACGTGCTGCTGCTGGACATCGTGCCGATCTGCCTGATCCTCGGGCTCACGAAGGTCATCCTGCGCCCCGTCACGCGGCGCCTCAAGGCGCTCGAGCGCGCGAGCGGGCCGCTCGCCCATCCGGCGGTGGCGGTCGTGCTGTACATCGCGGCGATGTGGCTCTGGCACCTGCCCGCCGCCTACGACGCCGCCCTGAACCACGCGACCGTCCACGTGCTCGAGCACGTGACGTTCCTGAGCGTGGGCCTCCTGTACTGGTGGCACCTGCTGAGCCCGATCCGCTCACGCTTTCGCACCGGGATCATGGGCCCCGTCGTCTACATGCTCACGACCAAGCTCGGCGTGGGCCTGCTCGGCATCGGCCTGACCTTCGCGCCCAACGCGCTGTACTCGTACTACACGCACCGGCCCGGGATCCTCGGGCTGAGTGCCGTCGACGACCAGCAGGTCGGCGGCGAGCTCATGACCTTCGAGCAGATGCTCGTGATGGGCATCGCGCTGGCCTACCTGCTCGTGCGCGCGCTCGAGCAGAGCGACCGCGAGCAGGAGCGCCGCGACCGCCTCGAGGACCTCGAGGAGGAGCGCCGGCGCGCCGCCGCGCGGCCGGCGCAGCCCTGAGCGGCGCCCGCCTGTTCTCAGCCTGCGCTCAGGTCGCGTTCATGTCCGCTTCAGGGCGGTCCTGTTTCCTGTCCGGCCATGACTGCTCATCCTGAGCCGGGCCGCCGGCTTGCCGTGCTCGACGAATCGACCACCCGCGCCGCCCGCGCCGACGGCTCGGCCGGCGAGGAGCGCCGTGCCCAGGTGCACGAGGTCCGCGACGACCTCGAGGCCGCGCTGTTCGAGGTCAAGCGCGTGATCGTCGGCCAGGACGCGATGCTCGAGCGCCTGATGATCGCCCTGCTCGCCGGCGGGCACGTGCTGCTCGAGGGCGTCCCTGGCCTCGCCAAGACGCTGACCGTGAAGACGCTCGCCGGCGTCCTCGGCGGCGAGTTCTCGCGCGTGCAGTTCACGCCGGACCTCGTCCCGAGCGACCTCGTCGGCACGCGTATCTACCGGCCCGACACGGGCACGTTCGACGTCGAGCTCGGGCCGGTGTTCGGGAACTTCCTGCTCGCCGACGAGATCAACCGCGCGCCCGCCAAGGTGCAGTCCGCGCTGCTCGAGGTGATGCAGGAGCAGCAGGTGACGATCGGCGGCGTGAGCCACCGCGTCCCCGACCCGTTCCTCGTGCTCGCCACGCAGAACCCGATCGAGTCCGAGGGCACCTACCCGCTGCCCGAGGCCCAGACCGACCGCTTCCTGTTCAAGGTCCTCGTCGGATACCCCTCGCCGGGCGAGGAGGCCGCCGTCGTCGGGCGCTCGCTCGGCGCGGGCGCCGACGTGCGCGAGGTCCTCACACTCGACCGGCTGGCGCGCCACCGCGAGGCCGTCGAGACCGTGATCGTCGACCGCGAGGTGATCGCCTACGCCGTCGCGCTCGCGGACGCCACGCGCAAACCGGCCGCGCACGGCCTCGCCGAGCTCGCGCCGCTGATCGAGTACGGCGCCTCGCCGCGCGGCCCGATCGGTCTGGTGCACGCAGGCCGCGCGCTCGCGCTGCTGCGCGGCCGCGGGCATGTCGTGCCCGGCGACGTCTCCGCCGTCGCCCACGACGTCCTGCGCCACCGGCTCGTCCTGGGCTACGAGGCGCTGGCCGAGGGCGTGACCGCCGACGACGTGCTCGCGCGCGTGCTCGAGACCGTGCCCGTGCCGCAGATCGACCTCGCGCGGGGCGACGCGGCGTGAGCGTCGAGGCTCCGCAGCGCCCGCGCGGGCAGCGGCCCGCGGCCGCGCCGCTCGTGCGCCCGGCGGGAAGCCAGGGGCCCGGCCCCACGCCGCCCGCCGTCGTGGGCGCGCTCGACCTGGCGCTGCGCCGGCGCGTGTCGGGCCTGATGCCCGGCGACCAGCGTGCGTCCGGCCTGGGCCCGGGCAGCGAGCTCGCGCAGCTGCGCCCCTACCAGCCCGGCGACGACGTGCGCCTGCTCGACCCCGCCGCGACCGCCCGCACGCAGGTCCCGCATGTGCGCCTGCACGTTCCCGAGCGCACGCTCACCACCTGGATCGTGCTCGACATCTCCCCCTCGATGGCATTCGGCACGGCCCAGCGCCTGAAGGCCGACGTCGCCGACGGCGTCGCCCGCGTGATCGGCCGCCTGGCGGTGCGCCGCGGCAACCGCGTCGCGATGCTGCGCTTCGGCGCGGGCAGCCCCCTGATCCTGCCACCGCACGGCGGGCGCGGCGCGCTCGCCCGCCTCGGCCGCGCGCTCGACGAGGGCGTGGGCGCCGACGGCGCGAGCGGCGAGGGCCTCGCGCGCGCGCTCGCGCACACCCGCGCGCTGGCCCGCACGCCCGGGCTGATCGTCGTCGTCTCCGACATGGCCGAGGGCGCCGGCGCCGAGGACCCGCCCTGGCGCGCGCCGCTCGCCGCGCTGCGCGGGCGCCACGACACGCTCGTCGCGCAGATCCGCGACCCGCGCGAGGACGAGCTGCCCGACGTCGGCCACCTCTGGCTCGTCGACCCCGAGACGGGGCGCCAGATCCAGGTGGACACCTCGCGCCGGCGCATCCGCGAGCAGTTCGCGACCGAGGCGGCGCGCCGCCAGGCGGCGATCACGGGCGCGGTCCGCCGCGCGGGCGCCCGCCACGCGGTGCTCACGACCGACGGCGACTGGCTGCGCCCGCTGCGCGAGGTGCTGCGATGACCTTCGACAGCCCCGCCTACCTCGCCGCGCTGCTGATCGTGCCGCTGGTGCTCGTCGGCTACGTGCTCGCCCAGCGCCGGCGCCAGCGCTACGCCGTGCGCTTTGCCGCGCTCGACACGCTCGCCTCGGTCGCCCCGAAGTCACCGGGCTGGCGCCGGCACCTGCCCGCCGCGCTGCTGTGCCTGGCGCTCGCCGCGCTCGCGGTCGCGCTCGCGCGCCCGCAGGCGTCGGTCGCGGTCTCCACCAAGCGCGCGAACATCATGCTCGTCACCGACGTCTCGACGTCGATGTCGGCGACCGACGTCGCGCCCACGCGCCTCGCCGCCGCGCAGCAGGCGGCGAGCGCGTTCATCGACAAGCTGCCCAAGGGCATCCAGGTCGGCGCCGTCGCCTTCTCGAACAAGGCGCTCACGATCGCGCGCCCCACCATCGATCACAACCAGGTGCGCGGCGGCATCGCGGCACTGCGGGCGGGCGGCGGCACGGCCACCGGCAACGGCATCCAGGCCGCGCTCCAGGCGCTGCGCCAGCCGAACATGAAGAAGACGCCCGGCGCGATCGTGCTGCTCTCCGACGGCAAGGCGACCTCCGGGATCGACCCGATCGCCCAGGCGGCGCTGGCGAAGAAGGCGCGCATCCCGATCTACACCGTGGCGCTCGGCACCCCGGGGGGCGTCCTCGACGTGCAGGGCCCGCTCGGCGTCCCCGAGTCGGTCCCGGTGCCGCCGGATCCCGAGGCGCTGCGCCAGATCGCGCAGACCTCCGGCGGCCGCGCGTTCACCGCCGCCGACGACAAGAAGCTCTCGACGATCTACTCGAAGCTCGGCTCGCGCATCGCCAGCCACAAGGAGAAGCGCGAGATCACGGCCGGGTTCGCCGGCGGCGCGCTCGTGCTCGTGCTGCTCGCAGGCCTGCTGAGCATGCGCTGGTTCGGCCGGCTGCCGTAGGGCGCCGGGCTACCCCTCGAGCAGCGCGCCGTCGGCGATCGTGCGCGGCGCCCCCTCCGGCGCCTCGAGCGTCACGCTGCCGCGCACCACGACGCCGGCGCCGAAGCGCACGTCGCCGCTGACGCTCAGCGCGTCGCAGCCCGCCAGCGAGGGCGCGCCGGCGGGGAAGCGCCGCTCGAAGTCGGCGACGAGCTTGTAGTGCGCGGGATCGAGCCGCACGAGCGGGGCGCGGCCGCCGCGCTCGGGCACGAGCTCGATCCGCGCGTCCCCGGTCAGCCGGTAGGCGTCCGAGCGCAGCACGAGCAGGTCGTCGGTCGTCTTGACGGGGACGAACCGCGAGCGCGGGACGCGCAGCGCGCGGGCGCCCTGGAACGCGTCGATGGCGGCCCCCATCGCGCTCTCGAGCTGCACGACGGGCGTCGAGCGCGGGTCGGTCGGGTCGACGGTCTTGCGGTTGACGATCATCGGCAGGTCGATGAACCCGTCACGCTCCAGGCGGGCGGCGAGCGCCTCCAGGTCGAGCCAGATCGTGTTCGTGTTGAAGAAACGGTGGCGTTCGATGTCCTGGAAGGCGTCGAGATCCGCCGGGTCCGTCTGGGCGACCTCGCGCAGGACGAGCCCGCCGCCGGCCCGGCGCGCGAGGTGGCCGCCTTTGCGGTCGGCGGCGGTGCGGTCGGCGACCTCCATGAGGAACGGGATCCGCTCGCCGGCGAACCAGGCGAGGATCCGCGGATCGAGCACCGCGCCGAGGTTGTCGGCGTTCGACACGAACGCGTAGGAGTAGCCGCGCTCGAGCAGCGCCTCGAGCATCCCGGACGACGCGAGCGCCGGGTACAGGTCCCCGTGGCCGGGCGGGGCCCATTCGAGCTCGGGGTCGGCGGGCCAGCTCACCGGCCGCAGGCTGCCGTCGTCGACGAGCTTCGGCACCCGGCTCTGCACGAGGTCCGCGGGGAGGTCGGCCGACAGCCCGGCGTCTGCGGCGATCGCCGCCAGCGAGTCGGCCCGCGTGGCGAAGCTGTTCATCAGCACCAGCGGCAGGCGCGAGGCGCCCGCACGCTCGCGCAGCGCGAGGACCTGCCGCACGCTGATGTCGAGGAACGTGAGCCCGTCCTTGACCTCGAGCAGCGACTTGGCGCGCGTCATGCCCATGCTCGTGCCCAGGCCGCCGTTGAGCTTGATCACGACGGTGCGGTCGAGCAGCGCGGCGACGTCCGCGGGCGCCGCGGGCAGCAGGTCGGCGTCGGGCAGCTCGTCGACCGGCTCGATGTCGGACTCGCGCAGCACCCCGCGGTCGCCGCTGCGCAGGTGCTCGGCGGCGTTGCGGAACGCCGCGATCACCGCGTCGCCCGCGCCGTCGGCGCGCAGCTTGGCGAGGCTCTGCTCCAGACCGTCCATCGCGCTGGGTGCCAACTTACCCAAGCGCAGCACCGCACCTGGTGTAGAACACGCAGCTTGCGACAGCGGGGGGCCGGACGCCCCCTGCACCGGGAGGAGTATCGATGCACCGCCGTCTTTGCAGCGCGCTCGGCGCGGCAACCGTCATCGTGGCGCTCGCCGCGCCGGCCTTCGCGTCGGCGGCGCCGCCCGCCACGCTGCCCGGCAGCACGCCGTCGTGGGCGACGCCCGCCAACCAGGTCGGGTCGATCCCCAACGACCAGCGCCGGAGCTTCGTCGTCTACCTGCGCCTGCGCCAGAGCGACCAGCTCGACGCCCAGATCGCCGCGGTGAGCGACCCCGCGAGCCCGAGGTACGGTCAGTACCTCTCCCCCGCCGCCTTCCGCGCCGCGTACGCGCCGAGCGACGCGGACGTGGCCGCCGTGCGGGCCTGGCTCACGCAGGCGGGGTTCACGGTCTCGGGCCAGGTGCCCCAGAACAACCGCTGGCTTGCGGCGAGTGGCACCGTGACGCAGATCGAGTCGGCCTTCGGTGCGCAGCTGCGCGCCTACCGCGCCGACGGCCAGACGCTGCCCGCGCCGAACGCCGACCTGCAGGTGCCCGCCGACGTCGCCGCGCGCATCGCCGGCGTCGTCGGCCTCGACGGCTCCAACCGGCTGACGCGGCCCTTCACGGCAAGCGCCGCGCCGGACGCCGGCCCCGGGGCCAGCGCTGCGCCCACGAGCTCCCCGGACGCCCCGCCGAGCCCCGGCTACCGCAACGCCCCGCCGTGCTCCTCGTATTTCGGCGAGAAGCTCGCGCGCACCCTGCCCAAGGCGTACGGCGCCTACCAGAGCTACATCCCGTGCGGCTATCTGCCCAGCCAGCTGCAGAGCGCGTACGGCGTGCAGGGCCCGATCGCCTCGGGCCTCGACGGCCGCGGCCAGACCGTGGCAATCGTCGACGCCTTCGCCTCGCCGACGATCCGCCAGGACGTGAGCCAGTACTCGCGCCTGCACGGGCTGCCGCCTGCGGCCTACCGGCAAGTCGTCCCGCCCGGGATCTTCGGCGTGCCGGAGGACGAGGACTGCGACGCGCAGGGCTGGTACGGCGAGCAGACGCTCGACGTGGAGGCCGTCCACACGATGGCCCCGAAGGCGGGCATCCTCTATGTCGGCGGACAGGACTGCTACGACGAGGCGCTGCTCAACGCGCTGAACACGATCGTCGACGGGGGGCTGGCACAGATCGTCACGAACTCGTGGGGCGATGCCGGCGAGGACGTCGACCAGGGCATCGTGCAGGCCTACAACGACACGTTCCGCCAGGCCGCTGTGGAGGGGATCGGGATGTACTTCAGCTCCGGTGACGATGGCGACGAGGTCGCCGATGTCGGCGAGCGCACGGTCGACTTCCCCGCCGACAACCCGCTCGTGACGGCGGTCGGCGGCACGTCGCTGGGCGTCGGGCGCGCCGGCGACTACCAGTTCGAGACCGGCTGGAGCACCGCCGGGACCGCGCTCAACGACGCGGGCACCGCGTGGGGCCCGGCGCCGCCCGGCGACTACGTCTACGGCAGCGGCGGTGGCACGAGCCAGCTGTTCTCACAGCCGTGGTACCAGCGCGGCGTCGTGCCGAACTCGATCGCCCGCTACTTCGGCTGGCAGAAGGGCCGCGCGGTGCCGGACATCTCGACCGTCGGCGACCCGCACACCGGGATGCGTGTCGGGCAGACGCAGACCTTCTCGGATGGCACCTACTACGACGAGTACCGCATCGGCGGCACGAGCCTCTCCTCCCCGCTGATGGCGGGGATCATGGCGCTCGCCGACCAGGCCGCCGGGCGCCCGCACGGCTTCGCCAACCCGGCCCTCTACCGCCTCGCAGGCTCGGCCGCGCTGCACGACGTGCAGCGCACGCCGACCGAGCCGAAGGCCGTGGTGCGGGTGAACTACGCCAACGACGAGAACGCCGCCGACGGGACCGAGACGCTGCTGCGGTCCTTCGACGTGCCGACGACGATCTTCACCCGCCCCGGGTACGACGACGTCACCGGCATCGGCTCACCGAACGGGTCAGCGTTCCTGAGCGCGCTCGCCGGCCGCTGATCCAACCTCACCGCACCGAGCGTCCCTCGCTGCCGCCCCTGCGCGGCCGCCGGGGACGTTCGGCGCGCGCGCAGGGCAACCACCCACGACGAGCGTCCCGCGCTGCCTCCCATAGGCGGCAACGCGGGACGCTCGCGGGTCAATCTTCGTGGGGGGCGGGAACCCACGACGTGCGGTAGGCGGCCTGGTCGGCCGTCAGCTCGTCGATCCGGACGCCCAGCGCGTCGAGCTTGAGGCGGGCGACCTCGCGGTCCAGCGCCGCCGGGAACGGGTGCACGCCCGGGCCGAGCCCGGCGTCGCCGCGGACGAGGTCCTCCACCGCGAGCGCCTGCGTGGCGAACGAGAGGTCCATCATCGCCGCCGGGTGCCCTTCGGCGGCTGCGAGGTTTACGACGCGCCCGCCGGCGAGCAGGTTCAGCCGCCGGCCGCCGACCTCGTACTCCTCGACCAGCGGGCGCACCGCGCGGCGGGCGTCCGCCACGCGGGCCAGACCCTCGAGGTCGATCTCGACGTCGAAGTGGCCGGCGTTGGCGAGGATCGCGCCGTCCTTCATGCGCTCGAAGTGCTCCGGACCCAGGACCGACGTCGCACCGGTGACGGTGATGAAGACGTCGCCGCGCTCGGCCGCCTCGAGCGCCGGGAGCACCGTGAAGCCCTCCATGCGCGCCTCGAGCGCGCGGATCGGGTCGACCTCGCAGACGACGACGCTCGCGCCGAGCCCCTGCGCGCGCAGGGCGATGCCCTTTCCGGTCCAGCCGTAGCCGAGCACCACGACGGTCGCACCCGCCAGCAGGACGTTCGTCGCGCGCAGGATCCCGTCGAGCGTCGACTGGCCGGTGCCGTAGCGGTCGTTGAAGGCGCGCTCGGTGCGCGCCTCGTTGACCGCGATCACCGGGCAGCGCAGGCGCCCCTCGGCCTGCATCGCGCGCAGGCGCACGAGGCCGGCCGTCGTCTCCTCGGTCGCGCCGCGCATGCGCTCGACGACATCCGGGCGCGCCTCGTGCAGAACGCTGACGAGGTCAGCGCCGTCGTCGAGCGTCACGTCGGGCTCGCCGGCGACCAGCGCGCCCACATGCGCGGCGTAGCGCTCGAGGTCCTCGCCGCGGACCGCGTGCACCTCGACGCGATCGCCGGCGACGAGCGCCGCGGCGACGTCGTCCTGCGTGGACAGCGGATTGGCCGCGCAGAGCGCGACCTCGGCGCCGCCTGCGAGGAGCACCCGCGCGAGGTTCGCGGTCTCCGCCGTGACGTGCAGGCAGAGCGCGACGCGCACGCCGTCCAGCGGGCGCTCGCCGGCGAAGCGCGCCCCGATGCGTCGCAGGACGGGCATCTGCCCCCCGGCCCAGGCGATCCGCGCCTCGCCGTCCCCGGCGAGGCCGAGGTCGGCGACGTCGTGCGGCGGGAGCTTGCGCCGGGGGGCGATGGCCTAGCGGCCCTTCTCGGAGCGTTGGGCCGGGAACGCCGCCGCGGCGGTGCCGTCAGGCAAGGACGCAGGATCGGTGCAATGCCGGTGGCATTGCCCGATCCGAGGACGCCGCATGACGGTGATCGCCGTCCGGCGTACCCGGTCAGACGTTCCGGGATGGACCACTACTAGTAGCGGTAGCTGTCGGGCTTGTAGGGCCCGTCGACCGGGACGCCGATGTACGCGGCCTGGTCGGCGCGCAGGCGCGTGAGCTTGACGCCCAGCGCGTCGAGGTGCAGGTGGGCGACCTTCTCGTCCAGGTGCTTGGGCAGCACGTAGACCTTGCGCTCGTACTCGTCGTTCTTCGTGAACAGCTCGATCTGCGCGATCGTCTGGTTCGTGAACGAGTTGCTCATCACGAACGACGGGTGGCCGGTCGCGTTGCCGAGGTTCAGCAGCCGCCCCTCGGAGAGCAGGATGATCGCGTGGCCGTCGGGGAAGATCCACTCGTCGACCTGCGGCTTGATGTTCACGCGCCGGATGCCGTCGTAGGCGGCCAGCCCGGCGATATCGATCTCGTTGTCGAAGTGGCCGATGTTCCCGACGATCGCCTGGTGCTTCATGTGCGCCATGTGATCGACGGTGATGATGTCCTTGTTGCCGGTCGTCGTGATGAACACGTCCGCCGTCGAGACGACCTCCTCGAGCGTCGTCACCTGGTAGCCCTGCATCGCCGCCTGCAGCGCGCAGATCGGATCGATCTCCGTGACGATCACGCGCGCGCCCTGGGCACGCAGCGACTCCGCCGAGCCCTTGCCCACGTCGCCGAAGCCGCAGACGACCGCCGTCTTGCCGGCGAGCATCACGTCGGTCGCGCGGTTGATCCCGTCGACGAGCGAGTGCCGGCAGCCGTAGAGGTTGTCGAACTTGCTCTTCGTGACCGAGTCGTTGACGTTGATCGCCGGGAACAGCAGCGTCCCGTTCTCGGCCATCTGGTACAGGCGGTGCACGCCGGTGGTCGTCTCCTCGGTGACGCCCTTGATCCCGGCGGCGATCTTCGTGTAGCGCTGGCCGTCCTCGTGCAGCGAGCGCTGGAGCAGCCGCAGGAAGACGCGGAACTCCTCGGACTCGGCGTCGTCGGGGTTCGGGACCGCGCCCGCCGCCTCGTACTCGACGCCCTTGTGCACGAGCATCGTCGCGTCGCCGCCGTCGTCGAGGATCATGTTCGGGCCGCCGCCCTCCGGCCAGGTGACGACCTGCTCGGTGCACCACCAGTAGTCCTCGAGCGTCTCCCCCTTCCACGCGAAGACCGGCACGCCCCTGGGCTCCTCCGCCGTCCCGTCAAGACCGACGACGACCGCGGCCGCGGCATGGTCCTGCGTCGAGAAGATGTTGCACGAGCACCAGCGCACCTCGGCTCCGAGCGCCACGAGCGTCTCGATCAGCACCGCGGTCTGGACGGTCATGTGCAGCGAGCCGGTGATGCGCGCGCCCTTCAGCGGCTGCGCGTCTGCGTACTCCGCACGCGTCTGCATCAGGCCCGGCATCTCGTGCTCGGCCAGGCGGATCTCCTTGCGGCCGAACTCGGCCAGGGACAGGTCGGCGACCTTGTAGTCGGTCTCCGTCAGGACGGCTGTGGTCATGCGGTCTCCATCTCTCGGGTGGGCGGCGGTGCGGCGGCGCGCAGCAGCCGGGCGTGCTTGTCCTGCTCCCAGCGCAGCCAGTCGCCGGCGGGGACGCTCTCGGGCCGGCGCGGCTCGGCGTCGAGCCACGCGTCGACGGCCTCGCGCAACGCCGCATCGCGGCGCAGGCGCAGCGCGAACGCCACGTCGCCGAGCCCGAGGTCGCGCGCTGCGAGCAGCTCGCGCAGCGTGCGAAGTCGCTGCAGCTCGCCGGGCCCGTACATCCGGTATCCGGCGCTCGAGCGCGGCGCCTCGACCAGGCCGATGCGCTCGATGTAGCGGAGCATGCGCGGCGACCAGCCGGTCGTCTGCGCCGCCTCGTTGATCGTGAGGGCGTCCATCGCTCCGGCGAACCTTACCAAAGGTGTGTCAAGGTTTACGGCACACACCCGAACGTCCCTCGCTGCCCCCGATATGCGGCCTTGCGGGACGCTCGCCGTGCGGCTAGAGCACCGGCGCGGTGGCCCGGGCGCCGGACGGGGACGGGACGCCCGCGGGCTCCGCCGGCGGCTGGTCCGGGCGGACCGCGGCGCGCATGCCGCGCCGGCGCGGGCGGTGGACCTTCAGCTCGCGCGCGACCGCGTACGAGCCGGCGACGAGGACCGCGGCGATCAGCTGGGCCGCCAGGCCCTCGACCGTCGGGAAGATCGCGAACCACAGGCCCATCCAGCCGGGCAGCGCGATGCCGATGCTCGTCGTCGGCAGCCAGCCGGCGAGTTGCATCTCCTGCACGCTCTCGCCGACCATGACGACGAGCACGAACCCGAGCATCACGCCGGTCACGATGAGCATCCGCTTGTAGGGCAGCTTGCGCTGCATGCGGAAGGTGAGCAGCCCGACGACGACGGTGAGCGCCAGGCCGATCGCGACGCCCTCGAGCACCACGCCGGCGCCGTAGGCGAGCCGCAGGTTCTGCAGGAACAGGACGATCTCGAATCCCTCGCGGTAGACGCTGGTGAAGCCCAGGAGCGCCAGGCCGAGCAGCAGGCGGCGGCGCCCGAGCTCGCCGGAGGACTCCAGCAGCCGCCGGCGGCGGCGGTGGTGGCTCGAGATCCAGCCCGTCCAGTAGACGTTGTGGAAGAACCAGTTCATGACGACCAGCAGCACGCCGATCGCGAGCAGCCCCGTTGCCGCCTGCAGGTTCAGCCCGCTGCCGCCGAACATGCCCAGCACCCAGACCGCGAGGAACCACGTCGCGACGCTCGCGGCAAAGCCGACCCCGGCACCGACGCCCACCGGTCGCTGGTAGCCGGCGTTCGCGCCGCGCATGCTCGCGAGGACGGCCGCGAGCACGAGGATGCATTCGAGGCCCTCGCGCAGCACGAGCACCGCGCTGTCGGTCACGACGGCGCCGTGCGAGAGGTTCTGCGCGTCCGTGGGATCGGGCACGCCCCCCGTCGCGGTCAACGCCTGCCAGATCAGCAGCGCGGCCGCAATGAGGCCGAACGTCGACCAGCCGGGGTGCGCGCGCATGCTCGCGAGGACGCGGGCGGGCGCAGTGGGCGAGGTGCGGTCAGGCATCGAGCGCGGCTCGGGGGTCATCCGGGGCGCCCGCTGATTAGGGCACCCTAAGTCGAGTTCGGGAACCCTAACACGAATCGCCCAATCCCGTCACCGGCGGTCGGGTATCGGGCGGTGCCCGAGCCGCTCAGCCGGCCTGCTCGTCGTCGCGCAGGCCCGCCTTCAGGCGGTCGATCGCCTCGATCGTCCCGGGGTCCTCGCCGTTCAGGGCGGCGAGGTACACCGACACGAGGTCACCGAGCAGCACCAGCGAGAACGCCCGCTCGACGGCGGTCTGCCCGCGCGAGGGCACGACGTACGTCGCCGCCGCCGACTGCTCGATGATCTCGCGCGTCAGCGCGATCCGGCGCGAGACCCGCGGCGTGTCGTCGGAGTCGTCGAGGAAGACGGCGCTGAAGCGCCCGAAGCGCTCGGCCGTCGTCCAGCCGCAGATCTCGTTGTGGTCGAGCTCGGGCAGGGCCGCCGCGAACGCGGGCTGCTTGGCGTTCTCGTTGATCTGGGTCTTCCAGCGGTAGGCGATCGTGCTCGTCATGCCCGAGCCGGCGATGACCGGCACGGTCCCGTGGAGGCCGCGCGCGAGCACCTTCGCCTCGGACTCCTCCCCCGCGTCCGGCCCCCAGGCCTGGACGAGCTGCTCGAGGTGGTCGGCGGCGACGTCGATCTCGGTCGTCATGCGCGGCGCGGCGCCGCAGAGCGACGCGACCTCGAGCGCCGCCACCGTCGCGTACGCGACGGCCGCGCGCGGCTGCAGCCCGCCGGCCAGCGGGATCACCGGCACGCCCTCGGCGCGCGCGAGCTCGGCGAGCTGACCGCCCGCGGTGGCGACCACGCGGCGCGCCCCGACGATCCCGGCAGCCTCGAAGCAGGTCAGCGTCTCCTCGGTGTCGCCCGAGTGGCTCGCGCACAGCACGGTCGTGTCAGGCGTCGTCCACGGCGGCAGCGCGTACTCGGCGACGCTCAGGATCGGGCGCGAGGCCTGGTCGCCGAGGATCGCGCGCGCCAGCCGCCCGCCGATCGCGCTGCCGCCCATGCCGGCGACGACGAGCCCGCCGGGGCTGTCCCACGAGGACAGCGCGGCCGACTCGACCTTCCAGAGCGCGTCGCGCAGGTGCTCGGGGATCGCGAGCACGTCCGTCAGCTGATCGGACGGGTCGCGCCGCGTGAGCTCCTCGCGGTCGAGTCTCACCTGTGGCTGCTCTTCGGTCGTCGACATGGATCGCACAGCATGCCGCAGACGCTCAGAATGCGACGCCACCATCGGGCAGCTCGACGCCGGGGAAGAGGCGCATCCCGCGGTCGACGACGTTGCCGGCGCCCAGCCGCACACCCTCCCCGAGGACCGCCCGGCCGCCGACCCGGCAGTCGGCGCCAAGCTGCGCGCCGGCGGCCAGGATCGCGCCGCGCACGACGCTCCCGCGCCCGACGACCGCGTTCGCGAGCACGACGGCGTCCTCGACGGTCGCGCCCGGCTCGATCGTGACCCGATCGCCGAGCACGGCGTGTGGGCCGACCACCGCGCCCTCCGCGATCACGCAGTCATCGCCCATCACGACCGGTCCGCGCAGGTGCCCGTCGACGTGACATCCGGCGCCGCGCGCCAGGCCGTGGGCGTCCAGGCGCTCGCGGACGGTGGTGCGCACGGCGCCCGCGAGGATGTCCCGCGTGCCCTCGAGGTAGCGCTCCGGCGTCCCGATGTCGAGCCAGTAGGCACCCTCGTGGGCGGTTCCGTAGAGGCCGTCGCCGACGAGCCGCGGCCAGACCTCGTGCTCGATCGACACGCTGCGCCCCGGCTCGATCAGGTCGAGGACGCTGTGGTCGAGCACGTAGATCCCCGCGCTGATGAGGTTCGTGTCGATCTCCTCGGGCCGGGGCTTCTCGAGGAAGCCGCGGACCGCCCGGTCCGGGGCGAGGCGCACCAGGCCGTAGGCCGATGGGTCCTCGACCGGCACGAGCCCGAGCGTGGCGCGTGCCCCGGTCGCCTCGTGCTGGTCGATCTGCCCCCGCACGTCGGCGTCGGTGAGGACATCGCCGTTGAGCATGAGGAAGCGCTCGGCGAGTCCGCCGGGCAGCTGCTCTGCGGCGTAGCGCAGCGCGCCGCCGGTGCCCATCGGCTCGGGCTCCTCGACGAACGTCAACCGCACCCCGTAGCGCGCGCCGTCGCCGAGCGCCTCGCGCAGCAGCGTCGGAAGGAAGCCGCAGGCCAGCACGACGTCCTCGACGCCGTGACGCGCGAGCCACTCGAGCATGTACGCCATGAACGGCCGGTCCACCAGCGGCACGACCGGCTTGGGGACGGTCGAGGTCAGCGGCCGCAGCCGCGTGCCCTCCCCGCCGACGAGGATGACCGCCTGCAAGGGCTACCCGCGCCCGATGCCTTCGTAGGTGAGGCCCGCAGCGCGCATCGCATCCGGGTCGAAGGCGTTGCGCCCGTCGATCAGGACGTCGCCCGCCAGCGCCTGCGCGATCGCCGCCGGCTCGAGCGCGCGGAACTCCTCCCACTCGGTGACGAGGACGGCGGCGTCGGCACCGGCGAGGGCCTGCAGCGCGCCGTCGGCGAACTCGACGCCCTGCATGAGGTGCCGCGCCTCGTCCTCGGCGATCGGGTCGAAGGCGACGACGTGCGCACCGGCGGCCTGCAGGCGCGCGGCGAGCACGAGCGAGGAGGCCTCGCGCATGTCGTCGGTGTTCGGCTTGAACGCGAGTCCGAGCAGCGCGATCCGCTTGCCGACGAGTGAGCCCAGGTGCTTCTCGAGCTTGCCGATCACGCGGCGCTTCTGCAGCTCGTTGACCTCGATCACCGCGTTCAGCAGCTGGAAGTGGTAGCCGCTGTTGCCGGCGAGCTGCTTCAGGGCGCTGACGTCCTTGGGGAAGCAGTTGTGGACGACCAGCCCGCCGCTGGTGACGAAGGTATGGGGACCCGGGACCTCCAGTGAGTAGACCCAGCCGGCGGAACCGGGGCGGCGCTCGGCCTCGACCACGCGCACCCAGGCGTCGCCACCGCCGTCGCGACGGTGGCCGGTCGGCGCGATGCGCTTCGGCTGGCGGGCGAGCGACGTCTCCACTCCCGCGCGGTCGGCTGGCGCGACGAGATCGAGCATCCGCTCCACCTGATCGGCGCCGCTGATCCGTAGCCAGTGGGTGTCGCGCGTGCTCTTGGTCGTGCGCCCCACCCGCACGCTCGCCACAACGTCGAGCCCGGCGAGCAGGCGCAGGATCCCGTCGGCGAGCTCGCGGCTGACCGTCCCGTACTCGAGGATCACGCACGGGCCGCCGCCGACCAGCGACCACGAGCCGTCCCCGCGCCACATGGCGCTCAGCAGCGCGCGCCGGTGGGTCTCAGGGGCGTCCCAGACAAGGTCCGGGAGACGGTGCGTGCCGCGACGCGCGCCCAGGCCGAGGACATCCACCCAGAAGTGCGCGAGCACGCGCGAGGAGACCGTGACGTGCTTGGCGGTCGGTGCACGGCGCACGTCGTGCTTGACGCCGAGCTCGCGCCAGTAGGACGCCACCTCCTCGACGAGGTCGTCCTCCCTGGTGGGGTGAAAGGACCAGCTCAGCCGATGGCGCGCCCCGTCAGCCGTGCAGTGCCCCTCGGCCAGGTAGAGGCCGACGATCCGCCAGAAGCGCTCGTCGGCAACCAGCTGCCCCGGAACGTGCGTCCCGTTGCGCGCCGTCGCGTACGTCGCCCCGGCGTCGTCGAGGCCCAGGACGTCGAGCTCATCGAGGCGGAGCGCGCCGTGACGGACGATGTCGTGCACGCGGGTCAGCGAGCCTCGCGGGTGCGCCAGCGCCGTGGCGCGCTCCACGGCCGGTCGAGCGCCCAGCGCGGCCAGCTCGCGTGGCGCCGGACGCACGATCACGCGCTCGGCGGGCACCGGCAGGTGCTCGGTGAGGCTGACGGCGCGGGCGGCGCCGTCGAACGACTGGCCGCCGACCGCGACCGGCAGCCAGTCGCCATCGGTCAGGTCCCCCGCCTCGACGACCGCCGTGCCGCCGTCGCGCGCGACCAGGAAGGGGTGATCCGGCGTCGTCGTGACCGTCCGGCCGGTCTTCGTGCGCACGCGCACAAGGTCGCCCTCGTAGCGACGGCGCGTCACTGCCGACACCGGGTACCACGCCGGGCCGCCGGCACCCGGACGCCAGGCCAGGACCTCCGTGCCGGCTGGACGCAGATGCCCGCTCAGGCCGGCTTCGGGGTGCTCGTCGAAGCTCAGATCGCTGAAGAGCTCCTCCAACGCGAGCAGGCGCGTGCGACCGAGCCGGCGCACCAGCACCGTCTCATCGCCGACCAGGCACGAACCCCCGAAGCCGATGCCCGGCTGCAGGAACTTCGGGCCGATGCGGTCGTCGAGGCCCATGCCGCGGGCGACCTCGAGGACGTCGGCGCCGGTCTCCTCGCAGACGTTGGCGATCTCGTTGATGAACGAGATCTTCGTCGCGAGGAAGGCGTTGGCGGCGAGCTTCACCATCTCGGCGCTCGCGACGTCGGTGCGCACGAGCTCGCCGGTGCCCTGTCCCCCGTGCGCGGGCGTGAGCAGCGGCCGGTAGAGCTCGGCGACGGCGTCGCCGGCCCAGTCGCCGTCGTCGCCGATCACGACGCGGTCGGGCTCGAGGAAGTCGGCGATCGCCGAGCCCTCCTTGAGGAACTCCGGGCACGAGACGTAGCGGAAGCCGTGCTTGCCCTGCTGGGCGAAGACGCGGCGGATCGCCTCGCCCGTGCCGACGGGCACGGTCGACTTCATCACCAGGGCGTGGCGATCGGAGGGGGGCATCGCGCCGACCACGGCGTGGACGGCGCTGAGGTCCGCGTCGCCGGAGTAGGTCGGCGGCGTCCCGACGGCGACGAACAGCAGCCGCGCGTGCCCGAGCACGTCGGCGAGGTCGGTGGAGAAGTGCAGGCGCTCGCGGTTGCGCTCCAGGCACTCGGCCAGCCCGGGCTCGAAGATCGGCACCTCGCCGCGGTTCAGCCGCGCGATCTTCTCGGCGTCGATGTCGATGCACCACACGTCGCTGCCGAGCTCGGCGAAGCCGGCCGCCGTGACGAGGCCGACGTAGCCCGTGCCGATGACGCCGATGGGTTCGCGCTGCGTGGTCATGCGAGCTGAGGAGGCTAGCGACGGGCCCGGGCGGGCCACTACCCGCCGACGCGCGTCAGCGAGCGCGCGATGGCCAGCATCTGCTGGTTCGACAGGGTCAGCGAGAGCGTGTTGGAGACCCAGTAGACGCCGCGCGGCGTGCGCCAGGCGACAAGCCGCAACTGCGTGCCGTCGTAGAACAGCTCGTAGCTGCGGTGGCGCATGCGCATCGTGTCGCTGGGGCTGTCGAGCAAGGGCGGGGCCTTCCAGCTCATCCCCTGCACGCCGTAGTACTCGCCCGGCTGGCCGGCCCACAGGACCATCCGGTAGGCGTCGTAGCGGTTGTTCGAACGGTCGCGGATCGTGTACGCGCGCGTCGCCGGATAGCCGACCTCGCCCGAGCCGTAGCCGCCGATCGCCAGGCGCGCCGCCGGGTAGTAGACGGGCAGGCGGAGCTTGGCGGCGGCCGGGATCGCGTTGTTCTCGCCCTCGGCCTGGTCGGCCACGACGCCCGGCGGCAGACCGGGCGAGCGCGCCTGCCGGCGCTGCGCGCGGTGGGCCTTGCGCGCCTTGCGCGAGGTCCTCACGCCGGTCGTCTGGCGCGCGCCGCCCGTGGCCCGCGCGTTCTTGAAGGCGTCGACGGTCGCCTGCAGGTTCTGGGGCGTGATCCCCAGGTAGGTGCCGCCGGGGATGTCGTAGGCCGGGAACTTCACCTCGCGGATCGGGTTCTTCGAGGAGAGGAACGCGAGCTTCAGGAGGCGCAGGATCGCGCTGTCGGAGCGCACGTCGGTGCGCGTGTAGCGCGCGAAGATCTTCACGAGCTCGGTGCGGTCGCCGAGGATCGACCCGAGCGAGAACTGCGCCTTGGCCTGGCGCAGGAAGTCCTGCTGGCGCGCGGCGCGCACGAAGTCCGAGTCGGTGTGGCGGTAGCGCACGTAGGAGAGCGCCTTGGCGCCGCAGAGCAGCTGGTAGCCGGGCTTGATGTCGATCTCCGAGTACTGCAGCGACGGCGGCAGGCCCGCATTGGAGTGGTAGTAGCGCCGGTCGACGTCGGTGTAAACACAGTGCAGACGGTCGACCGCGCGCTGGAAGCCGTCGAAGTTCACCTCGACGATGTGGTTGATCGGCACGTGCAGCAGGTCGCGCACGGTGCGCAGCGTCAGCTTCGGCCCGCCGTCGGAGTAGGCGGCGTTGATCTTGTCCTCGCCGAAGCCGGGAATCTGGACCTTCAGGTCGCGCGGGATCGAGAGGACCGCGGTCGCCGCCTTGTTCGGATCCAGCCGCACGAGGATCAGCGTGTCCGAGCGCGCGGCGCCCTTCTGGTTGCGCTGCGCCCAGCGCATGTCCGAGCCGATCACGAGGATCGTCTGCGGCCCGCCCCCGGGGACGTCGTCGAGGACGTTCTTGATCCCCGGGATCCCCTGCCCCTCCTTCTGCACGATCTGCACGAGCTGGTCGACCTCGAGCAGCGCGGCGGACGCGACGGTGGCCGCGGTGAGCAGCACGATGAGGACCCCCGCCAGGAGGGCCTTCTTCAGGTTGCCCAGGCCAGGGCGCGGAGGCTTTTCGGGGTCGGGGCTCACGTGCGACGAGAACGCGCTCGGGAGTGCGCTTGTTGCGCGGAGCGGCGCGGGGATCCCAGGCCTTCAGGGTAGCGGCCGCGCCCGGCGGATCCGCCGGTCACTCGACGGCGCGCAGCGGCGGCGGGTCGTCCGCGCGCCCGCGCCCGCCGGATTCCGGCCCCGTGTGCTCCAGCCAGGACGGCAGGTTGGCGACGAAATCGCCGAGCGCCTGGCGGTAGCGGCGCAGGGAGGCGACCGAGACCCACTCGCGCGGGCCGTGGTGGCCCGCCCCGACCGGCCCGAACTCGACGGCGGGAATGCCGGCCTCCAGGAAGGAGATCGCGTCCGACGCGCCGTCGCGCCCGATCGAGAGCGCCTCCCCCTCGATGCTGCGTGCGACGGCCTCGCGCAGTGCGAGCACATACGGGTTGCGGCGCGAGACGGTCGCCGGCTGGCGCTGGAAGGAGCGCACGAGCTCGAGGTCGGGAATCGTCGCGATCTGCTCGAGGATCGCGGCGGGCTCCTGGCCGGGCAAGTAGCGGATGTCGACGTCGATGCTGCAGCGGTCGGGGACCTTGTTGAAGACGTCGCCGCCGGAGATCCGGGCGAGGTTGATCGACGGCCGGTCGAACAGGTCGGAGGACTCGCGGCTGAAGGGCAGCGTCTCGATCCGCCGGAAGATGTCGTGGGCCTTGAGGATCGCGTTGTCGCCCAGCCACGGCGTCGAGCCGTGCGCGGCGGTGCCGCGCACCTCGAGGCGCAGGGCGAGCACGCCCTTGGCCTCCACGCCGATGTGCAGATCGGTCGGCTCGCCGGTGATCGCGAAGTCCGCCCCCAGCCCGCCGGCGACGAGGGCGTCGGTCGAGCGGTCGTCGATGTCCTCGGCCTCTTCGTCGGGGACGCAGACGAACAGCACGCGCACGGCGTTCTGGCGCGTGGCGTCCTGCAGCGCGCACATCATCGCCGCCAGCGCGCCCTTCATGTCGTAGGCGCCGCGACCGTAGAGCCGGTCCCCCTCAACGCGCGGCGTGAACTGCTCCTCGAACGCCGGGACGACGTCCAGGTGACCGTGCAGGACGACGACCGGCCCCGCGGCGGGGCCGGCCTCCGCGAGCACGACGGGCAGGCCGGCGTGGTCGTGGCCACGGACGTCGAGGTCGCGCGTCTCCAGCCAGCCTTTGACGAACTCCGCGGCGGCGCGCAGGCCCTCGGGCCGCGAGGTGTCGTACGCCATCAGCCGCTCGGCGAGCACGCGTTCGTCCACATGGCGGAGGATAGGCTCCGGCAATGGCTCCCCGCATCGTCCTGTTCGGCGCCACCGGCTACACCGGTGACCTGACGGCACGCGAGCTTGTGCGCCGGGGCGCGCGGCCCGTCCTCGCCGCGCGCAGTGCCGAGCGGCTCGAGGCGCTGGCTTCCGAGCTCGGCGACCTCGAGACGCAGGTGGCCGACGTGACCCGGCCGGAGTCCGTGCGGGCGCTGGTCGACGAGGGTGACGTGCTCATCACGACCGTCGGCCCCTTCATGCGCTGGGGTGAGCCGGCGCTCGAGGCGGCGCTCGGCGCCCGCGCGCACTACCTCGACTCGACCGGAGAGCCGCCGTTCATCCGTCACGTCTTCGAGGACGCCGGCCCGCGGGCCGAAGCGACGGGGGTCGGCCTCATGACCGCGATGGGCTACGACTACGTCCCCGGCAACCTCGCCGGGGCGCTCGCACTGCGCGACGGGGGCGAGCAGGCCACCCGCGTGGAGGTCGGGTACTTCTGGGAGGGCGGCACGTCGGCCGGGATGAGCGGCGGCACGCAGGCGAGCGCCGCCGGCGTGATGCTCGAGCGGGGCTACAGGTGGCGCGCCGGCCGGCTCGTGTCCGAGCGTGCGGCGCGGCGGGTGCGGCGCTTCGACGTGGGCGCCGGGCGCCGCGCGCAGGCGGTCTCGATCGGCTCCAGCGAGCACTTCGCGCTGCCCCGCCTTGGGCGCAACGTCTGGGACGTCGACGTCTACCTCGGCTGGTTCGGGCCGGCGTCGCGCGCGATGCAGGTCGCCGCCGCCGGGACGGACGTGGTGGTCCGCGTGCCCGGCGTCAAGCCCGGCATGCACGCGCTCCTGAGCCGCTTCGTGAAGGGCTCCACCGGCGGCCCGGACGCCGCCGCGCGCGCCGCGACGCGCTCGGTGATCGTCGCCGAGGCCTTCGACGCCGGCGGAGCCCAGCTGAGCCACGTGCGGCTCGTGGGCCCCAACGGCTACGACCTGACCGCCGCGTTCCTCGCGTTCGGCGCGCTGCAGGCCGCCGCCGGACGACTCAAGGCCGCGGGCGCCCTCGGGCCGGTCGACGGCCTCGGGCTCGACGCGCTCGAGGCGGCGGCGGCCGACACTGGGCTCGTGCGGGGCTGAGAACGCCTTCGGGCGCCCGGCGCCACGCCAGCCCGGCCCCAGACACGCCCCGGGGCCCCCTGGTCGAGTTGTGCACGCATACCGTGTACAAGTCGACCGCCCGGCATCGCGCGGGCGCTCGAGCTCGGACGTGCCGTGGGGTCAGCGCAGCAGCGCGCCGCCCGCCGATGCGCTGCTGTCCGTGCCGGCGAGGTCGCGGCAGGTGGCCGCTGCCCGGAGGTCCAGCCGGCGCGTGCCGCGGCGACGCGAGTCGGCTCCCGCGAGCGTCACGCGCCCGTCGGGGAGGCCACGCCGATGCTGAGGCCATGCGGATCGACCCCGTCGTGCAGGCCGGTCGGGCCGAGCGGGAAGGCCATGCGCCCAGGGGCGACGGCCGCGGATGCCGGCGCCGCGGCCACGCACGCCGCAGCGAGCATCGCAATCGCGATCAGCCGGACCGTCCGCATGCCTCCATCAACGCGGCCGGAGCCCGCGAGTTCGGCCGCCCTGGTCGCGTCGTGCACGCATGCCGTGCACAACTCGACCAGCTCCGGGGGCACCGCGGGCCCGCCGGCCCGCCGCGCTACGCCCCCGCCTGCCCCTCGGCGACGAGCAGGAAGGTCTCCCAGCGGCGCTTGTCCGCCAGGGCGCGGCGCTGGGCCTCGGTGTGCGGCTCGGCGGCCGCGAGGTCGGAGGTGGCGCGGGTGAGCTTCTCGCGCAGGTCGGCGACGTCGAGGTCGCCAGGCCGGATCGCGTCCTCGACGAGCACGAGCGCGTGGTTGCCCCCGACCTGGATGTAGCCCTCGCCCTGGGCGAAGCGGACGATCTCGCGCTCGTCGCGGTAGAGGCGCAGCTCGGCCGGCTCGAGCAGGCCGAGCAGCGGCGTGTGGTTCGCGAGGATGCCGATCGAGCCTGTCGCCGTGCGGGTCGAGAGCATCTCGACCTCCTCGTTGAAGACCTCACCCTCAGGGGTGAGGACCTCGACCTGGAAGGTGGCGCGCGCCATCGCCCGGCTCAGCTCTTCACGGCCGCGACGACGTCGTCGATCGACCCCTTCAGCAGGAACGCCGACTCGGGCAGCTCGTCGTGCTCGCCGTCGATCAGCTCGCGGAACGAGCGCACCGTCTCGGCGATCGGCACGTAGGCGCCGGGCGTGCCGGTGAACTGCTCGGCGACGTGGAACGGCTGCGAGAGGAAGCGCTCGACCTTGCGCGCGCGCTGGACGATGAGCTTGTCCTCCTCGGAGAGCTCGTCGATGCCGAGGATCGCGATGATGTCCTGCAGCTCCTTGTAGCGCTGGAGGATCTCCTTGACGCGCGTGGCGACGTCGTAGTGGTCCTGCCCGACGACGTCCGGCTTGAGGATGGTCGAGGTCGAGCCGAGCGGGTCGACCGCCGGGTAGATGCCCTTCTCGGAGATCGACCGCGAGAGCACGGTCGTCGCGTTGAGGTGTGCGAACACCGAGGCCGGTGCCGGGTCGGTGAGGTCGTCGGCGGGGACGTAGATGGCCTGCACCGAGGTGACCGAGCCGCTGCGCGTGGAGGTGATGCGCTCCTGCAGCTGGCCCATCTCGGTCTCGAGCGTCGGCTGGTAGCCGACCTGCGAGGGCATGCGCCCCAGCAGCGCGGAGACCTCCGAGCCCGCCTGGACGAAGCGGAAGATGTTGTCGATGAACAGCAGCACGTCCTGGCCGGCGACGTCGCGGAAGTACTCGGCCATCGTCAGGCCGGACAGCGCGACGCGCATGCGCGCGCCCGGCGGCTCGTTCATCTGGCCGAAGACGAGCATCGTCTTGTCGATGACGCCCGACTCCTTCATCTCGAGCCAGAGGTCGTTGCCCTCGCGCGAGCGCTCCCCCACGCCGCAGAACGCCGACAGGCCGCCGTGCTCCTTGGCGAGGTTGTGGATCAGCTCCTGGATGAGCACCGTCTTGCCGACGCCCGCGCCGCCGAACAGGCCGACCTTGCCGCCCTTGGCGTAGGGGGCGAGCAGGTCGACGACCTTGATGCCGGTCTCGAAGATCTCGCTGGTCGGCGTGAGGCTCTCGACGTTCGGCGCGAGGCGGTGGATCGGCCAGCGCTCCTTGATCTCGATCGCGGGGCCCTCGTCGATGAGCTCGCCGAGCACGTTGAAGATCCGCCCGAGCGTCACCTCGCCGACGGGCACCGAGATCGGTGCGCGGGTGTCGGTCACCTGGGCGCCGCGGGCCAGGCCGTCCGTGCTGTCCATGGCGACGGCGCGCACGCGCTCGTCGCCGAGCAGCTGCTGCACCTCGAGCACGAGCGTGGCGCCGGCGAGCTCGACCGTGAGCGCGTTGTTGATCTGCGGCAGCTCGTCGGGGAAGACGGCCTCGACGACGACGCCCTTGATCTCCTCGACGCGCCCGACGTTCTTCGCGGTGCTCGGGGCTGGTGTGGTTGCGGCTTCCATGAGTGGTCCTTGGCTGGGTGACTCGGTGTCTCTAGCGGTGGGTGGTTCTCTGGTGAACGGGCTTCGCATCTGGAGCTCGCGCCGACGGCGCGAGCTCCGAGCGACGTCACGTCAGCGACTCGGCGCCCGCGACGACTTCCATGATCTCCTGGGTGATCTCCGCCTG
>DATKLF010000151.1:0-5266 GCA_035542555.1 Solirubrobacteraceae bacterium | reverse complement strand
CGTTCGCGCTGGTGACCGGCTGTCAGATGGCGCACGCGACGTGCCTGGCCGCGGCCCGCCACGGCGTCCTGCGCGAGGCCGGGTGGGACGTCGAGGCCGACGGCCTGCACGGCGCGCCGGCGGTGCGCGTCCTCGCGGGGGCCGAGCGCCACGCCACCGTCGACCGTGCGCTGCGCCTGCTCGGCCTCGGCACGGCGTGCATCGAGGAGGTGGCGGTCGACGACGCCGGGGCGATGCGCGCCGACGCGCTCGCAGAGACGCTGGTCGGCGCGAGCGGGCCGCTGATCGTCTGCGCCCAGGCCGGCAACGTGAACACCGGCGCGATTGACCCGCTCGAGGACGTCGCCGACATCGCACGCGCGGCCGGGGCGTGGCTGCACGTCGACGGGGCGTTCGGGCTGTGGGCGGCGGCGAGCCCGCGCCACCGCGCGAGCGTCGCCGGCGTGGAGCGCGCCGACTCCTGGGCGACCGACGCACACAAGTGGCTCAACGTTCCCTACGACTGCGGCATCGCCGTCGTCGCCGACCGCGCCGCGCACCGCGGGGCGATGGGCGTGACGGCGAGCTACCTGGAGCAGTCGGGCGCGCTGGAGCCGCTGCGCGACCCGGTCGACTGGACGCCGGAGTTCTCGCGCCGTGCGCGCGCCGTGCCGGTTTACGCCGCGCTGCGCTCGCTGGGGCGCGAGGGCGTCGCCGAGCTCGTCGACCGGCTCTGCGCCTGCGCCTGGCGCTTCGCGGCGAGCCTGGACGAGGACGACGGGATCGACGTGCTCGCGACCGGGCTGAACCAGACGCTCGTCGGGTTCAGGCCCGGCGTCGACGCCGACGACGTCGCGGCCGCGCTGGCGGCCGACGGCACCTGCCTGATGACGGCGACGACCTGGCGCGGGCGCCGCTGCCTGCGCATCTCGGTCTGCAACTGGAAGACCACCTTCGACGACGTCGACCGGTCGATCGAGGCGGTCCGCCGCGCGCTCGTCTGACCCGCTCCCCGCGTCGAGTGGTCGTTTGACTACCGCCTGGGTAGCGAAGCGACCACTCGATGCGCCTACGGCGTGAACTTCACCGTGATCACGTCGCCGTCGCGCATGAGGTAGTCGCGGCCCTCGATGCGCAGCGTGCCGCGCTCGCGGGCGCCGGCGTAGCCGCCGGCGTCGACGAGGTCCCTCCAGCCGATGATCTCCGCGCGCACGAAGCCCCTCTGGATGTCGGTGTGGATCTCGCCGGCGGCGTGCCAGGCCGTCAGGCCCTCGCGCAGGTGCCAGGACTGGGCGGGCTTGCCCTCGCCGGCTGCGAAGAACGCGATCAGCCCGAGCAGGTCGAAGGCGCCGCGCACGACGCGGTCCAGGCCCGACTCGGCGATGCCGAGCTCGGCGCGCATCGCCGCCGCCTCCTCGGAGTCGAGCTCGCCCAGCTCGGCCTCGATGCGCGAGGAGACGGCGACCGCCCTGGCGTCATGGGTCGCGGCGTGGGCGGCGACCTCCGCGGGCACCTCGTCGGTGCCCTCGTCGACGTTGGCGACGAACAGCACGGGCTTGGCGGTCAGCGGCTGCAGCAGGCGCGCGGCGTCGGGAGCGTCGTCGGGGACGGGCACACTGCGCGCGGGGCGCCCGGCCCGCAGCGCCTCGATCACGGCGGCGAGCCACGCCTCCTCGGCAACCGCGTGGCGGTCGCCGCCGCGCGCCTCGCGCACGACGCGCGCGTGCCGGCGCTCGGCCTGCTCGAGGTCGGCGTACAGCAGCTCGGTCTCGATCGTGTCGATGTCACGTGCCGGGTCGACGCTGCCCTCGGAGTGGATGACGCTCTCGTCGCCGTGGGCGCGCACGACGTGCACAAGCGCGTCGGTCTCGCGGATGTTCGCGAGGAACTGGTTGCCCAGGCCCTCGCCCTTCGAGGCGCCCGCGACCAGGCCGGCGATGTCGTGGAAGGCGATCGTGTCCCACACGATCTCGCTCGCGCCCACGACCTCGGCGACCTGCACGAGCCGCTCGTCGTGGACCGGGACCACGGCGACGTTCGGCTCGATCGTCGTGAACGGGTAGTTCGCCGCCTCCGCGCCGGCCTTCGTGAGCGCGTTGAACAGCGACGACTTGCCCGCGTTGGGCATGCCGACGATGCCGACCTTCATCGCGGCGCCGCCCGCCGGCGGCTCACCCGAGCCCGAAGCCGACGTGCTGCTCGGCGTTCTCGGTGCGCACGTAGACGACCTGCGAGAGGTTGACGCGCACCGGCCCCTCGACGTCGTCGAGGTCGAGCCAGTCGCCCTTCGCGAGCGCGTCGAGCAGCGTCACACGGTCCTTCTCGGTCAGCCGCAGCGCCAGCGAGCCACCGGCCTGGAAGCCGATGGTCACGTGCTCGCGCGGGTCCTTGTCCTTCGCCATGTCAGTGTGCCTCCACGGGCTGGACGATCTCGGTCAGCACGCCGCCGCTGCTCTTGGGGTGGATGAACGCGACGTGCGACCCGCGGATGCCGATGCGCGGGCGCTCGTCGATGAGCCGCAGCCCCTGGGCCTTCAGCGCCTCGAGCACGGCCTCGATGTCGGCCACCTGGTAGGCGACGTGATGGATGCCCGGCCCGCGCGCGGAGAGGAACTTCCCGACGGGGGTGTCGGGGCCGAGCGGCTGCAGCAGCTCGACGTGGTTCTCGCCGACGTCGAGCAGCACCGCCTCGACGCCCTGCTCGGCGACGACCTCGCGGTGGACGAGCTCCATCCCGTAGGTCGCCTGGTAGAGCGCGAGCGCGTCGTCGATGCGCTCGACGGCAATCCCGATGTGGTCGATGCGGGCGAACATGCCCGGCGCAGTCTACGAATGCGCGGCGCGCCGCTACGCCGCCGCCGGCGGCGGCGGCTTGGAGGGCGGGCTCTGGGCGGGCTTCCGGCCGGCGTCGGGGGAGGACGCCGCGACGCGCAGGCCCGGCAGCGGCGGGCGGCGGTCGATGCGCGGCACGCCCTCCATGATGCGGTCGATGTCCGGGCGCTCGAGCACCTCGCGCTCGAGCAGCGCCTGCGCGAACTCCTCGAGCTTGTCGCGGTGCTGGGTGATGAGCCGGTGTGCGGCCGCGTAGGCCTCGAAGGCCAGCGCCTGCTGCTCCTCGTCGCGGATGCGCCGTGAGACCTCCGAGAGCTGGGCAGGGTCGACGAACGAGCGCGAGGCCGAGTCCGAGGTGCCCATGCCGTACTCATGGACCATCGCGTTCGTGATGTCCGCGACGCGCTGCAGGTCGTTCGCGGCCCCGGTCGTGACCGCGCCGAAGACGACCTGCTCGGCCACGCGCCCGCCGAGCAGCACCGTCAGCTGGTCGACGAGCTCGTCGCGCGTCTTGAGGTAGCTGTCCTCGTCGGGCAGGTTCATGACGTAGCCGAGCGCCTGCCCGCGCGGGACGATCGAGATCTTGTGCACCCGGTCGGTCGTCGTGAGCAGCTCGCGCACCAGCGCGTGACCGGCCTCGTGATAGGCGACGACCTGGCGCTCGTGAGGGTTGAGCGTCGTCGAGGACTGCACGCCGGCCACGACGCGCTCGAGCGCCTGGTCGAAGTCGCGCATCGACAGCGCCTCGCCCCCGCGCCGGGCGCAGTGGATCGCCGCCTCGTTGGCGAGGTTCGCCAGGTCGGCGCCCGTGAGCCCGCTGGTCTGCTGGGCGACGACCTCGAGGTCGACGTCGGGGCCGAGCGGCTTGGAGCGCGTGTGCACCTCGAGGATGCGCCGCCGGCCGCCCACATCGGGCGGGCTGACGAACACCTGGCGGTCGAAGCGGCCGGGGCGCAGCAGCGCCGGGTCGAGTTTCTCGAGCAGGTTGGAGGCGGCCATCACGACGACCTGGTCGCTGGAGGCGAAGCCGTCCATCTCGACGAGCAGCTGGTTGAGCGTCTGCTCGCGCTCGGAGTTGTGGTCGCTGCCGCGGTGGGCGCCGACCGCGTCGAGCTCGTCGATGAAGACGACCGCCGGCTCGTGCTTGCGCGCCTCGTCGAACAGGCGGCGGATGCGCGCCGCACCCAGGCCGGCGAACATCTCGACGAACGAGGAGGCCGATTGCGAGAAGAACTGCGCGCCGGACTCATGCGCGACGGCCTTGGCCAGCAGCGTCTTGCCGGTGCCCGGCGGCCCATGCAGCAGCACCCCCTGCGGGACGCGCGCGCCGAGGCGGCTGAACGGCTTGGGGTCGCGCAGGAACTCGACGACCTCCACGAGCTCGGCCTTCGCCTCATCGGCGCCGGCGATGTCGTCCCACCCGACCTCGAGGTTGGCCTGCGGCTTGATCTGCATCGGCTTGGTGCGCGGCATGAGCTTCAGGCTCTTCCACAGCACGAACAGCAGCGCGCCCATGAAGATCAGCCCGATGAACCCTGACCAGTTGGTGCCGAACTGCTGCAGACGCTCCAGGAAGCTCGGCGGGGGCGGCACCTCCTGCAGCTGGGCCTGATGCAGCACGACGGCGAGCTGGTTGAGCGCGCCGAGCAGCTGCGTCTGGGCCTGCGTCGGGTCGACCGCCGCGGGGGCGGCGGCCAGCATCGTGGAGGGCATCGCCCTCTCTATCGGCAGGAACGGCGGTTCCTGCAGTCTCAGGCGGGCCGCTCGACCCGCAGGATCTCCTCGAGCGCGGCGTGCCCGACCTCGAGCTGCTCGGGTGTCGGCTCGCGCGTGCCGAGGACCCGCTGCAGCTCGTAGCCGGGCGCGCGCAGCGCCCGCGCGAGCGGATGGCCCGCATGGCGCTCGCTCCAGGCGAACACCTCGACCGCCGCGCCGGCGCTGGCGAGCGAGACAAGCCCGCCCGCGAGCGGCGAGGGTCGCTCGGCGACCCGCCGCAGCAGCACGACGCCGGCGAGGTTCATCGCGAGCATCGGCGCGACGAGGTGCGACCCGCAGCGGTCGTGCTCCTTGGCCGCCTGCGCGGCATCGTCGGCGCCCTGCTCGTAGGCGGCGATCGACTTGTGCTCGACGCCGTGGTAGGCGGCCGTGTCGCCCATCCGCAGCGCCACGAGCGAGGGCGCGAGCGAGAGCGCGGCGGCGGCGAGCTCCCCGCGGCCGCCGCCCAGGCGCCGCCGCGCCGCGAAGCCGCCGGCGCTCGCCGCGAGCGCGACCCCGACCACCGCGGCGTCCTCGAACGGCAGCCGCGCCTCCGGCAGCGCGGCGCGCACGAGCGGGATCACGGCCATCGCCTCGCCCAGGCGCGCGACGCCGCGCGCGCCCGGCACGCGGTCGACGGCCGGCGGAAGGCGCGGCTTGCGCCCGGAGGCGACGGCGATCGAGCCGTCGCGCGCGCGGA
>DATKLF010000150.1:0-8782 GCA_035542555.1 Solirubrobacteraceae bacterium | reverse complement strand
AGCGATGTCGCGAAGTTCGCCCATACAAGCAGCGGCATCCGGAAGAAGCTCATCCCCGGCGCGCGCATCGTGATGATGGTCACCAGGAAGTTCAGCGCGGTGGCGATCGACGAGGCGCCCGCGAACTGCACGGCGATCGTGAAGAACGTCTGGCCGATCGGCGCGTCGACCGACAGCGGCGCGTAGGCCGTCCAGCCCGCGGCGAACGACCCGCCGGGCCTGAGGAACGACAGCATCATGATCGTCCCGGCCACCGGCAGCATCCAGAACGACAGGGCGTTGAGCCGCGGGAACGCCATGTCCGGCGCCCCGATCATCAGCGGCAGCACGTAGTTCGCGATCCCGGCGAAGACCGGGATGACGAACAAGAAGATCAGCAGCGTCGCGTGGATCGAGAAGAGGCCGTTGTACGTGTTCGCGTCGACGAACTGGCGGCCCGGCTGGGCGAGCTCGGCGCGGATGAGCATCGCCATCAGCCCGCCGATGAACATGAAGAAGAACGAGACGCAGATGTACTGGATCCCGATCACCTTGTGATCGGTGTTGACCTTGAAGTAGTCCTTCCAGCTGTGCGCCCCGTGGTCGGCGTGGTCGTCGACGACCTTCCTGCCGCGCGCCCAGCGCCACCAGTAGTCGAAGCAGCCGATGCCCGCCAGGAAGAACAGCGGCACCATCAGCAGCGCGATCGTCAGCCAGGACTGCCACGAGTAGACCGGATCGACGTTGTAGATGGCACGCAGGCCCGCGCTCAGCCCCAGCGTGAACGCCAGGCCGATGACCAGGTACAGGAGGGCTCGATACCAGCCCGGGCTCGTGAGTCTCGCGGCCATGCGACTACCTCCGGTGCACGCTCTTGTAGATGTAGGCGACGAGCGCGTCGATCTGCTGCTTGGTGAGCGTCTTGCCGTAGTTCACGGGCATGACGCCCTTCGCGTAGCCCGTGGCGATCTCCTTGTTGGGATCGACGACCGACTCCCTGATCGCCGACGCCGGGTCCTGCGCGAGGTTCTTGTCGAGGTTCGGCCCCGTCTGGGCGGTGGTTCCAGCGGCCTTCATCGTGTGGCAGGAGCCGCACGAGATCGTCCCGGTCGCCGGGTTCCCGGAGATGAAGAGCTGCCTGCCGACGTTCGCGACCGACGTCGAGCCGTTGCTCACCGCGCCCGCCACGGCGGCTCCGACCGGTGTCGTGACCTTCTGCACCCACGCCGTGTACTGCGCGGCCGGCAGCACGTGGACGTTGGCACGCATGAAGGCGTGCCCCAGGCCGCACAGCTCGGCGCAGACGACCTGGTAGTTGCCGACCTTGCTGGGGGTCAGCGAGTAGCTCGTCGTCAGGCCCGGGACGGCGTCCACCTTCAGGCGCCACTGCGGCACCCAGAAGTCGTGAATCACGTCGAGCGTGTGGATCTTGAACTCGACGGGCTCACCCACCGGCACGTAGAGCTCGTTGGTCTGGATCTTCTTGCCATGCTCGACGGTCGAGAAGGTCCAGGCGAACTGCTGGCCGGTGACGTTCACGACGCGCGTGCCCTTGGCCGGCGCGGACTGGATGTCGAGCAGGAGCACGGTCGCGTAGGTGCACAGGCCCGCGATGAGGATCGACGGCAGCACCGTCCAGATGACCTCGAGGCGCGTGTTGCCGTGGATCGGCGGGCCGTCGAGGCTCTCTTCGCCGGGGCGCTGGCGCCAGCGCCAGATGCTGAAGAGGACCATCGTCGTGACGCCGACGAAGATCGGGACGGACGCGATGATCAGCACGTCCCAGAACGTGTCGATCTTGTGGGCGATCGTGGACCCCGCGGTGGGGAACCACGGGATCACCAGGCCGAGGGCGATGCCGACCGCGGAGGCCGCCAGGCCGATCGCGATCAGGACCGCCCACGTGCGGCCCGAAACCGGGCCCCGTCGCGTCTCCTCTCCCATCGCGGCGGCACATTACACGTGGGCGGAGACACGGCGCAATCAGCCTCGGGGAGGGTCTGCCCGGTGGCTCGCCGCGGGGCCGTCCGCGGCCGCCAGCACGGCCTCAGGCCGCGCGCGCGAAGCCCGCCGCCGACCCGTCCTGCGTCAGCGAGAGGCGCTCCCGGCGGCGGTACGCCGACGGCGCCAGGCCGTGGCGCCGGCGGAACGCCTTGGCGAACTGCGCCGGCTGGCGGTAGCCCACGCGCTGGGCGACCTCGCGGACCGTCGCGTCCGTGCTCGCGAGCAGCTGCGCGGCGCGGTCCATCCGCACGGCGGTCAGGTGCTCGCGAAACGTCGTGCCGCCGATCTCGGCGAAGGCGCGCTGGAGCTGGCGGCGGGACGAGGCGATCCGCCGCGCGACCTCGTCGAGCGCGAGGTCGCGCGCGTACTCGGCGCGCACGATCGCGGTCGCGTCGTGGTAGAGGCCGGTCCGCAGGCTGATGGTGCTTGCACGCTGCATCGCCCTGGATACGAGCGGACGCCGCCACGCGGATGAGCGGGCGGCATCTCGCCGCAAAGCTGGCGCGTCGGCGCGCACGCCGCGGATTGGACAGCCGGCACCCGGTGCGCTAGCTTGCGCCAATCGTCACAAGGAGCGCAGGGGGAAGCGATGCGGGTGCGTGATGGGATGAGCCGGGTGGTCCTCGAGGTGGGGCCGGGGCACACGCTGCGCGATGCGGCAAGGCTGATGACCGAGCGCGGCGTCGGCGCCGCGGTCGTGATGGACCCGGACCTCCCGGCGCCGGGGATCATCACCGAACGCGACCTCGCCCGCTCGGTGGGGGCCGGGGAGGACCCGGACACCGAGCGCGTGGGGGACCACATGTCGTCGGACATCGTCTACGCGGCGCCTGAGTGGTCCCTCGAGGAGGCCGCGGTCACGATGGTCCAGCGCCGCTTCCGCCACCTGATCGTCGTCGACGGCGGCGCGACGGCCGGGATCCTCTCGATGCGCGACGTCGTGCGCTGCTGGACCGACGACGGCTCGAGCTGCGAGCTGCCCGCCGAGGTCGCCGGGCCGGTGCGCTTCGAGTCGCGCCGCGGCCTGCGCGTCTGAGCTCGGCTGGCGCCGCCGCCCGCTCAGGAGTGGTCGGTCGGCAGCTCGCGGATGTCGCGGCGCGTGTCGCGGATCCAGCGGATCACGCAGACGAGCAGCAGCAGGACCCCGGCGGCCGTCAGGTAGTACTTGCCGGTGATCCCGAGCAGCACGAGGATCATCGCCAGCGCGATGAGCGCCGGCAGGACCGACGGCCCCGGCAGGTGGATCTCCTCGCTGACGGGCGGCGCGCCCTGCTCGTGCTCGATCATGAGAGGTAGAGCGCGGCGGCGACGAACGAGATGCCGAACATGAAGAACCCGAGCGCCGTGATGACGAGGCCCGAGCGGATGTTTCTCCTGGCGAGGTTGCGGTCCATGGCCTTCAGGGGTCGCGGGTCAGAGCAGGTGGACGTCGGCCACCATAGCGGCGAACAGCGCCGCGAGGTAGGTCAGGGAGAAGAGGTAGACGCGCAGCGCTGAGCGGCGGTCCGCGCGGCGGCGCAGCTGGACGGCGAGCACGATGAACGGGATGCCCAGGGCGAGCGAGGCGACGAGGTAGATCGCCCCGAGCCCGCCGGCGCAGAACGGCAGCTGCGAGACGGCGTAGAGGAGCACGGTGTACAGCAGGATCTGCCTGCGCGTCTCGTCCTCGCCGCGCACGACCGGCAGCATCGGCACGCCGACCTTCGCGTACTCGTCCTTCATGAGCAGGCTCAGCGCCCAGAAGTGCGGCGGCGTCCAGAAGAAGACGATCGCGAACAGGTAGAGCGCCAGGCCGCTGAGGCTGCCGGTGACGGCCGCCCAGCCGACGAGCGGCGGGATGGCCCCTGCCGCGCCGCCCCAGACGATGTTCTGCCAGGTGTGCCGCTTGAGCAGCATCGTGTACCCGACGGCGTAGCCCAGGAAGCCGGCGAACGACAGCGCGGCGGCCAGCGGGTTCACGAGCAGGCCCAGCCAGAGGAGCGACGTGGCGCCGAGCACGAGGCCGAACGTCAGCGCCGCGCGCGGCGAGATGCGCCCCGCGGCGACCGGGCGCGTGGCCGTGCGGCCCATGCGCGCGTCGATGTCGCGGTCGTACCAGTGGTTGATCGCGCCCGAGCCGCCGGCGGACAGGTAGCCGCCGATCACCGTCGCGAGCACGAGCCAAGCCGACGGGGTGCCGGCGATGAACATCGCGCAGACCGTCGTGAACAGGAGGAGGCTCTGGACCTTCGGCTTGGTCAGCGCGACGTAGTCGGCGACGACCTGGCGTGCGCCGGCGAGCGCGGTCTCCTGGACCGTCGTGACGCGCGATGCCTCCACCCGGGTCAGCCCTCCAGCCCGCTCAGGAGCCCGCGGGCGCGCCTGCTGCGGCGAGCTCGCGGCTCTGGCGCTCGACCTGGCGGCGGATGTCCTTCATCGGCTCGACCGAGCGCACGCGCGGGACGGTGTCGAAATTGTTCGCCGGCGGCGGCGAGGTGGTGAACCACTCGAGCGTGTTCGCCTTCCACGGGTCCGGCCCCGCGACCGCGCCGTGCTTGAGGCTGCGCAGGACGTTCACGACCGTCAGGAGGATCCCGAAGGCGAGGATGAACGACCCGACCGTGGAGATCTCGTTGTAGAGCTGCAGGTGGTTGACGTCGGCGTACTCGTAGATGCGCCGCGGCATGCCGCTCAGGCCGGCCGCGTGCTGGACGAGGAAGGTCGTCCAGAAGCCGACGAGGATGATCCAGAAGCTCCACTTGCCCATCCGCTCGCTGAGCATCCGCCCGCTGAACTTCGGGAACCAGTAGTACAGGCCGCCGAGGATCGGGAAGACCGCCCCGCCGATGATCGTGTAGTGGAAGTGGGCGACGACGAAGTACGTGTCCTGCAGCTGCCAGTCGACCGGGAAGGTCGCCAGGAAGATGCCGGTGACGCCGCCGAGCAGGAACGTCCCCAGGAAGCCGCAAGCGAAGAGCATGGGGACGCGGAACTCGATCGTGCCCCGCCAGAGCGTCGCGATCCAGTTGAAGATCTTCACGCCGGTCGGGATCGCGACGAGGAAGGTCATCAGCGAGAAGAACACGAGCACCGCGTAGGGCAGCGGCGTCGTGAACATGTGGTGCGCCCACACGAGCGAGCCGATGAACGCGATGCCGAGCGTCGCCGCCGCGATCGCCTTGTAGCCGAAGATCGGCTTGCGCGAGAACACCGGGAGGATCTCGGAGATGATCCCGAAGCCGGGCAGCACGAGGATGTAGACCTCGGGGTGCCCGAAGAACCAGAAGAGGTGCTGCCACAGGAGCGGCGACCCGCCGTTCGTCGGGTCGTAGAAGTGGGTCCCGAAGTGGCGGTCGGTGAGCAGCAGCGTGACCGCCGCCGCGACCACCGGGATGCTGATGATCAGCAGGATCGCCTGGGTCAGCATCGTCCAGACGAACAGCGGCAGGCGGCCCCAGCCCATGCCCGGCGCGCGCATGTTGGCGATCGTCACGAAGAAGTTCATCGCGCCCAGGAACGAGGCGATGCCCGTCAGGTGCACGAGGAAGATGAACGCGTCGACCCCGCCGGTCGGCGAGTAGGTCGCCTCCGACAGCGGCGCGTAGCACGTCCAGCCGCACTCCGGCGGGCTGTAGAGCAGCGAGCCGTAGAAGACGAGGCCGCCGGCGATGAAGAGCCAGAGCGAGAGCGCGTTCAGGCGCGGGAACGCCATGTCGCGCGCGCCGATCATGAGCGGGATGAGGTAGTTCCCGACGCCGGCGATCATCGGCATGAGGAACAGGAAGACCATCGTCAGCCCGTGCATCGTGAACAGCGCGTTGTACGACTGGGGCGTGATGAAGTCGTTGTCCGCCTGCCCGAGCTGCAGGCGGATGAGCAGGGCCTCGACGCCGCCGATGATCAGGAAGATCCACGAGGCGACCATGTACATGATCCCGATCCGCTTGTGATCGGTCGTGGTCAGCCACGAGATCCAGCCGGTGCCCTCGCGCCGGACGTCGTGGGCGACGATCTCCGGCACGGCGGTGACCGACGGCGACGGTGCGATCTGCGTTGTGGTCATGGGCCTGCTTCCTACTTCCCGTGCACGCTGACGATGTATGCCACCAGGCTCGCGAGCTGCTGCTTGGTGAGCGTCTTCGCGTAGTTCGCCGGCATGATGCCGTTCTGGTAGCCCTTCGTGATGTCCTTGCCTGGGTTCACGATCGAGGTGAGGATGAACGCCGGCGCCTTGCCCGCCAGGCCGGTGTCGAGGTTCGGGCCGGTCTGCCCAGCGGTCCCGGCGGCCTTCAGCGTGTGGCAGGCGCCGCACGCGAGCGCGCCCGTCGACGGGTTGCCGGTGACGAACAGCGCCTTCCCCGCGGCGGCCGAGGCGGCGGCGGGTGCGCTCTTGATCGCCCCGGTGGTCCCGGCGTTCTGGGCGGCGTTGAGCGCGTTGGCCTTCGCCGCGAGCTTGGCCTGCGCGGCGGTCAGCGCGGTGCGCTCGGCGGCGGCGAGCTTGTCGGCGGTCGCGATGTTCGTCTTCTGGCGCTGGTACCAGGCCACGAACTGCGCCGGCGTGACGGCGCGGACCTGGGCGGTCATGTTCGCGTGATTGCGCCCGCACAGCTCGGCGCACTGGCCCTTGTAGAGCCCCGGCTTGGAGATCTTGAACCAGGTGTAGTTCGTGTAGCCCGGGATGGCGTCGAACTTGCCGCCCAGCTGCGGGATCCACCAGGAGTGCGCGACGTCCTGCGAGCGGATCGAGAGCGTCACGGTGGTGTTGGTGGGCACCACCATCTCCTGGTAGGAGAAGACGTTGTTGAGGTTGTTCTTGTCGGCGTCGGGGTAGGTGTAGCGCCACACGTACTGCTGGCCGTTGACGTCGATCTGCAGCGACTTGCCGTTGGGCGGCAGGTTCTGGGCGGAGCTCGCCGGGACCCACGAGCCGGTGGCCGCGCTCAGCGGGAGGCCGCCCGGGCCGGAGTTCGGCGGGTTCTCGATCGACGGCAGCTTGATGAACGTCGCGACGGCGATCAGCACGAGCAGCGCGGCGGCGCCGAGCGTCCACGCGATCTCCAGGCGCGTGTTGCCGTGGATCTGGGCGGCGACGGCGCCCTTGCGGGCCCGGTACCGGCGGATCGTGTAGAGGAAGAGCCCGCCGACGCCGAAGAAGACGATGCACCCGAGGCCGAAGATGAACAGGTAGAGCTCGCGGATCGAGTTCGCGTTCGGCGATCCCCCGCCTTCCGGTGCGAACAGGCCCGCGAACGCGTCGGCGGCCGGGAGCAGGACGGCCCCCGTGGTCAGGAGCCCGAGCGCGGCGGCGCGGCGGGCGCGGTGGGAACGAACCGGAACTCGCAAGGCGGCGTGATCCTATCGGGGAAGCGCCGGGAAGGGTGCCTGACCGTGCGCGCCCGGCTCAGCGGCCGGTGAACGAGGCCTGGCGCTTCTGCGCGAAGGCCGTGACGCCCTCGGCGAAGTCCGCGGTCCCCGCCATCTCCTGCTGGATCTGCGCCTCGAGCTCGAGCTGCTCGTCCAGGCGGTCGTAGGCCCAGGCGTTGAGCTGGCGCTTGGTCCCGGCGTAGGAGCTCGTCGGCCCCGCCGCCAGCCGCGCGACGATCGAGGCGACCTCGTCGTCGAAGGCCTCCTCGGCGAAGACGCCGTTGATGAGGCCCCAGTCGGCGGCCTTCTCGGCGGGAAGCCGCTCGCCGAGCATCGCCAGCTCCGTCGCGCGCGCGACGCCGATGCGCGCCGGCACGAACGCCGACGAGCCGCCGTCGGGGACGAGGCCGATGTTCACGAAGGCCAGCAGGAAGTACGCCGAGGGCGTCGCGTAGACGAGGTCCGCGGTCAGCGCGAGCGACATGCCGACCCCGACGCTCGGGCCGTTGACGGCGCTGACGACCGGCTTGGGCAGCCGTCGCAGCCCGGTGAGGACCGGGTGGTAGCGCTCGTGCAGCGAACGCTGCAGGTCCGGGCGCCCGTCCGGGCCGAGGTCGCGCGACTCCATGTCGGTGAGGTCGGCGCCCGAGCAGAAGGCGCGCCCGGCGCCGGTCAGCATCACGGCGCGGACGTCGTCGTCGTCGCGGACCGCCTCGTAGGTGGCCAGCAGGTCGACGCTAAGCTGCCGGTCCCAGGCGTTCAGCCGATCGGGCCGGTTCAGCTCGATCTTCGCCGCGGCGCCCGCGCGCCACAGGTTGACGGTGTCGTAGGCGGCCTGCAGCTCGAAGTCGGTCATCGCCGGATCCTATGCTTGACGCGTGGCAGACGACCGCCCGGTGATCGGCATCTGCGGCGCGCTCGAGCAGGCCCGGTGGCGCGCGTGGGACCAGCGCGCCGTGCTGACGCCGTTCGACTACGTGCGCGCGGTGCAGGAGGGCGGCGGGATCGCGCTGATCATCCCGCCCGACCCGGCGTTCGGCGCGGTCCCCGAGCAGGTGCTCGCCCTGATCGACGGCCTGATCCTCGCGGGCGGCTCCGACGTCGACCCCGCGGCCTACGGCGCGGCCGCCCATCCGGCGACCGCCGGCACCGTCCCCGAGCGCGACGCCTCCGAGGTCGCGCTCGCGCAGGCGGCGATCGAGCGGGACATCCCGCTGCTCGGCATCTGCCGTGGCATGCAGGTGCTGAACGTCGCGCGCGGCGGGACGCTGCTGCAGCACCTCCCCGACACCCATGGCCACGACGGCCACCGCCCGAATCCCGGCTCGTTTGAGGGCTCCGAGCACGACGTGCGCCTCGAGGTGGGCTCGCGCGCCGCGCGCGCCGCCGGCGGCGCGCTGCACACGACCAAGCAGCACCACCACCAGGCGGTCGACGGGATCGGCGAGGGCCTCCA
>DATKLF010000149.1:0-17519 GCA_035542555.1 Solirubrobacteraceae bacterium | reverse complement strand
GCTACAAGGGCGGCCGGCCGCAGACGTTCACGCTGCCCAAGCGCCAAGAGATCAAGCGAATCGCGCTGACCGACCCCCAGAACCTCGACCAGCCGTTCGCGACCTGGAGCCTGAGCAAGCTGGCGGACTACCTGGTTGCCGAGGGGGTGGTGACGGACATCTCCCACGAAGGACTACGACTGCTGCTGCGTGAGGAGGGCGTCCGCTTTCAAGCCGTGAGGACCTGGAAACGCAGCAACGACCCGAACTTCCAGGCCAAACGCGACCGCATCGTCGAGCTCTACGCGCTGGCCGACCGCGGCGAAGCAGTCGTGATCTGCCTGGACGAGTTCGGACCGCTGAACCTGCAGCCCCAGCCCGGCGGCTACAGCTGGGCGCCCCGCTCCAAGCCGCGGAGGATCCGCGCGACCTACACCCGCCCGCACGGCGTCCGGCACCTGATCGGCGCCTACGACGTCGGCGCCGACAAGCTCTACGGGCACATCAAGAAACGCAAAGGCCGCGTCGAGTTCCTTCAATTCTGCCGCTACGTCCGCTCGCTGCACCCGCCCGAGGTCCGGCTGCACTTCGTGCTGGACAACTTCAGCCCGCACCTGGGCAAGCAGATGCGCGACTGGGCCGACGAGAACAACGTCGAGCTGGCCTACACGCCGTTCTACGGCTCCTGGCTGAACCGCATCGAGGCGCAGTTCCGCGCGCTGCGCTACTTCACCCTCGCCGGCACCGACCACCCCGACCACGCCACCCAGGCCCGCCTGATCCGCCGCTACATCGCCTGGCGCAACCGCCACCCCAGCGACCGCCGACTACGTCACCTCGTCAACACGGCAAACGTTGCCTGACACTCCACTAGTTCGCGTCAGCCTCGCTGGTCCCGGCCGGGCGTTCGAGTGTGGTCGCGCGAACCCTCGGCCGCCGCGGCGGCGTTGGCCGCTTCGCCGCCGGTTTCGGAAGACTCTGTGTCCCCGGTGTCGACGAGCACCTCGTCGGGATGGGCCGGGATCCAGCTTCGCTTCTTGACCTTCTCGACGATGAACGGCGGCGCCGAGGTGATCACAATGCCGACGGCCATCGCGAGCACGTAGAGCGGCGTGGGCCAGTGCTTGATGCCCGCGGGCGGGACGAAGCCCATCACGAAGCCGAACAGGCAGCCGAACAGGCCGATCCCCCCCACGATCCAGATCCCGGCTTTGCCACCCGGGATCCGATACGGCCTCGCGACGTTCGGCTCGGTATAGCGGAGCCGGATTGCTGATGCGAACACCTGCAGGTACATCAACAGCACCAGTTGCGTGGTGAGCGCGGTGAGCATCCAGTATCCGGTGTTGATGCTCGGGACGAACAAGAAGAGGAGCGCGAACAGCGAGGTGGCCACCCCCTCTGCGAGGAGGATCGCCACGGGCACGTGGCGCTTGTTCACATACTGGAACGCGGGCATGATGTCTCCCGCCTGCTCGGTGGCATACAGTCCCTTGGCCGGGCCGAGCAGCCAGGTGCTGATCAGCGCCAGCGAGCCCAAGCCGACGAGCAGCGCCATGGCCTTGGTCGCCCAGGCGCCCAGGCCGATCGCGCTGAAGTACGCCTGGAAGGCCTGCAGGACCCCGGCGACGAGGCTGATGTGCGCCTGCGGCACGACGTACGCGACGGGCAGCGTGGCCAGCACGTAGCCGCAGATGATGATGATGGCCGCAATGAGGAACGCCCGCGGGATGGTGCGTGCCGGCGTGCGCGTCTCCTTCGCGTGAAAACCAGCCATCTCCATACCGCCGTAGGCGAGCAGGACGCCGACGAAGAAGACCATGTCGTTGACGCTGCCGACGTGGGGGGCGAGTTTGCCTGGTTGGAGTGGCGTCTGGTTGTGCCGGCCGGACGCCAGCCAGTACACGCCCAAGGCGATGAGGAGCGCGCCGGGAAGCAACGTTCCCAGGACGACGCTGGGGTTGTTCAGGCGCGCGCTCCATCGCATGCCGAAGAGGTTCGCCACCGTCAAACCCCAGAAGATCGTCAGCATCGCGATCACGAGGTACGTCTTGTTGCTGGCCAGGCTGGGGTCGACGGCGTAGGCGAGCGTTGCCGCGCTGAACGAGAGCACGACGGGGAAGGACGGGACGTTCTCGATGAAGTCGAACCAGACAGCCAGGAACCCAGAGCTGTCCCCGAACCCCTGCTTGACCCAGACGTAGAGCCCGCCGGCCTGCGGCCAGCTTGTGCCGAGTTCCGCGACCACCAGCGAGAGGGGGACGAAGAAGATCAGCGCGCCCAACGCGTAGTAGAAGATGCTGGACCAGCCGTACTCAGCCACGCTCGGCAGGTTGCGCAGGGTGAACACCGCGCCGACGCTGATCATCACGACCGACCAGACGCCGAGCACCCGCGTGCGGCCGGCGGGCGTACCCCCCAGCGAACCGGCGCCCTGACTCTCACGTGCCGCGCCGCTCACAGGATCGGTCCGCGCATGGGAGTACCGGCTAGTCGCGGGGCGGTCCGGGGGCATCCTCAAGGGTCCGGTCGCCCGACCCGCCGCGCTCGGCGCCACCAACCGCCGATGGCCGGCGCACGAGGTCGCCGAAATCCCGGACGTCGGACGCCTGCGCGCGAGTGAGTATGCGGACGTCGCTCCACCCCTCGGCGGCGAGCGCGCCGCTGCGGGCGCCGTCGAGCAGCGCGCTCCAGTCCGAGATGAACAAGCGCATGATGCGGGCCGGCACGACGCGCCCTCGGCGAACCTGCCCCGCGACGGCGGCCTCGGATGAGGCGTCGAGCAGGACGAGCACCGCCCTACGGCGGCGCACCCGTGCGCAGGCGGTCACGAGCCGTCGCAGCCAGGCGTAGGTGCCGCGGGATTCGACGAGCACGCGCGTGTGCCGCGAGATCGCAACAACGATCCCCACGACGTACAGCGGATATGGAATGGGCAGCCTGCGCAGCGCCGGCGACAGCCGGCGGCGGATCCTGTCGGGATCGAGCACGATCCAATCCGGCGAGTTCACCCCCGCGCGATCGATCAACGTCGTCTTCCCCGCGCCCGGGATCCCGACGAGGAGGACCACGACGGGAGGCGTCGTGTCCGCGCTCGCGGCGCTGACGCCGGCTGCGCCCTGTGCGGTCACGTGGTCTCGCTCATGGTCCGAGCGTCCGTGTTGACGCGGTCTTGGCCGGCAGTGCTCGCATGCATCGGTCTCCTTCGCCGTCGGGTTGCTCGAGCAACGGTGGATCGGGAGTGCGGGCCAGGCCAGAATGATCGGTCACGAGGGCCATAGACCGTAGTTACGGGAGCGGAGCTCCACCACCCCCTGCGGTGCCTCAGCACCCGACCGCGTTGCGCAGGGTGCGACACGCCAGCGTCATGCGCGCTGGCGCGAGGACCGCGACACGACGGCGGAACATCACGCGAGGCAGGGTATGGACGTTGTCGAAGTTGACGACGCAGTCCGACGGGACGCCATCGTCGACCGCAGTCAGCACGAGCTCGGACGCCAGCCCGCGCCGGGTTCGCGTCAGCGCCGCGACGACGACCGAACCGATGTGCTCTGCGACCGGGTCGCGGGTCAGGACAAGCACGGGGCGATCACCGCCGGGCGTCGCCGCGAACCAGACCTCACCGCGCTGCATCGTGCCAATCCGCCCAGTCCTCGGCCGGCCCCCAGTCGGCGATCTCCGCCAGGGAGCGCTCACCCTCGTCGAGCGGTGTCCGCGCCCATGCTTCTGCGTCCGACTCGCCGCTCAGGGCCACGAGGTGCCGATGGAGCGCGTCCCGCAGGATCTCCGACCGATCCACCCCCAGCGCGTCTGCCCAGCGCTGGACCGCGGCGGCCTCGTCGTCCGCAACCCGGAAGCTCAGCATTGTCATACATCGAGTCTAGTTCGTATGACAGACGTTGGCGAGGACCTGAGCGGCGTGTGCGCTCATGGTGCGTCCTCAGGCCGGGATGCCGGGAGGGCCGAGGATCTCGAGCCCGTGGTCCGCGGCGGCGCGAAGCACCGGCTCCATGTCCGGCGGCGCCGTCGGGGCGGGCGGGATCTCGGGTGCGGACGCCGGATCGGCGAGCGCGCGGACGAAGCCCTCGAACCCTGCCGGCTCGGTCACCAGCAGGAAGCGGGCCTGCCCGGAGCTGACGACGAACGTGTGCGGAATGTCGCGCGGCCCGAACACGAACGACCCGGCCCCCGCCACGTGCGTCGTGCCGTCGACCCAGATCGTGAGCTCGCCCTCGAGGACGTAGAACCACTCGTCCTCGTTGTGGTGGACGTGCAGCGGCGAGCCGCTGCCCCGCGGCATGAGCTGCTCGGTCACCAGCACGCGCCCGCCCGTCTCGCCGCCGTCGGCCTTGATCGTCGTGAGCCCCCCGAAGAACCAGAGGTGCTCTCCCTCACCGGGCCCTTGGGTGATGGGGACGAGGGTGTCCTGCGCTGCGCCCGACATGGTGCCTCCTGTGTTGCTCGACTTGATGCGTGCAGCCTGACCGCCACGACGGGCGCCGACCATCCCCCGCGCGCGGGGATCTTTCTTGCACGCGGTGGGAGACTGGCGGCATGCAAGCGCCGGTCGAGCGGCTGATCGAGGAGATCGATCTCCTCGCCTCCAGGGGGCTGCCCCGCAAGGAGTTCTTCGCCGAGCTCTCCCCGCGACTGCGCAACGTCGTCGACAACGACGCGAGCTGCTGGCACACGCTGGACCCGCACACGCGACTGATGACCAGCGACGACCCCGCAGAGCTGATCGGGCACGGGGTCTTCACGCCGGCGCAGGCCCCGGCCGCCGGCGAGCTGCTGGTCCGCAGCGAGTACATGGTCGAGGACGTCAACACCTTCGCCGGCCTCGCTGCGCGGCGCGTCCCGGTCGGGATCCTCGACCACGCCACGCGCGGCGATCCGGGCAGCAGCGCGCGCTACCGCGACCTGCTGCTTCCGGCCGACATCCCCCACGAGCTGCGCGCCGCGTTCGTCATCCGCGGCCGCGTCTGGGGCGCCGTGCACATCGCCCGGCACGCGGCCAGCGGGCCCTTCCAGCAGCGCGACGCGGACGCGCTCGCCGCCGTCACGGGTGCGATCGCGCGGGGAATCCGCGCGTCGCTGCGCTTCGATGCGGCGCGTCGCGTCACGGGCGCCGAGGCCCCGGGACTCGTCGTCCTCGGCCCCGGAGACGACGTCGAGCTGATCACACCGCCGGCACGGGAGCTGCTCGCCGCGATCGGCGCCGGTGGGGCGGTGTACGGCGAGCACGACGTCCCCGCGTCCGTGCTCTCGCTTGCCTCGTTCGTCCGCAGGGCGCCCGAGGCTGCTCAGGGCGGGGCCAACGTCGTCACCGTTCCGGGCGATGAGGGCTGGGTGACGCTCCACGCGTCCTTGCCCGGCGCCGCGGCCGATCGCCGCGTCGCGATCGTGATCGAGCGGGCCAGCGCCGCGCGCTCGGCGACCGTCCGGCTGGAGGCGTTCGGCGCGACGACGCGCGAACGCGAGGTCGCCACCCTCCTCGCCCGCGGCCTGTCGCGCGCGGAGATAGCCGAGGAGCTGGTGGTCTCTCCGCACACCGTCGAGGACCACGTCAAGCACCTCTACGAGAAGCTCCGCGTGGCATCGCGGCAGGAGCTCGTCGCCCGAGTCTTCCTGGACGAGTACCTCCCCGAGGTGGGGCGCCAGACGCCGCTGACCTCACGCGGGCGCTTCGACCCGAGGCTGACATGAGCGCGACGACCTTCGACCCGGACGCCTACAAGCGCACGACGACCGACCAATGGCAGAGCGCAGCCGAGCCCTGGCACCGCTGGGGCCCGACACTCGAGGCATGGCTGGGAGACGCGACCGAGACGATGCTCGACATGGCCGGCGTCACCCGGGCGGCGCGGGTGCTCGACGTGGCCGCGGGCGCCGGAGGCCAGACGCTCGCGGCGGCCCGGCGCGTCGGGCCCGACGGCCATGTGCTGGCCACCGACATCTCGAGCAACATCCTCGCCTTCGCCGAGCGCAGCGCGCGCGAAGCCGGACTGCGCAACGTCGAGACCCTCGTCCTCGACGGCGAGCACCTGGACGTGCAGCCGGGCGCGTTCGACGCGGTCATCTCGCGCGTCGGCTTCATCTACTTCCCCGACCAGCACGCCGCGTTCGTCGGTATGCGGCGCGCGCTCAGGCCGGGCGGCCGCCTGGCCGGGATCGTCTACTCCACACCGGAAGCCAACCCCTTCTTCTCGATACCGGTGTCGATCGTCCGCCGCCGGGCGCAGCTGCCGGCACCGGCGCCGGGCCAGCCGGGCCCGTTCAGCCTCGGCGCCCCCGGCGTGATTGAAGCGGCCCTCGAGGAGGCGGGCTACACCGAGGTCGAGGCGCGGCGAGTCTCGGCTCCCCTGCGGCTGACCTCCACCGCCGAGTACGTCCGCTTCGCGCGCGAGTCCTTCGGGGCCCTGCACCAGATGCTTGCGGGGCTGCGCGACGCCGAGCGCGAGGAGGCGTGGAGCGAGATCACGCGCGAGCTCTCACGGTTCGAGACGGCCGACGGCTTCGAGGGCCCATGCGAGCTCATCGTCGCCGCAGGTACCGCTCCCGCGGAGTAGCAGTGCACTTCGTTGGTGAGTTAGTGGAGACGACCGGTTCGGTTGCTGCGAAGAACCCTGTTGGTATCGGGCGCTCACTGACCCGCGCTCCCGGCTTGCGACCCAAGCCGTCACGCAGATCGAGCCGTCCAGCTCCGACTCGCCGTTACAGTCGCGAAATCGGGGACCAGGCGACACTTCCGCTGCCGGACGACCCGGCGCTCGCCGCAGCCGCGGCGGCGCTGAACGCCGCGGGGTACTGGGCTGAGCTCGTGGACCACGAGTGGCGCCTCGTGTTCATGACCGATGAGCTGCGGTTCAGCTACGGCTCTCTGCTCGGGCGCGTGACGGTGCCGACCGGCGCGTTCTACTTCGGGCCGGAGGCGACCGCATCGCGGCTGGGCGAGCGCGTCGGCCCCAACACCATGGACATCCAGCGGACCCAGTTCGCCGCGCTGGGACCGTGGGCGCTCGGCGACCTGCGCGGCGACCGCGACGCCCTCGTCGGCATGGTGATCCCCGAGCTGCGCGATCTCGCAGCGGAGCTGCAGCCGGAGCCCGCGCCGGCGCTGACCTGGGAGCAGCACAGTGGCGGGGCCAGCGGCGGTCGGCTCGACATCCTGGCGACCGGCGTGCGTCTCCACGCAGCCGACGGCCGCCTCGCGGGGACCGCGATCCTCTACAAGCCGGCGGCGGGCATGGCCACCCTCTCGACCATGGCGGCCCAGGGCGATCTGGGCCACTTCGACCGGATGCAGGCCGTCGCGCACGCCGCCCGGCGGCCGGCCGCGATCCTGTTCGCTGACCTCGAAGGGTCGTCGAGTCTGTCCCGGCGCCTGTCGACCGCGAGCTACTTCGCGCTCGGACGGCGGTTCGTCAGCGCCGCGGACGCGTGCGTCGTCGAGGCCGGCGGCCTGGTCGGCCGGCACGTCGGCGACGGGGTCGTGGCGTTCTTCCTCGCCGAGACCGCGGGATCGGAGTCCGCCGCCGCACGCGCGTGCATCGCCGGCGCCCGCGACCTTCGACGCGCGATGGCCGACGTTGCCACGCGGAGCGGGCTCGAGGAGGCTGACGCCGTCCTGCGCTTCGGCATCCACTGGGGATCGACGCTCTACGTCGGGCAGATCGTCTCGGTCGGGCGCAGCGAGGTCACCGCGCTCGGGGACGAGGTCAACGAGTGCGCCCGCATCGAAGCGTGCGCGACCGGTGGACGAGCGCTCGCTTCGAAGAGCCTCGTCGAGCGCCTCGAGCCCGGCGACGCGGCGGCGCTGAACATCGACGCCGACAGCATCACCTACGTGCCCCTCGCCGAGCTCCCGACTGCGACCGAGAAGGCCCGCCGCGACGCGCCGGCGATCGCCGTCTGCGAGGTGTAGCGCCCGGCCGCAGCGCCGGGCCCAGCCAGTGGAGACGGCGGGAATCGAACCCGCGTCCGCAATCGCGTGAAGGTGACGTCTACGAGCGTAGCCGGCGCTCTGATCTCGCTCCGCGCTCGCCTCGCCGGCGGGGTTGCGAAGAGCCAGCCCCCTGAAGCTGTCCCCGGATCGGCGAGGGCGGACCTCCCCGGGTGAGCCGGCGTATCTGATTCCGGGAGTCCTCGCGGCCGGCCGGCGAGGTCCGGAACCTCGTGGACTAGCTAGGTGCTAGGCGACGAGGGCGTACTCGTGAGAGTCCGCACGTATGGTTTTCCCGGGGTTTTACGAGGCCTCCGGGACCTCGGCTCGCAACCACCCCCACGAACCGACCACGTCGAAGCCTGTCGTCCCCGGGGATGTTCCCTGCACGCCCGATTCTAGCCGACGCGCGGGTCTCGCGAGGGCCGCTGAGCCGTCCGCGGAGAACCCCGAGGCCTCTCCGTAGAAACCCGCAGGAACTCTGTGGCAAACGGCCGGACGGCACGTCCGGCGGTCACCTATCGTCGATGAACGTCAGGTAAAGACGACAGGGAGCACCCATGACCGCGCTGGACCTCGCCCGGCTGCAGTTCGCCACGACGACGATCTTCCACTTCCTCTTCGTCCCCCTGTCGATCGGCCTCGCGTTCTACGTCGCCGTCAACCAGACGCTCCACTACCGCACGGGCAAGGAGGTCTACGCCCGCCAAGTGCACTTCTGGGGCCGGCTGATGCTGCTCTCGTTCGCGGTCGGCGTCGTCACCGGGATCATCCAGGAGTTCCAGTTCGGGATGAACTGGTCGGAGTACTCGCGCTTCGTCGGTGACATCTTCGGCGCCCCGCTCGCAATGGAGGCGCTGATCGCCTTCTTCATGGAGTCCACGTTCCTGGGCTTCTGGATCTTCGCCAAGGGGCGCGTGTCGCCGAAGACCCACCTCGTGTCGATCTGGCTGGTCTCGATCGGCTCGGCACTCTCGGCGTTCTTCATCATCGCCGCGAACTCGTGGATGCAGCACCCCGTCGGCTACAAGATGGTCGGCGGCAAGCCCCATCTGACGAGCATCTGGGCGGTCATCACGAACAACACCGCGATCGCCGCCTACATCCATGTGCTCGCTGCCGCGGCGCTGACCGCGAGCCTCGTGACGATCGGCGTCGCGGGGTACCACCTGCGCCGCGAGCACCAGGTCGACGCCTTCACGACCGCGATCAAGGTCGCGCTGCCGATCCTCTGCATCGGCGTCGTCGTCTCGTTCCTGGCCGGGGACCAGCTCGCGCGGCTGCTGATCAAGCAGCAGCCGATGAAGATGGCGGCGGCCGAGGCGCTCTTCAACACCGAGAAGCCCGCGTCGATGTCGCTGCTGGCGACCGGCGACTTCACCGCCAACCCGGGCCACACGAACCGCGACCTGAAGATCCCGCACGTGCTCTCGCTGCTGGCGACGCGCAGCTGGGACGGCCAGGTCCTGGGCGTCAACCAGCTCCAGAAGCAGTACGAGGCCAAGTACGGACCCGGCCGCTACTACCCGTACGTGGCGGTCGTCTACTGGTCGTACCGCATCATGGTCTACCTCTTCCTTGCGATGGCGATCTTCGCGCTCGTCGGGTTCATCCTCTGGCGGCGCGGCAAGCTGGCCGTCAGCCGGAGGTTCCAGCGGATAGCGATCTGGATGGCGGTCACGCCCTTCCTCGTCAACACCGCCGGGTGGGTGATGACGGAGGTCGGCCGCCAGCCCTGGATCGTCCAGGGCCTCATGCTCACCCGCAACGCCAACTCGCCGCTGGTCACCACGGCGCAGGTCGCGGGCACGCTGATCGGCTTCACGCTCATCTTCACCGCGATCGGCGGCGTGGCGCTGTGGCTGTTCCTGCGCGAGGCGCGCAAGGGCATCCACGAAGAGGCGCCCGCTCCGGGTGGACCCGGCGCTCCCGATCTGTCCCTCGCCTACTGAAGCCGGAGGAGCGATACCTCATGCACAGCGTCGACTACAGCTTCCTGCAGGCCCTGTGGTTCATCCTCATCTGCATCCTGTGGATCGGGTACTTCGTCCTCGAGGGCTTCGACTTCGGCGTCGGCATGCTGCTGCGCCATCTCGGCCACAACGACGCGGACCGCCGCGCGATCATCCACGCGATCGGCCCGATGTGGGACGGCAACGAGGTCTGGCTGCTGACGGCCGGCGGCGCGACCTTCGCCGCCTTCCCGCTCTGGTACGCCTCGATGTTCTCCGGCTTCTACATCGCGCTCTTCCTCGTGCTCTTCGCGCTCATCATCCGCGGGGTCGCATTCGAGTTCTGGGGGAAGGACGACCGTCCGCGCTGGAGGGCGACCTGGGAGTGGGCGATCGTCATCGGGTCGTTCCTGGCGAGCCTGCTGTTCGGCGTCGCCTGGGCCAACATCGTCCACGGCGTGCCGATCAACGCCCAGCAGAACTTCACGGGCAACCTCTTCACGCTGCTGAACCCCTACGCCCTGCTGGGCGGCGTGACGCTCGTGCTGCTGTTCATCTCCCACGGCGCGATCTACCTGAACATGAAGACCGGGGGCGATCTGCCCGAGCGCGCGCGCGGGGTCGCGAAGTGGGCGTCCCCCGCCGCCGCGGTGGTAGGCATCGCGTTCCTCGTCTGGACGGTCATCGACATGAACGACCGCACCGGCGCGAGCGTCGCGGTCGCGATCCTCGGCGCCATCGCCGCCGTGCTCCTTGCCACGGCCGCCGTCAGCGAGCTGGGGCGGCGCCCGGGCGTGGCCTTCGGGATCAGCACGGCCGCGATCGCGATGCTGTTCGTGACGCTGTTCGTCGACCTCTTCCCGAACGTCATGCCGTCGACGACGAGCTCGCTCTACAACCTGACGATCGCGAACACCTCCTCCTCGTCGAAGACTCTCGCGATCATGGCGGTCGTCGCGGTGGTTATGGTCCCGATCGTGCTCGCGTACACCGCCTGGAGCTACTGGGTGTTCCGCAAGCGGGTCTCGCCCGAGGACTTCGACCGGACGACGAAGAACCCGCTCGACCTGGTCGGCAGCGGCGGCAAGAGCGCGGGCACGGGCGCGGGACCCGACCCCGGCAGCGCGCCGGCCGGCTGAACGGGCGCGGTGGCCACACGCGCCGAGGGCTCCGCGCGGGGCGTCGATCGCCGGCTCCTGCGCTCCACGCGCGCGGCGCGCGCCCCGCTCGCGGGCTCGGTGCTCCTCGGTGTCCTGACCGCCGTCCTGATCGTGGCGCAGGCGGTCCTGCTCGGGCGGATCGTCGCACGCTCGTTCCTGCACGGCGCTGACGTCGCGGCGCTGCGCGGGCCACTCGTCGCGCTGGCCGCGGTGATCGTCGGGCGCTCGCTGTGCGCCGCGGGCTTCGAGGCGTCCGGCCGCCTGGGCGCGGGGCGCGTGATGTCAGAGCTGCGTTCGAACCTCACCCGCCACGTCCTGCGCGAGCGCCCCAGCGGGCTGCGCGAGCAGCGCACCGGGGATCTCGTGGCCACGGCGGTCCAGGGGGTCGATGCGCTGGAGGCGTACTTCGCGCGCTACCTGCCGCAGGTCGTGCTGGCAGTGCTCGTGCCGCTGCTGATCCTCGCCTACGTGATCCCCCACGACCTGGCGGCCGGGCTGATCCTGCTCGTCACGTTGCCGCTGATCCCGCTGTTCATGATCCTCATCGGCCTCGCCGCGCGCAGCCGAGCGGACGAGCGCTGGCAGACGCTCTCGAGGCTGAGCGCCCACTTCCTGGACGTCGTGCGCGGGCTGGAGACGCTGCGCGCCAACGACCGCGACGGCGCTCAGGCACAGACGCTGCGCGACGCCGGCGAGGCCTACCGGGTGCAGACGATGGCGACGCTGCGGATCGCGTTCCTCTCGGCGCTCGTGCTCGAGTTGCTGGCAATGCTCGGCGTCGCGCTCGTCGCCGCGACCGTCGGTGTGCAGCTCGCCGACGGGCACCTGGCGTTCTCGATCGGCCTGGCGGTGCTGCTGCTCGCGCCCGAGCTCTACCTGCCGGTGCGCATGGTCGGCCAGCAGTTCCACGCCTCCGCGGACGGCATGGCCGCCGCCCAGACCCTGTTCGAGGTGCTCGACACCCCCCCGTCGCTCACGCCGTGCGCCGACCCGCTGCCCGCGCCCGACCCGCGCACGGCGCCGGTCGCGCTCGAGCACGTCAGCTTCGCCTACGCCGGCCGCGGTGCGCCCGTGATCGAGGACGTCTCGCTGGTGCTGCGGCCCGGCGAGCTCGTCGCTCTCGTCGGGCCCAGCGGCGAAGGCAAGAGCACGATCGCCGCGCTGCTGCTGCGGCTGCTCGAGCCCGACGCGGGCATCGTCTCGTGTGGCGCCGTGGACCTGCGAGCCGTCGACCCGCAGGATTGGCGCCGGCAGCTCGCCTGGGTGCCCCAGCGGGCGACGATCTTCGCCGGCACGGTCGCCGAGAACATCCGCCTGGGCGAACCGCGCGCAAGCGACGCGCAAGTCGCGGCCGCGGTGCGCGCGGCCGCGCTGGACGAGGTCGTCGCCGGGCTCGCGGACGGGCTCGACACCCGCGTCGGCGAGGGCGGGCGGCAGCTGTCGGCGGGCGAGGCCCAGCGCGTGGCGCTGGCGCGCGCGTTTCTGCGCGACGCGTCGCTGCTCGTGCTGGACGAGCCGACCGCCCACCTGGACGGCGCCTCGGCGGAGGCCGTGGGCGCGGCGATCGAGCGTCTCGCCCGCGGGCGCACGACGCTGCTGATCGTGCATCGCGAGGCGCTCGCGCGCCGGGCCGACCGCGTGCTGCGCCTCGAGGGCGGGCGCCTGCACGACGTCGCAGCGACTACGGGGGTGGGCGCGTGAGCGCCGTCGCGGGCGCCGCGCACGCGGGCGGACGCTGGGGGCCGCTGCGGCGTGCGGCAGCGCGGGTCGCCCCGCGCCGCGGCCGCCTGGCGCTCTCGGTCGCGCTCGGCGCCGGGGCGATCCTGGCGGCGGTCGCGCTGCTCGCCGTCGCCGGCGTGCTCATCAGCCGCGCGGCGCTGCGCCCGTCGACGATCCTCTCGCTGACGACGCTCACCGTCAGCATCCGCGCGCTCGCGATCTCGCGCGCGCTGCTGCGCTACTTCGAGCGCCTGGTCTCGCACGACCTCGCCCTGCGGATGCTCGCCGACCTGCGCGTGCGCTTTTTCGAGCGCCTGGCACCGCTCGTCCCCGAGGGCCTTCGCGGGCTGCGCGGCGGGGACGTGCTCAGCCGCTTCGTCGCCGACGTCGACAGCCTGCAGGACCTCTACCTGCGCGCGCTCGGGCCCCCGCTGATCGCCGCGGTGGTGATCGTCGTCGTGGGCGTCTTCCTGCTGTTCGTGCTGCCGCCGGCCGCGGTCGTCATGGTCGTCGCGCTGCTGCTCGCGGCGATCGTCGTGCCGGCCCTCGCCGGCGCGGCGACCGCCGCCTCCAACCGCCATCAGGCGCCGGCGCGCGCATTGCTGGCGACCGAGCTCGTGGATGTCGTCCAGGGTGCGCCCGAGCTGGCGGTCTACGGGCGCGAGGCCGACTGGGCTGCGCGCGTGGCTGCCGCCGACGGGCAGCTGCTGGCGATCCAGCGCCGGGACGCGCGCGTCGCCGGGCTCTCGACCGGACTGGGCGTGCTGATCGCCGGAGCGGCACTCGTCGCGGTCGCCGCGCTCGGCGTGCAGGCGACCTCCTCAGGCGCGCTCGACGGGATCCTGCTGGCCGCGGTCGTCTTCATCGCGATCGGCAGCTTCGAGGCGGTCATCCCGCTCCCCGACGCCGCGCAGCGGCTGAACGCATGCGCGTCGGCCGCCGCGCGGATCGAGGAGGTCACGGAGGCGCCGGTGGTCGTCGCCGACCCACCGCGGCCCCTCCCCCTCCCGCCCGGCGGAAGCCTGGTCGCGTGCGAGGTGACCGTGCGCTTCGCGGACCGCGAGACGCCCGCCCTGGACCAGGTCAGCGTGAGGGTCGCCCCGGGCGCGCGCGTGGCGATCGTGGGACGCAGCGGCGCCGGCAAGACGACGCTCGCGCGGCTGCTCGTGCGCTTCCGCGACCCGGAGGCGGGCGCGGTCGAGGTCGGCGGCCTGGACGTGCGGGCCGCCCGCCAGTCCGATGTGCGCCGCAGCGTGCGGCTTGCCGGCCAGGACGCGCACCTGTTCACGACCACGATCCGCCAGAACGTGCGGCTCGCCAACCCCCAGGCGGGCGACGCGGCGATCCTTTCAGCGCTCGGCAGGGCGGGACTCTCCGACTGGATCGCCGGCCTGCCCGACGGCCTGGACACCGCGGTCGGCGAGGACGGCGCCGAGGTCTCCGGCGGCCAGCGGCGGCGCATCGCGCTGGCGCGCGCGTTCGTCTCAGACGCACGCTTTCTCGTCCTCGACGAGCCGACCGCACACGTGGACCCGACGGGTGCACGCGAGCTGCTGCGCGCGCTCGGCGAGGACCGCGACGACCAGCGCGGCGTGCTGGTGATCTCACACACCGTCGCCGGCCTCGAGCGCTTCGACGAGATCCTCGTGCTGGACGGTGGGCGGGTCGTGGAGCGCGGCGGCCACGCCGAGCTGCTCGCTCGCGGCGGCGCGTTCGCCGCGCTCGCGGCCGTCGCCTGAGCTGCCGTGGAACGCAGTCGCGCCCCTCTTACGAGGGGCGCGAATGCCTGCGGCGCGCGCCCGGTTCGGGGGGCTGAGCGGGCGACGTAGAACAGCGACGCGGGTCGAGCCGGTGCGGGGACCCCTCGACCCGGTCCGCGACCTGTCGCCAGGTACGTCCCGGGGAGGGAGGCGTGGCCTCACACCCCTCGGCCTTCGCTCTTCACGGCTCGACGCCGCGTCTGGGATGAACCTAAGACAGGGGTATCGGCGCGGTCAAGCCAGGGGCGCGGACCAACCCGCTATCTGCGGGAATCGGCGGGTGACCTATGCTCGGGCCATGACCGGCACCGTCGTCAATGACGTCACCTGGAACCTCGGCGATCTCGTCGACGGCGGCGGGCCGGAGGCCTGCGACCGCCTGCTCGACGAGGCCGAGGCGCGCTCGGCCGCGTTCGCGCAGGCGCACAACGGGCGCGTCGCGCAGCTCGACGGCCCGGGGTTGGCCGAGGCGATGGCCGAGCTCGGCGCGATCGCCGACCTCGTCGGCCGCGCGGGCAACTACGCGCACCTGCGCTTCGCGGCCGACACCGAGGACGAGGCCAACGGCGCGCTCGTCGCGCGCGTCGGCGAGCGGGCGAGCGCGATCGAGACGCAGCTGCTCTTCTTCGACCTGGAGTGGGCCGAGCTCGACGACGCGCGCGTCGACGAGCTGCTCGCGGCGGACGGGCTGCAGACCGTGCGCCATCACCTGACGACGGTCCGCCGGTATCGGCCGCACCTGCTCAGCGAGCCCGAGGAGAAGATCCTCACCGAGAAGGCGGTGACCGGGCGGGACGCCTGGCAGCGCATCTTCAGCGAGCTGGCGAGCGCGATCCGCGTCGAGCTGCCGGGCGAGGACCCGGCCCCGCTCGACGTCGCGCTCAGCCGCCTGCAGTCCCCCGACCGCCAAGAGCGCCGCGCGGTCGCCGAGGCGGTCACGGCGGCGCTCGAGCCCGGGCTGCGCACGCGCGCGTACGTCTTCAACACGCTCCTGCAGGACAAGGCGATCGACGACCGCCTGCGTCGCTACCCGACGTGGCTGTCGAGCCGCAACCTCGCCAACGAGGCCAGCGACGAGTCCGTGCAGGCGCTCGTCGCGGCGGTGCGCGCGAGCTATGACGTGCCGCGGCGCTGGTACCGCCTGAAGGCCCGCCTGCTGGGCCTCGAGCGGATCGCCGACTACGACCGGGCCGCCGTGATCGGCGAGGACGACGTGCACGTCGGCTGGGACGAGGGACGCGATCTGGTCCTTGAGTCCTACGCCGACTTCTCCACCGAGCTCGGCGACCTCGTCCAGCGTTTCTTCGACGAGCGCTGGATCGACGCGCCGCCGCGGCCGGGCAAGCGCGGCGGGGCGTTCTGCGCATACACGGTCCCCAGCGTGCATCCCTACGTGATGCTCAACTGGACCTCGCGCCGGCGGGATGTCATGACGCTCGCCCACGAGCTCGGGCACGGGGTGCACGCCGCACTCGCGATCCCGCGCGGCATCTTCGAGCAGGGCACGCCGCTCACGGTGTGCGAGACCGCATCGGTGTTCGGCGAGACGCTCGTCTTCCACCGGCTGCTCGAGCAGGCCGACACCCCGCAGTCGCGCCTGGCACTGCTCGCCGAGAACATCGAGGGCTCGATCGCCACCGTCTTCCGCCAGACCGCGATGAACCGCTTCGAGGAGGCGGTGCACCGCGCGCGGCGCGAGGACGGCGAGCTGGCGGTCGATCGCTTCGGCGACCTGTGGCAGACCTCTCAGGAGGAGCTCCTCGGCGACGCCGTCGAGATCACGCCGGGGTACCGCTCGTGGTGGTCCTACATCCCGCACTTCATCGGCACGCCCGGGTACGTCTACGCCTACGCCTACGGCCAGCTGCTCGCGCTGTCCGTGTACAGCCAGTACGCGCGCCAGGGCGACGCGTTCGTCCCCGCATACCTCGAGATGTTGGCGGCCGGCGGCTCACGCAGCCCCGAGGCGCTGGCGCAGATCGCCGGGCTCGACCTCACCGACCCGGGCTTCTGGGAGCAGGGCCTCGAGCTCGTCCGCGGCGAGCTCGAGGCGGCCGAGGAGGCCGCCGAGCAGGTCCTCGCCGCGCGCGCCCAGAGCGACTGACGCACCGGTAGGGTCGGCCGTGATGGGCGAGCGCGGCCTGACCCGGCGCGAGGCGCTCGGCGGCGCGGCCGCCGGGGCGCTGGCGCTCGGTCTCGGACGGGCGCCGCTCGCCCGCGCGGCGCGCCGGCGCACGCGCAGCGCCGACGTCGTCGTCGTGGGCGCCGGGCTGTCCGGCCTGGCGGCGGCGCGCGCGCTCACGCACGCCGGGCGCTCCGTGCTCGTGCTCGAGGCGCGCGACCGGGTCGGCGGGCGCACGTGGAACGCCTCGATCGGCGCCGGCAAGATCACCGAGATCGGCGGCGAGTACGTCGGCCCGACCCAGGATCGCATCCTCGCGCTCGCACGCGCCGTCGGGGTGCCGACCTTCCCGACCTACAACGCCGGGTCGAACGTACTGATCGTCGACGGCGTGCGCTCGCTTTACGACGCGGTGCCGGGCATCCCGGGGGACGCCGACGTGACAGCGGCGCTGGTCGCCGCGCTGAAGCTCGACGCGCTCGCCAAGACGCTGCCGATCGACGCGCCGTGGAGCGCCGCCCGGGCGCGCGAGTGGGATGCGCAGACCTTCGAGCAGTGGAAGCGCCGCGAGGTGACGACCGACCGTGGGCGGCGGATCTTCGACGCCGCCTGCGAGGCGGTCTGGGGCGCCGACCCCGTGCAGATGTCGCTGCTGTATGTCCTGATGTACACCAGGGGCGCCGGCAATCCGGCGACGCCGGGGAGCTTCCTGAAGCTGCTGACGACCCAGGGCGGCGCCCAGGAGCGCCGCTTCGTCGGCGGCTCGCAGCGCGTCAGCGAACGCGTCGCCGCGCAGCTCGGATCGCGGCTGATCCAGCGGGCGCCCGTGCGGCGCGTGGCGCAGGACGCGCGCGGCGTACGTGTGGTCGCCGACGGCATCACGGT
>DATKLF010000148.1:0-8080 GCA_035542555.1 Solirubrobacteraceae bacterium | reverse complement strand
GCCCCGTGAAGCGGCCGTCGACGACCTCCGAGCGAACGCCGATGCCGCCGTCGAAGCCGAAGACGTGGCTGAGCATGTCGGCCATCTCCTGCGAGGAGGCGGTCGCGATGTACACGCGCCGCCCTGCGTCCTGGTGGGCGTAGGCGACGCGCAGCATCTGCGGGTAGACGCGCGGCAGCACGCCGGCCAGCACCTCGGGCATCATGCGGCGCAGGTCGATCGCGCGCTGGCCGGCGATCAGGTCCGCGATCTGCGCACGCACCTCGTCGGTCCAGTCGTCGGTCGAGCCGCGCAGGCGGAAGCGCAGGTTCTGCCAGACGATGCCCGCCATGCGCCGGCGCGAGATCATGCCCGCGTCGACGGCCGCCCGCGCCCAGTAGAACCCCGAGGAGCCCGCGACGAGGGTGCGGTCGAGGTCGAGGAAGGCGGCGGCTGTCATGCGCTCCCGCGCCCGCGCTATGACGCGGGGACCCGCACGATCAGGGCGTCGCCCTGGCCGCCGCCCGAGCAGATCGCCGCGCAGCCCAGCCCGCCGCCGCGGCGGCGCAGCTCGTGGACCATCGTGCCGATGATGCGCGCGCCGGAGGCCCCGATCGGGTGCCCGAGGGCGACGGCGCCGCCGTTGACGTTCACGCGCTCCTCGTCGATGCCGAGCAGGCGGATCGAGTTCAGCGTCACCGACGCGAAGGCCTCATTGATCTCCCAGACGTCGATGTCGCGCGCGTCGATGCCGGCCTTCGCGAGTGCCTTGCGCGCGGCGCTCGCCGGCGTGGTCGCGAGGTAGGCGAAGTCGTTGGCGCTCTGGGCGTGCGCGACGATCTCGCCAAGCGCCTCGCGCCCGTTGGCGGCGGCCCACTCGTCCGAGGCCAGCACGAGCGCGCCCGCGCCGTCGTTGACGCCCGGCGAGTTCCCGGCGGTGTGGCTCCCGTCCTTGCCGACCAGCCCCGGCAGCTTGGCCAGCGCCTCCAGCGAGGTCTCGCGGCGCGGGCCCTCGTCGACCTCGACGATCGTGTCCCCCTTGCGGCTCTTGACGGTGACAGGGACGATCTCCTCGGCGAAGTAGCCCTCGTCGATCGCGCGCACGGCGCGCTCGTGCGAGCGCAGCGCCCAGCGGTCCAGGTCGGGGCGTGTCAGCTCGAGCTCGTCGCCGACCTCCGTGGCCTCGACGAACATCTGCTTGCCGCTGAACGGGTTCGTCAGGCCGTCGTGCACCATCGCGTCGAGCGCCTTCGCGTCGCCCATGCGGTAGCCGAAGCGCGCGCCCGGGAGCAGGTACGGGGCGCCGGACATCGACTCCATGCCACCGCCGACGCCGACCTCGAGGTCGCCGGCGCGGATCGCCTGGTCGAGGATCACCGACGCGCGCAGGCCCGAGGCGCACACCTTGTTGATCGTCTCCGAAGAGACCTCCTTCGGGATCCCGGCCTTGATCTGCGCCTGGCGCGAGGGGATCTGGCCCTGCCCCGCCTGCAGCACCTGGCCCATCACCACGTGCTCGACCTGCTCGGGCGCCACCCCCGCGCGATCCAGCGCCGCGGCGATCGCGGTGCCGCCGAGCTCGGTGGCGTCCAGCGAGGCCAGGCCCCCGCCCATCTTCCCGATCGGGGTGCGGGCGGCGGCGAGGATGACGGTCTTGGGCATACGGGTCTCCGGACGTGGCTGGCGCGGGTCGCGAATGGTAGTGGCGTGCGCCCGCCGGCCCGCGCCGCACAAGCGCATACGCTCCGGCGATGAACGTCAGCGCCACGACGCAGAGCCCGCAGCAGAGCGGGGCGGACACGATCGCCATCGGCGTCTTCGAGGACGAGGGGATCGCCCACGACGTCGCCAGTGGCGCGCTCACGGCCTTGCTGGAGCGCGGCGAGGCGCGCCGCACGTTCGGCCACTTGGCCGTCGCGCACGCCGGCGGCGGGCGCTTCATCGTCGCCGGGCTGGGGGCGCGGGGCGCCTTCGACGCCGAGCGCGCGCGCTGCGCAGCCGCCGCGGTGCTCGCCCGCGCGCGCGAGCTCGGCACCGCGACGCTCTGCTGGGAGGTCCCGCACGACGTCAGCGACGAGGTCGCCCGCGGGCTCGTCGAGGGCACGCTGCTCGCCGCCTACCGCTTCACGCGCTTTCGCAGCGCGCAGGACGACGAGGACCAGGCGCACGGCCCCGCCGCGCTCGTCCTCAGCGCCCACCACGATGTCGGCGCGGCCGTCGGTCGCGCGGCGGCCCTCGCGCGCGCCCAGAACGCGGCGCGCGACCTGCAGAACCGCCCGGCCAACGACCTCACGCCCACGGCGCTGGCAGACCACGCCCGAGCGCTCGCGGGCACGACCGGCCTGGAGGTCGAGGTCCTCGGCCGCGCCGAGATCGAGGCGCGCGGCATGGGGGCCTTCGCCGCCGTCTTCCACGGCTCGGACGAGGAGCCCGCGCTGATCGTGCTGCGCCACGCGCCCCAGGGTGCGCGCGGCCCGCTGCTCGGCATGGTCGGCAAGGCGGTGACCTTCGACTCCGGCGGCCTGTCGATCAAGACCGGCGCCGGGATGGTGGACATGAAGTTCGACATGTCCGGCGGCGCCGCGGTCATCGAGGCGGCCGCGCTGATCGCGCGGCTGGGCCTCCCCACGCGGTTCGTGGCGGTCGTCGGCGCGACCGACAATGTCATCTCCGCCCGCTCGACCAAGCCCGGCGACATCGTGAGCGCCGCCGACGGGACGACGATCGAGGTCAACAACACCGACGCCGAGGGGCGCCTGGTGCTCGCCGACTGCCTGCTGCACGCGCGCGCGCTGGGCGCCGAGCGCCTGATCGACCTGGCGACGCTCACCGGCGGCGTGGTCACGGCGCTCGGCTCGGTGTACGCGGGCGCCATGAGCAACGACGACGCATGGTTCGAGGCGGTCCGCGCGGCCGGCGAGGCCGCCGGCGAGCCGGTCTGGCGCCTGCCGCTGCACCGGCGCTACGCGGACGCGATCAAGGGCACCTACGCCGACATCGTGAACACCGGCCGGGACCGCAAGGCCCACGCGATCATGGGCGCCGAGTTCCTGCACCGCTTCGCGGGCGATGTGCCCTGGACGCACGTGGACATCGCCGGCGTGGCCAGCGACAACGGCCTTCCGTACACGGGCAAGGGCGGCGCGGGCTGGGGCGTGCGGCTGCTCGCCGGGCTCGCCGCGTCGTAGGGTTCGCCGATGCATTTCGACCTCTCCGACGACCACAGCCTGATCCAGCGCACGGTGCGGGAGTTCGCGCGCGCCGAGATCGCACCGGTGGCCGAGGAGCTGGACCACACGAAGGCGTTCCCCTACGAGATCGTTCGCCGCCTCGGCGAGCTCGGGTTGATGGGCATCCCGTTCCCCGAGGAGTACGGCGGCGCCGGTGGGGACTCGCTGGCCTACGCGCTGGCGGTCGAGGAGCTGGCGCGAGTGGACTCGTCGGTGGCGATCACGATGTGCGCGCACACCTCGCTCGGCACGCAGCCGATCTACCTGTTCGGCAGCGAGGAGCAGAAGCGCGCGTACCTGCCCGACCTGTGCGCCGGGCGCAAGCTCGGCGCCTTCGGGCTGACCGAGCCGGAGGCCGGCTCGGACGCGGGGAACACGCGCACACGCGCGCGCCTGCGGGACGGGCAGTGGGTGATCGACGGCGCCAAGCAGTTCATCACCAACGCGGGCACGGAGATCAGCGGCCACGTCGCGATCACGGCGGTCACCGGCGAGCTGCCGGACGGACGGCGCGAGATCTCGAACATCATCGTCGCGAACGGGACGCCCGGCTACGAGCAGGGCGCCCCGTACCGCAAGATGGGCTGGAACGCCTCCGACACCCGGCCGCTGACGTTCACCGACTGCCGCGTGCCGGAGGCGAACCTGCTGGGCCCACGGGGGCAGGGGTTCAAGCAGTTCCTGCACATCCTCGACATCGGGCGCATCGGGGTGGCCGCGATGGGCGTCGGGCTCGCGCAGGGCGCGCTCGACGAGGCGCTCGCCTACGCCAAGGAGCGCCGCGCCTTCGGCCAGCCGATCAGCCGCTTCCAGGCGATCCAGACGAAGCTCGCCGACATGGCCACCGAGATCGAGGCCGCCCGTCTGCTCGTCTACAAGGCCGCCTTCGAGAAGGACGCAGGCCCGCCCTCCCGCAACTTCAGCCTCACCGCGGCCCAGGCGAAGCTCAAGACCGGCCGGCTGGCGGTGCGCTGCGCCGAGGAGGCGGTGCAGATCCACGGCGGCTACGGCTACATCGAGGAGTACCCGGTCTGCCGCTTCTACCGCGACGCGAAGATCCTCACGATCGGCGAAGGCACCGATGAGGTGCAGCAGCTCGTGATCGCGCGCGCCCTCGGAGCCTGAGCGCCGGCGGAGATGGCCGCGACGGCCGCAGCGGGCGACCATCCGCCGCTGGAGCTGGGGCGGCTGGAGCGCGTGCGCCGGCGCGGCGCGCGGCGCTCGTCGCTGCTCGTCTTCGGCGTGCTGCTCGTGGTCTACGCCGCCGGCCTGGGCCTGCACGCGCGGCCCGGCTCGGACCTGCGCCCGAGCGAGGCGCACGTGCTGCTGACAACGGAGTCGATCGTCTCCGGCGGCGACGTCGAGCTGACCGACGAGTACCGCCGCGCGGCCTGGCGCTCGTTCTACCCGGGCACGCTGCGTCCGACGGCGCTCGCGGTCAACGGCCGGCTGATCGAGCCCCAGGGCCTCGTGTTCCCGCTGCTGCTCGCCCCCGCCTACGCGCTCGGCGGGCGGATCGGCGCCGAGCTGCTGCTCGCGGCGATCGCGGCCGCCGGATTCGCGGCCGCGGCGGCGCTCGGGCGCCGGCTCGTGCCGGACCCCTGGGCGACGGGCGCCGCGCTCGCGGTCGGGCTCTCCCCGCCGGCGGTGCTGGCGGCGACGACGATCAGCCCCGCCGCCACCTGCGCGAGCCTCGTCGCGGGCGCCGCGGTGCTGGCGCTGCGCGTCCGCGACGAGCCGCGCGGGGGGCCGGCCGCAGGGTGCGCGGCGTTGCTGGCGCTCGTCCCGTGGATCGGGCCGGCGGCGATCCTTCCGGCGGCCGTCGTCGCCGCGGCGCTGTTCCGCTGGCTGCGCCGGCGCCGGCGGGCGTGGACGGGGATCGCGGCGATCGAGATCGTGCTGCTGTCGGTCGTCGTCTACGTGACGGTCAACGGCCGGCTGTTCGGTGGCCTCACGCCGTATGCGGCGGCGACCGGCCGGCACCCCCCGACCGGCATCGGGTCGTTCGCAGACGCACTCGCCCGCTGGCCGCGGCTGCTGGGCGTGTGGGCCGACCCGCGCTATGGGGTGCTGGTGTTCGCGCCGTTCGTGGGGCTCGCGTTCGTCTCGCTGTGGCGGCTGTGGCGCTCGCGCCGCGAGCGGCTCGCGCGCGCCTTCCCGGGCGAGACCGACGTCGAGGTCGCGGCCGGGTTCCTCGCCGCGATCTGCATGGCCGCGGTGCTGACCGCGGTGGTGCTCTACCCCACACTGCACGGCCTCTCGCCGGGCGAGGCGCTCGTGGTGGCGCTGCCGTGCGCGGCGGCGCTGTGCGCGTGGTCGCTGCGGCGCTGGCCGCGCGTGGGCACTGCGCTCGCGCTGGTGGGGGTCGTGCTGAGCGTCTGGCTGCTTGCGGCACCGCGCATCGGCGCGCGCGCCGCGGTCTCCCCGCCCGCCGGCCCGGTGCCGTGGAGCGTCCTGGGCGCGTAGGGGCGGCGCTCAGCCGTCGAGCCGCTCGAGGATCTCGGCTGCCGCGCTCGCCGGGTCCGTGCGGCGCTCGACGACGTCGTCGAGCAGCGCCTGGAAGCGCTCGTCGTCGCGCAGGCGCTCCTCGAGCTGTCGGCGCAGCCGCACCGTGCAGAGCGACAGGACCTCGCTGCGCAGGTTGCGCCGGCGGCGCTCGGAGAGCGTGCCCTGCGCCTCGATGTGCGCGCGGTGCTCGTCGAGGCGCAGGGCCAGCTCGTCGATCCCCTCTCCGCGGGCGGCCTCGGTCTTGACGATCGGCACCGGCCAGCCCGAGGCAGCCGGCGCCAGCGACAGCACGCCGCGGATCTCGCGGACCATCGTCTCGGTCAGCGGGTGGTCGCACTTGTTCACGACGATGATGTCCGGGATCTCCATGACGCCCGCCTTGAGCGCCTGGATCGAGTCCCCCGAGCCCGGCATCAGCACGAGCACGATCGTGTCCGCGTGGTCGATGATGTCGACCTCGGCCTGCCCCACGCCCACCGTCTCCAGGAACACGTCCTGGCGGCCGGCGGCGTCCATCAGCAGCGCCGCCTGCAGCGCGGCCTCGCTGAGCCCGCCGAGCGCGCCGCGGTTGGCCATCGAGCGGATGAAGACGCCCGGGTCGAGGAAGTGGTCGGACAGCCGGATGCGGTCGCCGAGCAGCGCACCCTGCGTGAACGGCGACGAGGGGTCGATCGACAGCACCGCGACCGTGCGCTGCTGGGCGCGCCGCACGCGCGTCAGCTCGCCGATGAGCGTCGACTTCCCGGCCCCCGGGGCGCCGGTCAGCCCGACGATCGCGGCCCGGCCGGTGTGCGGGTAGACCTCGCGCACGAGCTCCCAGCCGCGCGGGTCGTCGTCCTCGACGAGGGTGATCGCGCGAGCGAGCGCACGCCGGTCGCCAGCGAGCAGGCGCGCGGCGAGGGTGTCCTGGGACGAGCCGGTCGGCACGGGGCGCGGAGGGTAGCGGGCGCGGCCGAGCGGACGGCGCGCGGCGCGTCGCGCGCGACGGCGCCGCCGCATAATCCCCAAGGTGGAGCCGGCGCTCGCGCTCACCAAGCCCCTCCCGGCGGCGCGCACCGCGCCGGCGCCGCTGCGCGGCGGCCCGGTGGCGTTCGTGCGCTTCGCCCGCGCGCACGGGATGCTCAGCACCGAGTACGCGCGGCTCATCGCGCGCTGGGCGTGGCTGAAGCTCCGCTGGCGCGGGCGCCTGCAGACCGACGGGCTGGCATTCGTGCGCCCCGGCGTGACGTTCGAGATCGGGCGGGGTGCGCGCGTGCACCTGGGCCGCTGGTGCTGGATCGGCGACGGCTGCAAGATCCGCGCGCACGAGGGCGAGGTCTACATCGGCGCCAAGACCGTCCTCGGCCAGGAGTGCACGTTGTCGGCGTTCCAGCACGTCTCCATCGGCCGCGAGTGCATCGTCGCCGACCGCGCGATGTTCATCGACTTCGACCACGGCATCGTCGAGGTCGAGCGGCCGATCCGCCACCAGGGGATCTACAAGCGCGACGTACGCATCGGCCACAACGTGTGGGTCGGGTATGGCGCGTGCTTCCTGCGCGGCGTGCGCGTCGGCAACAACGCGGTGATCGGCACGAGCGCCGTGGTCACCAAGGACCTCCCGGCGAACGCGGTGGCGGCCGGCGTGCCGGCGCGCGTGCTCCGCATGCGCGCCACGCCGCGCACGTTGCGCTGGGAATGAGCCGGGCGTAGCCTCGCCGGCATGCCGACGCCGATCTTCGCTGGCCGTCACACCGCCGACCTGGAGGGGGACTTCGTCGTCTTCCTCATCGGCATGCGCATCAACAGGCCGTGGAAGCTGCGCAAGTGGCTGATGGTCGCGCGCGCGATGCCGCCGATGATCCGCCACCTGGACGAGCACCCGGAGGCCGGCTGCCTGGCTACGCGCCAGGGGATGCTGAGCCCGCTGCAGCCGTTCATCGTCCAGTACTGGCGCAGCTTCGACGACCTCGAGCGCTTCGCGCGCGGCGACGCGCTGCACAGCGAGCCGTGGAAGGCGTTCTTCCGCGTGGTCGGGCTCGACGGCGACGTCGGCATCTGGCACGAGACCTTCCGGGTGCGCGCCGGCGAGTACGAGGCGATCTACACGAACATGCCGCGCGCCGGCCTGGCGCTCGCGGGTGGCCACCGGCCGCTCGGCTCGGCCGCGCGGGCCAGCGCGCGCGAGCGGCTGGAGACCGGGGTCCCGGCCTAGGAGCGCCGAGCACTGGGGCGTGGCGGGCGTTGACGGGCGGCGATGACCCCGGTGTTGTCGCGACGCCGGCCCTCGACGTCAAGACACCCGGTGCCTGCGGGCGTGATCGGTTGCAACTGCATCGGTGAGGCCGACGCACATGCACCGGCTCCGATGCGTGACCGGGTCG
>DATKLF010000147.1:0-13565 GCA_035542555.1 Solirubrobacteraceae bacterium | reverse complement strand
CCGCCTCGCGGCGCGAGCCGTTCGCCGGGAGCCGGGAGGAGCTGACGCCGCTGCGCGGCGATCCGCGCGCCGCCCTGCCGGTCGCGCTCGCGACTGCCGCCACGCTGGCGCGACCGGCCTTCGGGCAGAACCTGTCCGCGGCGGCGGTCAGCGGCTACGCGATGTCGCCCGCCGCATGGCGCGCGATCCGGCGGGCCGCCGGCCCGTCCCCGGCCGGCTGACGGCGGTCGCGGGGCTACGCGACGCCCGCCGCGTCCGCGCGTTCGAGGAGGTCGGCGAGGATGCGCGCCGTCGCGCCCCAGATCAGGTGCTCGCCGACGACGTAGGTGTCGGTGCGGAACGGCACGCCGCGGCGGATCAGCCGGCGGCGCTCGTACCCCGCGCGCAGCTCGGAGAGCCCGAGCTCCAGCACGGTCTCGACCTCGCCGTCCGACGGCGTCCAGGCGTGCCCGGGCTCGATCAGGCCGACGAACGGGTAGATCGCGTAGTTCGTCGCGATCGTCGGCGTCGGCTGCAGCGCGCCGATCAGCTCGACCGCCTCGGGCGGCAGCCCGATCTCCTCGTGTGCCTCGCGCAGCGCGGTGTCGCGCAGATCGCTCTCGTCGATGTCCTGGCGCCCGCCGGGGAAGGAGATCTCGCCGGCGTGGCGGCGCAGGTCGTCGCGCCGGCGGGTCAGCACGACGCCGGCGCTGCCGTCCGTGCGCAGGAACAGGGGCACCAGCACCGCGGCGTCGATACGGCCGTGCACGTCGAGCGCCGCGGCCTCCGCCGGGTCGAGGAGGACGGGGGCCAGGCGCGCGGCGAGCTCAGCTCGCGAGCGAGACGCGCTCGACACGCTCGTCGAACATCACCTCGCCCTCGAGCGTGCGGTGCACGGGGCACTTCGCGGCGATCACCGTGAGGCGGTCGACCTGCTCGTCGGTGAGAGTGTCGGGCAGCCGCGTGACGACGCGGAAGCTCGTCGGGCAGCCGCGCTCGCCGGGGGTGAAGTTCACCTCGACCTCGACGCCGCCGATGTCCCAGCCCTTGCGGGCGGCGTACATCTCCATCGTCACGGCCACGCACCCGGCGAGGCTGGAGGCCAGCAGCTCGAGCGGGCTCGGGCCCGCGTCGCCGCCCCCGGCGTCGGTCGGCTCGTCGGTCGTGATCTCGTGCTGGCGCACCTTGACGGTGTGCCGGAACCCTGCTTCTCGGGTGGCGGTGGCCTTCATGGTCCTCCGATTATGCCAAGGGGCTGAACAGCAGCCCGGTGGGGACCTTGGGCGTGAAGAACGTCGACTTGGGGGGCATGTTCACGCCGGTCGCCGCGATCTCGCGGATCTGCTCGACCGGCGTGGCGCGCAGGAAGAACGCGGCGTCGTAGGCGCCGGAGCGCACGAGCTCGAGCGCCTCCTCGTCGCTGCGCGAATACCCAAGACCGCGCAGGTGCGAGATGTCGTCCTCGCTGAGCCCGAGCGGCCCGCTGAGGATCAGCGCCTCCAGCACGGCGGTGTCCAGGCGGCGGTAGGGCTCGGGGAACGCGGCGAGCGCCGCGTCCGCGATCGCCTGGTCCTTCAGCGTGAGGCGCAGCGGCTGCTGGGCCTCGGCGTCGATGTAGCCGAGCTGCAGCGGCCCGGTGCCGTCGGGCGGCGCGAGGTCGGCGACGTCCTCGAGCTCCTCGATCTCGAACTGCTCGCGCAGCGTCGCGGCGAGCGCCGCGCGCCGATCGGGATCGTCGCGCAGGCCGTCCACGAGACGGTGCGTGGGGAAGACCGTCAAGCCGGGGTCCTCGAGCGCGACGAGGTACTGCAGCACGTAGCGGTGCTCGCCCTCGCCGCCGACCTCGTCGGCGTAGACGCGTGCCGTCTCGTAACGATGGTGCCCGTCGGCGATCAGCAGTTCGGCGGGGCCGAGCGCGGCGCACGCGGCCTCGATCGCCGCGGGGTCGTCGACGCGCCACAGCCGGCTGACGGTGCCGTCCTCGGCCTCCAGCGCTCCCCAGGGCGCCGTCGCGGTGACCGGTTCCAGCGCGCTCCACGCCGCGCCCGCCGGGTCGTCGTAGAGCGAGAAGATGGGGGAGAGGTTCGCGCGCGTCGCGCGGGTGAGGCGCAGCCGGTCCTCGCGGGGGCCGGGGTGGGTGCGCTCGTGGGGACGGATCGCGCCGGGCCCGTAGCCCGTCACGCGCACGCGCGCGAAGAAGCCGCTGCGCGTGCGGCGCGCGCCGTCGGGATCGGCGTACTCCTGGGTCAGGACCCAGAGGGCGGGCTCGGCGTCACGGACGACCGCGCCCTCCGCCTGCCAGCGCGAGAGCAGCTCGGCCGCATGCTCGTAGGGGTCGCCGCCCGGCATCTCCGGCGCCGGCAGGTCGATCCGCACGACGTTGTGCGGGGAGCGCGCGGCGAGCGCGGCGCGCTGGTCGTCGTCGATCACGTCGTAGGGCGGGGCGCACACGACGTTCAGCGATCCGACGACGGCGAGGTCGTAGTGCAGGGCGCGCAGCGGGCGGACGTCGGCCATGGCCCCACGCTAGCGAGCGACCGGCCGGGGCGCGTGACCGCCGCCCCGGCCGGTGGAACCGCCCGTCCCCCCCGGTGACGCGCCGGGAGTGTGCGTACACGGGTGGAACGGGGGCGGGCGCAGGAGGTTGCGGGGTTGCCGCGTACCATCACGGTGATCGGGGCGTAGCTCAGCCTGGTTAGAGCGCCGCGTTTGGGACGCGGAGGTTCGCCGGTTCGAATCCGGCCGCCCCGACTACTGCAGGAGGTCCGAACTCCAGGGGAGCGGGAGCGCGTCGGTAGAGGATCCCGCTCGGTCCTTCGCGTTGTGCTAGGGCTGAGCCGCCGGCACGGGGCCGCTCGGGCGTGATCGGTTGCACCTGCGTCGGCGAGGCCGATGCAAATGCACGGGATCGGATGGGTGACTGGCCGGGCCGATCATCTCGCCGTTCCGGAACACCGAGCCGACGACGTTCACGCTGCCGGCCGCAGGTGGCACCCAGAGCATCTCCGGCATATCGAGCAGGCCGGGGCGCGGGCACGTCCCAGGCGCGTTGAGGGTGCCGCTGACCGTCGCGACGTGCGCTTCGCCCTCACACCTCGCACACGCTGATCGCGGGCGCGTCCCGGCGCGCCTTCTCGGTCGCGGTGGCGAGGCCGGCCAGCGCCGTGTACACCGTGCGATCGGGGTCGATGCCGAGGCGTGCCGCGTCGTCGGGAGCCAGGCGCTCGATGAGATCCTTGGAGGCGAGCATCCGCCCGCCCGTGGCGCACGCCTCGATGCGAGCCGCCTCGTTGACCTCGTCGCCCAGGGCCGTCACCTCCGATCGCCCGCCGGTGGTGACCGCGCCGATGTAGAGCGTGGAACCCCAGTGCAGGCCGAACCGCAGGCCCACCTCCTCGGGCGCCAGGTCGCTGCGCTCCGCGACGCCCGCGAGCGCGGCGCGCAGCTGCCGCGCGGCGAGGACGCAGTTGCGCGCGGCGGCGGACTCGGAGCCCGCGGTCTGCGCCGGGAAGAAGGCCACGATGCCGTCGCCGACGTGCCGGCCGACCAGCCCGCCCGCGTCGATGACGCAGCCGTCCGCGGCGCGCACGAGCCGCCGCCCGACGGCGAAGTAGCTCGCGGTGGAGAGCCGCCGCGCGAGCGCCGAGGAGCCCTCGAGGTCGGCGAACAGGATCGCCGCGGGCCGGCGCCCGGCCTTCGAGACCTGCTGGACGAGCGCGAAATGCCGCGGATCGCCCATCGAGGTGTAGGCGCTGAGCACCGCCATGCTCGCGGCGGGCTTGAAGACCATGAGCGTCCCGGCGAGGCTGCCGTCGGCGCGGCGCAGGCGGATCCCCGAGATCGGGACGTCCACGGTGTGATCGATGCCCATGCCCGCGGCCGTGAACGAGACCGCCGCGACGTCACTGGGTTCGAGCCGACCCACGATGTCGCGCAGCGCAGGATCGACCGCCCTGCGCAGCGCTCCCAGGCCGCCGGGCGTGTCGGCCACGGCCCAGCCGCCGAAGTTCCGCAGCATCACGCCCATCAGCTCGGGGCTGTTGGGACCGAAGCGCCACGTGCGCGCGAGCTCGAGCGACTCGCTGCCGAAGACGAGCCGCCCGACCGCGAACGGTGCCAGCTCGCCGGTGCCGCCCGCGTAGGTGAAGCGCACGTCGCGAGTGACGTAGACGGTGCGCCAGCGGTCGTCCATCAGCCAGGCCCACTGGCCGGTCGCCTCCATCGCCGATGCCACGTCGGCGAGCACCGGATCCTCGGGCAGCGGGTAATGCTCCTGCGGGTCGCCGTCCACGGGGTGACCGTACCCTGGCGTGAGGCGGAGGGCGGACGCCTCCCTCGGTCATACTCGGAGCACGTGGTTCAGCGCCCGCTCGAGCTCCGCCGTCTGGTCAAGTCCTACGTCCACGGGGGGCCGAACGCCGTCGACGGGATCGACCTCGCGGTCGAGCACGGCGAGCTGTTCGGCCTGCTGGGCCCGAACGGGGCGGGGAAGACGACGACCGTCGGGATCGCCACCACCAGAGTCGCCCCGACGGCCGGGACGGCGCTCGTCAACGGGATCGACGTCGTCGCCGACCCCGCGCTCGCGAAGGCCTCACTCGGCGTCGTCACCCAGTTCAACACGCTCGACCGCGCCTGCACGGTGCGCGAGAACCTCGTCTTCCACTGCCGCTTCTTCGGCGACTCGCGGCACGCCGCCGCGCACCGCGCCGACGAGCTGCTGGAGCGCTTCCGCCTCGCCGACCGCGGCGACGAGATGGTCACCGCGCTCTCCGGCGGCCTGGCCCAGCGGCTGCAGGTGGCGCGCGCGATCGCGCACCGGCCGACGATCGTGTTCCTCGACGAGCCCACCGCTGGGCTCGACCCGCAGAGCAGGCTCGCGCTCTGGGAGGTGCTCGAGGAGCTGCGCGGCGAGGAGGGATTGACGGTCGTCCTGACAACCCACTACATCGAGGAGGCCGAGCGCTTCTGCGAGCGCGTCGCGATCATCGACTACGGGAAGATCCTGGTCTGCGGCACGCCGACCGCGCTCAAGCGCGAGCACGGCGACCTCGCGATCGCGACGCTCGGCTTCACCGACCTCGAGGCCGCGCGCGAGGCGGTCGCGCGCCTGCGGGCGCTGGGCGCGGTCGACCAGGAAGGCGCAACGTTGCGCGTGCGCACGGCGGACGGCGCCGAAGCGGTGCCGGCGCTGGTCAACGCCGCCGGCGCGCAGCTGCGCGACCTGTCGCTCGCCGAGCCGTCGCTGGAGAACGTGTTCATCGCGCTCACCGGGCGGGAGCTGCGCGAATGACGACGGGGGCGCGCGCGGCGCGGTTGCCGGCCGGGGCGGTGCAGCGCGCCCGCCGAGTGCCCTACGCGCGGGCGTTCTACGGCCTCATGGTCCGCGACGCGCGCGTGCTGCGCCGCGAGTTCGTGGCGTTCCTGCTGCGGACCGTCATGAACCCGCTGCTCTTCGTGTTCGTCTTCACCTACGTCATGCCGAAGATCGGGCGGGGTTTCGGCGGCACCGCGGCCGGGGGCGTGAGCTTCGCCACGGTGCTCGTACCCGGGCTGATCGCCGTGGCGGTCTTCTTCCAGGGGATCGCCGCGGTCGCGCTGCCGCTCGCCACCGAGCTGGGCGGCACCCGCGAGATCGAAGACCGGCTGATGGCGCCGCTTCCGATCTCCCTGGTCGCCTTCGAGAAGGTCGTCTTCAGCGCCTTCCAGTCGCTGCTCGCGGCGCTCGTGGTGTTCCCGCTGCTCTACCTCATCCCGGCCGAGCCGGTCGTCGTGCACATCGCAAGCTGGCCGCTCCTGATCGTGGTCGTGCTGCTCGCCGGCCTGCTCGCCGGCTTCCTCGGTCTGCTGCTCGGCACCGTCGTGCCGCCGCGGCAGATCGGGCTGATCTTCTCGCTCGTCGTGGTGCCGATCACGTTCCTGGGGTGCGTCTACTACCCCTGGCAGGAGCTCAGCCCGATTCCGTGGCTGAAGGCCTTCACGCTGATCAACCCGCTCGTCTACGTCTCGGAGGGCCTGCGCGCGGCGATGACGCCCGAGCTGCCGCACATGCCGGTGCCGGCGGTGCTCGCCGCCCTGGTGACGATCACCGCGCTGCTGGCGTGGCTGAGCACGCGGTCGTTCATCCGCCGCGTGACGGGCTGAGGCGCGCTTCGGCTCAGGCGCGCCCGACGCTCTCGCGGTTCAGGCGGAAGGCGAGCGTCGCGAGGTACACCCACACGACGATGAGGACGACACCGAGGACGTAGACCATGGGCGCCATCCTGCCAGCACCCGGCGACGGATCGCAAGTCCCGGGCGGTGTCGCGCCGCGATAGGTTGACGCGATGCGCATCGTGATCATCGGCGCCGGCTTCGGCGGGATCGGCGCGGCGATCGAGCTGCAGGCGCACGGCTTTCGCGACATCACGATCCTCGAGGCCGGCGACGGGCTCGGGGGCACGTGGCTCTACAACAGCTATCCGGGCGCGGCGTGCGACGTCCCGAGCCACCTGTACTCGTACTCGTTCGCACAGCGGCGCGACTGGACGCGGCTGTGCTCTCCCCAGGAGGAGATCCTCGACTACCTGCGCACGGTGGCGCACGACTACGGCGTCGACCGGCTCGTCGTCCCGAACAGCCGCGTCACCGCCTGCCGCTGGGACGACGAGACGCGCTGCTGGACCGTCGAGACCGACGACGGCACGAGCCGCGAGGCCGACGCGATCCTCGTTGCGACCGGCCAGCTGCACCAGCCCGCCTACCCGAGCGTGGAGGGGCGCGAGACGTTCGCCGGCCACAGCTTCCACTCAGCCGAGTGGGACCACGGGTACGACCTGCAAGGGCGGCGCGTCGCCGTCATCGGCACCGGTGCCAGCGCGGTGCAGTTCGTGCCGGAGATCGCCAAGGAGGTCGAACGACTCGTCGTCTTCCAGCGCACGGGCAACTGGTTCATGCCCCGGCGCAACCGCGAGTACCCGGCGCCGGTGCTCGCTGCGATCAAGCATGTGCCCGGCCTGCAGGCCTATCGCCGGCGGTTCATCTTCGAGTACGGCGAGTCGCTGACAGCGATGATCCGCCACCCGGCGACGCTCGGGCGCCTTGGTGCCGCGCGCTCGGCCGGCTTCATGCGCTGGCAGGTGCGCGATCCCGAGCTGCGGCGCAGGATCTGGCCGGACTACACCTTCGGCTGCAAGCGCATCCTCTTCAGCTCGGCGTTCCTGCCCGCGCTGCAGCGCCCGAACGTCGAGCTCGTGGCGGACGCGATCAGCGCGATCACGCCGGCGGGCGTGGTGACCGCCGACGGGACCGAGCACGCGGTCGACTGCATCATCTACGGCACGGGCTTTCGCACGAACGACTTCATGTTCCCGATGGAGATCACCGGCGCCGGGGGGCGGAGCCTGCGCGAGACGTGGGCCGGCGGGCCGCACGCCCACCTGGGGATGACGGTGCCGGGGTTCCCGTCGCTGTTCGTGCTCTACGGGCCGAACACGAACACCTCGGGCGGCTCGATCATCGTCTACCTCGAGGCGCAGGCCGCCTACGTGCGCCAGGCGCTGCAGCTCGTGCGCGACCGCGGCGCGGCGGCGATCGACGTGCGTCCCGAGGTCGAGGCGCGTAGCGACGAGGAGACGCAGTCGCGCTTCGCCGGCACCGCCTGGACGCGCTGCGCCTCCTGGTATCGCACGCCGGACGGCCGGATCGTCGCGAACTGGCCGGGCTACATGCGCGAGTACGTCGCGCGGACCGCGGTGCTCGACGCCGCCGACTTCGCGCTGATCCCCGCGCCCGCGCGCGAGCCGCAGGCCGTGTAGCGCCGTGCGTCGCTGATATAGTTGTCTGTGCAACTATCCTTCGGACCGGGCACAGACATGAGCATCGACCCCGCGAGCACCCTCGGCGCCGTCCGGCTCGTCGCCGGCGACATCGACCTCCTCCAGGACTACTACGAGCGCGCCATCGGGCTGCGCACGCTCGAGCGCGAGCACGGCCTCGTGCGTCTCGGTGCGCGCGACGGCGCCCCGCTGGTCGAGCTCATCGGTGATCCGGCCGCGCCCGTGCGCCCCCCGCGCACGACCGGGCTCTTCCACCTCGCGCTGCTCGTGCCCAGTCGCGCCGAGCTCGCCCGCGCGATCCGGCGCGTCGTCGACGCCGGCCGGCGCTTCAGCGGCGCCTCCGACCACCTGGTGAGCGAGGCGATGTACCTCAGCGACCCCGAGGGCAACGGCATCGAGCTCTACCGCGACCGGCCGCGCTCGGAGTGGTCCTACGAGGGCGAGAGCATCGCGATGGCGACGATCGCCCTCGACCTCGACGCGGTGATGGCCGAGCTGCCCGACGGTGCCGACCACGGCATGGCGCCGGAGACGATCCTCGGCCACGTGCACCTGAACGTGGCCGACATCCCGGCGGCCGAGGCCTTCTACCGCGGTGTGCTGGGCTTCGACGTGACCGTGCGCGGCTACCCCGGCGCGCTGTTCCTCTCCGACGGCGGCTACCACCACCACCTCGGCCTGAACACCTGGAACGGCGCCGGTGCGCCCGCACCGCCGGCGGGCGCGCGCGGGCTCGAGAGCTTCGAGGTCGTGCTGCCGGGCGCCGCCGCGCTCGACGAGGTCCGCGGGCGGATCGACGCCGCCGGCTTGGCGTCCGAGCCGCGCGACGGCGGGCTGGCGGTCGCCGACCCCTCGGGCAACCGCGTCGTGCTGCGCACCGCGAAGGGCTAGGCGCCGGGCGCGAGGCCGCCTACTGGTCGAGGAAGCACTTCGTGCGCTTCTTCGCGCCGGTGCCGATCGAACACGGCCCCGGGTTCCTGCCCGTGCCGTTCGCGTCGTCGAGCGCCGTCGTGTCCGGGATCCGCGGGACGCCCGCCAGGCTCCCGTAGGCGATCACGATGTTGTCGTTCTTGCGCAGCACGTGCGCGGCGGGATCGGTGATCGGCTTGCCGTTGACGAACACGTGCAGCGGCTTGTCGCTCGTCGCCTTCAGGCCGCCGACGTGGTCGGGGCCCAGTGCGACGCCCCACACGTCGAAGAACTCGCCGAGCGTCGCCGCAAAGGGCTTGTCGGCCTCCATGTGGATGACGCCGGGGGAATTGAAGTGCGTGTGCAGCGCGGACTCGACGTGCTGGCGCTCGTCGATCCCGATGTTGCCGGGCACGCTGACGAGCAGGCCGTCGTCGTAGATGTGCAGCAGTTCGTGGATGTGGAACTTCTCGCTGCCGGGGCGAGGGAGGTTGAGCACCCGCATGCGCCGCTGGATGTGCGCGTACTCCGGCTTCCACGGCGGCGCGCCGGTCTGGACACCCGGGCCCGCGACGACCGTGCCCGACGAGCCGTTCGTGATGCCCGTGGCGCCAGTCGTGCCGCAGCCGGCGAGCACGAGGGCGGCCAAGGCCGCCGCCAGGACCGGGATGACCGCGCGTGTCACAGCCGGTCAGTGTAGGAGCGGGCCCGTAACGGCGCGCAGGCCGGCGGGACCGTCCGGCGTGGCCGCACTCGCCCTCACCGCCGTCGCTCCGCGCACCCGCGCTGCCCGGACCGCTAGGTTCCCCCGAGCCGCACGGTCCAGCGCGAGCAGACGCAGACGACCCGACCCCGTGACCGGCGAGCCCTTCAAGCAGTCCGCTGACGACGCCGCGCTCGTCGCGGGCCTGCGCGCGGGCGACGAGCGCGCCTTCGCCGAGCTCGTCGACCGCTACCACGCCTCGATGCTGCGGATCGCACGCCTGTACGTGCGCTCGCCGGCGGTCGCCGAGGAGGTCGTGCAGGAGACGTGGCTGGCGGTCCTACAGGGCATCGACCGCTTCGAGGGCCGCTCGAGCCTGAAGACGTGGATCCTGCGCATCCTCGCCAATCGGGCGCGCACGCGCGGGGCGCGGGAGGGCCGCTCGGTGCCGTTCTCGGCGCTCGTCGCGACCGACGCGGCGGTCGGCGAGGCGACGGTCGAGCCGGGGCGCTTCCGCGCGCGCGATGACGGCGAGTGGCCCTATCACTGGGCGGCGCCGCCACGCGACTGGCCGGAGGAGCGCCTGCTGGCCGGCGAGACGCTGCAGGTCATCGGCGGGGCGCTCGAGATGCTGCCCGAGAGCCAGCGCGAGGTCATCCGGCTGCGCGACGTCGAGGGCTGGGATGCCGACGAGGTCTGCGAGGCGCTGCAGATCAGCCCGGGAAACCAGCGCGTGCTGCTGCATCGCGCGCGCGCCAAGGTGCGCGCGGCGCTGGAGCGCTACTTCATGGGCGAGGTGGCGATGGCGCAGTGACCACGATCGTCGACGACATCACCTGCCGCGAGCTCGTGGAGCTCGTCACGGACTACCTCGAGGGGGCGCTCGAGCCGGCCGACCGCGCGCGCTTCGAGGAGCACCTCGTCGTCTGCGCCGCGTGCGTGACCTACGTCGAGCAGCTGCGCCAGACGGTGCGCGCGACGGGCGCGCTGCGCGAGGAGGCGATCGAGCCCGCCGTGCGCGAGGAGCTGCTGCGCGCGTTCCGCGACTGGCACCGCGGCCACAGCCCGGGCCCCGCCCCCTGACCCCCGCGAACGTCCCTGGCTGCCGCCTATGCAGGGCCGTGCGGGACGCTCGCGGGGCGGGGGCGGGGCGGGCCGAGGTTTGCGGACGTGTAACGTCGGGGTGCGCGCGAGGACTCTCGCCCATGCCGTCGCCTCAGCCGACATCCCACGGTGCCGCCGTCGACAGCGAGCTCCTCGTGGCCCTCGAGGACGTCCGCGCGCGCACCCTCGCAATCGTCGAGGGGATCCCGGACGAGGATCTCGAGCGGGTGCACTCGCCGCTGATGAGCCCGCTGGTGTGGGACCTCGGGCACATCGCCGCGTTCGAGGACCTCTGGCTCGTGCATCGCTACGGCGGCGGGGAGCTGCTGCGCGAGGACCTCGCCGCGCTCTACGACGCCTTCGAGACGCCGCGCGCGCGGCGCGGCGACGTGCCGTTCCTGCGCACCGGGGAGGCGCACGAGTACCTCGACGCCGTGCGCGAGCGCTCGCTGGCCGTGACCGAGCGGCTGGGCACCGGCGACGGCCTGGTGCACGAGCTCGTGATCCGCCACGAGCTCCAGCACCAGGAGACGATGCTGCAGACGATCGGCCTCGCCCGGATGCCGGGCTGGACGCCGCCGTTTGCGCGGCCGCGGCCGCCGGCGGGCGGGCGCGGCGGCCTCGAGCTGCTCGAGGTCCCCGGCGGCGCCGCGGTGATCGGCGCCGGACCGGAGGGCTTCGCCTACGACAACGAGCGCCCGCGACATGTCGTGGAGCTGCCGGCGTTTCGCATCGGCCGGACCCCCGTGACGAACGCGACGTGGCGCACCTTCGCCGAGGGCGGCGGCTACGAGCGGCGTGAATGGTGGACCGCCGAGGCGTGGGCCTGGAAGGAGGAGTACGACATCACCCACCCCATGAACTGGAGCGGCGACGGGCGCGAGTGGCGCTTCGGCGGGTCCGCGCCGATCGACCCCGACGCGCCGGTCGCCCACGTCTCCTGGTTCGAGGCCGACGCCTTCGCCAGGGCGCACGGCAAGCGCCTCCCCACCGAGCAGGAGTGGGAGCGGGCGGCGACCTGGGACCAGGGGACGATCGAGGGGGTCGGCCACGGATGGGAGTGGACGGCGAGCCGCTTCACCGGCTACCCCGGCTTCGTCGCGCACCCCTACCGGGAGTACTCCGAGGTGTTCTTCGGCGGGGACTACCGCGTGCTGCGCGGCGCGTCGTGGGTGACCGCCCCGCGCGTGGCCACGCCGACCTTCAGGAACTGGGACCACCCCCAGCGCCGGCAGATCTTCGCCGGCGTGCGACTGGCGGAGGACGCATGACCGCGCTGCGCGCCCTGGCCGGGGACGACCCCGCCATCCGCATCGACGTGCACTTGGCTCACGGCCCCGAGCGCCGCCTCGCCGAGGATGCGCTCGACGGGCTGACCAGGCCGTTCAAGGAGATCCCGCCCAAGCACTTCTATGACTCGCGCGGCTCGGCGCTGTTCGACGCCATCTGCGAGCTGCCGGAGTACTACCCGACCCGCACCGAGCTGGCGATCCTCGACGCCGGCGCGGAGGAGATCGCCGCCGCGACCCGCGCGCGCGAGCTCGTCGAGCTCGGCTCGGGATCGACCGCGAAGGCGCGGCGCCTGCTCGATGCGATGCGCTCCGCCGGCGGCCCCGACGGCCTGCGCTACATCCCGGTCGACGTCTCCGAGCGCGTCGTGCGCGAGGCGGCGAGCACGCTGGTCGAGGACTACCCCGGCCTGGCCGTCCACGGCGTGGTCGGCGACTTCGAGCGCCACCTGCGGCGGCTCCCCGCACCGGGTGACGGAGCGCGCCTCGTCGCGCTGCTGGGCGGGACGATCGGGAACTTCACGCCCGGCAGCCGCCGGCGACTCCTACGCGACATCGCCGCGCTGCTCGGGCCAGAGGACCACCTGGTCCTCGGGACCGACCTCGTCAAGGACCCGGACATCATCGAGGCCGCCTACAACGACCGCGCCGGGATCACCGCGGAGTTCAACCGCAACGTCCTGCACGTCATGAACCGCGAGCTGGGGGCGGACTTCGAGCCCGAGGCCTTCGAGCACGTCGCGTTCTTCGACCGCGAGCACGAGTGGATCGAGATGCGCCTGCGAGCGCGCCGGGCGATGCGCGTGCACGTTGCCGATCTCGACCTCGACGTCGGCTTCGAGGCGCGCGAGGAGCTGCGCACGGAGATCAGCGCGAAGTTCACGCGCCGGCGTCTCGCGCGCGACTTCGCCGCCGCCGGTCTGGAGCTGCGCGCTTGGCACACCGACCCGGCCGGCTGGTTCGCCGTGTCGGTCGCCGGCCCGGCGCCGATGCGCGTGGAGGCCCGGGACCGGTGATCCAGGGTGAGAAGTCGCAGGCGATCGAGGCGCCGCCGGACCGCATCTGGGCGATCGTGGCGGACATCGCGACGTACCCCAGGTGGCACCCGTTCTTCAGCACGGTCGACGTCTCCGGGCGTGACCCGGCGGGCCGCGCGACGCGCGCGGCCTGCGCGCACCCCACGCCCGTGGGGGTCCTGCACACCCAGATCGCCATCACCTACGACCCGGTCTCGCAGGTGGAGGCCGTACGCGCGGGCGGCGACCTGAAGGCCATGCGCGGGACGTTCGTGCTCGAGGCGGCGGACGGCGCGACGCTCGTCACGCACCGCCTCGTTGTCGACCCGGGCTTCCGCCTGGGTCTGCTGCTGCACGGACGGGTCGCCGATCGCGTGCGTGAGAGCGTGCTGGCCGGGGCGCTCAACGGGCTCGCCGCACAGGTGGCTGCAGACGTCTGACCGACGGACGGGCATGGCACCATGTACCGCCTGCCCCTGTAGCTCAGCCGGATAGAGCGCCGGCCTTCTAAGCCGGATGTCGCTGGTTCGAATCCAGCCGGGGGCGCTACCGGCCGTCTTGCCGCTGACGGACCCCTGGCCGCGGGCGAGGCCCGTTCGCCGCACCCGCGGCCGTTGAGGGGAAAGGCGGGCATCCTGCCCGCTGCCGTCCCGGCGAACAGTCGCCTCGCCGGTGCCGCAGCCCATCCTGTGAGACCAATCGCATCTTAGGCTGCCGCGCAGCCGACTGCAACATCGCGTTGCAGCTT
>DATKLF010000146.1:0-29712 GCA_035542555.1 Solirubrobacteraceae bacterium | reverse complement strand
GCCGCCGCGCCGACGTCAGCCAGCACCCACTGCCGCAGCGCCTCCGGAAGCGCGATGCGGTTGAGGGAGGCCTGCGGGACCAGGTCACCCGGGCGCGGCCACCCGCACCACACGCCGCTGATGCAGAGCACTGCGACGGCGCCGAGCAGCCCCGGCGCCGACAGCAAGAGGGTCACCATCGCCGCGACCAGCGCCGCGCCGAGGATCGCAGCAGTCAGCAGCCACCCCAGGAGCTTCATCCGCGCGGTCGGCGGCAGCAGTCGGAGCACACGCTGGACCATCTCGCTGCCTATCGGCCCGCGCCGAGCCTGGGTTGAGCACGCCTCACTCTGGAACAGTGCAGCGATGACGCGGCTGCGTTCTGCTCGGAGCATGAGGACGATCGCGGTCTGCGTTGCCGTCACGACGATGCCTGTGAGCGCGGTCGCGGCCAAGGCGGTGTCCGCCCCGACATCTGCGCCCGGGGAACCGGCCTTCGTCCCCAAGGGGCCGAAGGCTGCCCGCCACATCGCGCTCCAGAACGCGGCGTCCGCGCTGATCAGCCGGGCGGGCCAGGAGGCCTGGACGGCGAGGCCGTCATGCAAGCCGTCGCTCCCACGTCCGTCGTCGAAGACCACGCATGACACCCCCGGCCAGGCGACGCTTGATGCCGTCGCCGCGCTGCGGCGTCCCGCCGAGCCCCGTGACGCGCTGCCCGACAACGCCGCCGGCGTTGCCTTCGGCGAGACGTACGTCGACTACACCCGCTCGGTGACAAGCGCGGGCGGGAAGCGCTTCTACATCCTCGTCGCGCGCAGTGTCCCCGTGTCCTACCGCCCGTCGGCGGCGTGCCTGGACGCCGAGCGCGCCCGCCTCGTCACGTTGCTGCGCGGCAAGCCACACGTGCTGCGGTCGACGGCGCTTGGGCTGTTCGCAAGCTCCGTCGCGCCCAGGAGCACGCCAGGGCCACGCCGACCGCCCCGCAGGACAGCCTGTGGCTCTTCACGAAGGGTCCCGGCAGAACGGGCCTCGGCGGCGGGGTCGGAGGCATCGGCATCACGTCCTTCATGGCCCACGGCGTGTTCTTCGCCAGCGGCGGTCAGCACGGCTCGACGCTCGTCGGCCTGGTTCCCGACGGCGTGGCGAGCGTGACGCTCCAGTACCCCAGGACCGTCAGCCGCGGGCGCTGGTACAAGCCCGCGGTCTTCCCCAGCGCTTTCACGCGCACCGTGCGCGTGCAGCAGAACGTGCTCGTCGTCCACGTCCCGCGCGGCGGCCTCGAAGCCTTCGCGGCCCGCATGGTCTGGCGCTCAGCCGACGGCAAGGTGCTGCGGGTCGTCACACCGCCGGGACTGCGAATCAGAGTGTCGACGTCGCACTGAGCCGCACGCCGGACTGCAGGATCTCTGACGATCAGCGGCCATCAAGGGGCGGGCCGTCTGCCCCAGCATGCGTGGAGCAACTCCCGGCTGACCCAGACCGTTGGGTCGTCGAAGGCGGCGGTGATGAGCTCGTGCTCGCGTTCCTCGGTCTCGTTGCCGGCGCCGCCGCCGAGCTCGTGGACCACGTCAAGACTGTCTCGATACCAGCGCGCCCAGGGCGAACGGCCGCGAACCACCTCGGTGGATGCCTGGTGTCGGATCTCCCGCAGGCCTGTCCGTTCGAACAGCGCCGGGAGCGTGCGACCGAAGCGCGGGTCATACCCGCGCGCCGCCCACCAGTCGCCGTCCCGCCAGACGGCGTGAAAGCCTGCATAGACCGGGTGGCGTGGATCGACTGGGCTGGTCATTCCCCAGTCGGCGTCCTCGTCGAGCAGCCACCCGCCCGGCCGCAGGCACTCGACCATCCGCGCGATCGCCTCCTCCTGCCGGCCGATCAGGTGAAAGAGCATCAGCCGCGAGCAGACGATGTCGAACGAGCCAGGGCTCAGCGCATCCAGCGAGTCCTCGAGGATGTTGTGCTCGACCACCTCGAGGTTGGGCGCTCCGAGGTGACGCAGGAAGGTGACGTCGATATCGGTCGCCACGACGTGCCCATCGGGGCCCACGCGCCCGGCGAGCCATGCCGCCATCGAGCCGCGCCCGGCGCCGACCTCAAGGCAGCGCCAGCCGTGTTTCACCAGATCGCGCCGGCGGCGCGACACCGGGTCGAAGATCTGCTCGAGCAGCGTCAGCCGCTCGTCCTCGGCAACCTCGCGCCCAGCCCCGGCCAGTCGGTACGCCGTTGGCTCCCGCTCCACCTCGCCTGCTCCGGCGGATCCCACGGCCAAACGGTAGCCCGCAGCGCGGCAGCCCGCACCTGTTTCGCTGCCATCCCGCGATCCAAACTGACCGCTCGTGAGCGGTATCGACGGAGAACCTCCGTATTTGCGCGATGGGTGCTTGCACGCCGACCGGCGCGTGCGACAGAGTTCCGCGGGTCGGCAGTCGAGGTCGTCGATGGCGAGCTACACCGACTGCTCCCCCGGTCCAACACCCCCCGTGAGGTCCAGCGGAGCGCAGAGAGGCCGCGCCATCGCGCGGCCTCTCTGACGTAGGCTGGCAGGCGGCATGGAACGCAACTGGCGGCATCACGGGGTGCGGCTGTGGACGGCGCTGGCGCTCGCGTGTGCGCTCCTGCTGATCGCCGCGGCACCGGCGCCGGCGAAGACGCAGATCGTCCACTGGTCACCGTTCCTGGCGGACGGCGGTGTCCGGCGCGCGATCGCGGTGACGCCGAGGTACCACGGCGACTGCTGGGAGGGCTCGTTCGTCGCCCACCGCGGCTACCGCTGCATCGCCGGCAACCTGATCTACGACCCGTGCTTCGCCGACCCGCTCCGGGACAGGACGGTCGTGTGTGCGGCCGACCCCTGGGCCCGCGGGGTGGTGCGGCTCCGGGTCAGCGGCAGGTTCGCGAACGACTTCAGCGCGCCCGCGGGGACGGTCTGGGCGTTGCGGCTCGCGGACGGCGCCAGGTGCTCGCTCCAGGCCGGAGGGACCCACGAGGTCGATTCGGCGGGCCGGGGGTCCAACTACTACTGCCGGCACTCCGACATCGTGCTCTGGGGGAACCCCACGCGCACGGGCACCTGGACCATCCGGTTGAGCCACAGCCCCTTCCCGGGCCCGGAGAAGGTCGCGCGGATCCGAACCGCCTACATCGCGAGCGCCTGACGGCCGGTCGCGCTATCCCGCGAGCGAGACGAGCACGTCACCGAGGAGCTTCGCCGCGATGATGAGGCACAGGACGCTGACGATCGCGGCGTTCTCGCGCACCATCCAGTCGCGCAGGCGCGTGAGCAACGCTCCCCCGCGCTCCGGCATCAGGACGTGGATCGCCAGGGGGATGAGCAGCCCCGCGGTGCCGAGCACCACGAACACCGCGATCGCGACGGCCTGACCCGCGGCACTCGCGCCGACCTGCGCCACCGCCACGCCCGCCCCGATCGCCAGCAGCAGGTTCTTCGGCTTCACCGCGGCGAGCAGCACGGCCAGGGTCGCGGCGCGCGTCACGGTCACGTCGTCGAGTTTTCGCACCCACCCGTTCGCCTGCGCTTGCTCCCGGCCCCGCGCGCGCCACTGGCGCGCGGCGACCAGCACGAGCAGCAGCGCCACCACGATCTTCACGATGCTCACCCACCGGGCGGGCCCCGCGTCCGTGCCCGCGTCGGCACCGTCGGCGACCAGCAGCGCGATCACGGACACGAGCGACAGCGAGAGCACCCACGCGCCGACGAACGCGGAGGCGGGCCGTGCCCCATCGGGGGCGACGAGCATCACGGTGAGCGCCACGATCGCCAGCGGGCTGAGCGCGACGCCCAGGCCGAGCGCCACGACGTCCCCCGCGGCCTGACCGCTCATCGCCGGCCTCCCGCCGACGACGCGGCGTCCGATGTCAGCATCCGCGATGAGCGCGCGGGCCCCGGCTCCGAGAAGCACCGTGTATGCGCAGCCCCGTGCGATCTTCTGACTCGCGCCCCGCAACGCGCGCATAACGAGGCCTGAGCACGACTACGCCGTTGCCCAAGCGCAGGCCGAGGTGGACTCGGCCGGGCGAAAGGAGCGTCCCATGGCCGAGACGACTGAGCACACGACCGCGGAGACCGAGGCACCGCCCGAGCACGCGGAACCCCCGTCACCGCCCAAGCGCCCGCCCGATGAGCCGAAGACCGCCCGCACGATGCGGTTCCCGAGCGCCTTCACGGTGCTGGTCATCGTCGCGGTGATCGTGTGGGTCATCGCGCTGATCATCCCATCCGGCCAGTACCGCACGACCAAGGACGGCGCGCCGATCCCGCACACCTACCACCACGTCCCCAAGCCTCTGACCTTCGGCCAGAGCGTCAACAACCTGATGCTGGCGCCGGTGAACGGCCTCTACGGCATCAAGGACGCCAAGACCGGCCAGGTGTCGGCGGATGCCAGCGGCGAGCTGTACGGCGCCGCGGAGGTGTTCCTGTTCGTCCTCGCAATCGGCGCGTTCATCACGGTGATGATGGCAACCGGAGCGCTCGGCCACGGCATCGAACGGCTCGCCTTCAACACCCGGAAGAAAGGGTGGCTGCTGATCTTCTCGATCATGCTGGTCTTCTCAATACTCGGCTCGGTCGAGGGGTTCGCGGAGGAGACGCTCGGGTTCTACGGCCTGATCGTGCCGCTGATGCTCGCGCTCGGCTACGACCGGATGGTCGCGGTCGGCACGATCATCGTCGGCGCCGGGGTGGGGGTGATGGGCGCCACGGTCAATCCGTTCTCGATCGGGATCGCCTCCGGCTTCGCCAACATCGGGATCGGCGACGGCTTCGGGCTGCGGCTCATCATGTGGGTCGTGCTGACCGCGGTCGCGATCTGGTACGTCCTGCGCTACGCGCGTCGCGTCAGAGCCGACCCGAGCAAGTCGCTCGTGGGCATCTCGCCCGATGACCGCCAGCCGCTGGCCGCCGAGCCGCCGGCGCTCACGTCCCGGGACAAGCTCCTGCTGTACCTCATCGCGCTCACGTTCGCCTTCATGATCTTCTCGATCATGCCGTGGTCGGGGATCTTCAGCGGACCCAATGCCGCTCCCTACTCGTGGGAGCTCGACTGGTGGTTCCCCGAGCTGACGGTCCTGTTCCTCGTGGCCACGGTGGTGCTCGGCATCGTCGGCGGACTGCGCGAGGCGGAGCTGTCGCAGCAGATCGCCAAGGGCGCCGGCGACTTCATCTACCCGGCGCTCGTGATCGTGCTGGCACGCGGCGTGACCGTGATCATGAACAACACCGAGACGACCGACACCGTGCTGCACGCCTGCGAGAAGTTCGTGACGGGCGCCAGCGCGGGCGCGTTCGCGATCGGCATCTTCATCGTCAACCTGCCGCTCGCGTTCCTGATCCCGTCGACATCAGGTCACGCCACGCTCGCGATGCCGATCATGGCGCCGCTGGCCAGCTTCGCGAACGTCGACAAGTCGCTGGTGGTCACCGCGTGGAACGCCGCCTCGGGCTGGATGAACCTGTGGGTGCCGACCACGGCGGTCGTGATGGGCGGTCTCGCGCTCGCGAAGGTCGGCTACGACAAGTACCTCAGGTTCCTGTGGCCGTTCCTGGCCATCACGTTCGTTCTGATCTGCGCGTTCCTGTGGATCGGCGCGGCGATCGGGTAGCGCTGCGCATGTGCACCACGCTGATCATCACCAAGGGGGCGGCGGCCGACGGCTCGATGATCGTCGCCCACTCCGACGATGACGAGCTGGCCGATCAGCGGGTGGTGCGGGTGCCGGCCGCCGACCATGCGCCGGGGAGCGAGCGGCCGATCATGGCCGAGAGCTACCCGTACCCGCGGATGGTGACCAGCGAGCGCGGGCCGGCGTACGACACGCAAGGCTGGCCGCAGACCGAGCCCATCGGACACATCCCGCAGGTCGCCCACACCTACGCCTACTTCGACGGCAACTACGGGATCATGAACGAGCACAACCTGATGATGGGGGAGTGCACGAACGGCGCGAGGTACGAGCCCGCGAAGGTGTCCGCCGAGGAGGCCGCGAGCAGCGGCCGCCATGTGCGCCTGTTCTACAGCTCGGAGCTCTCCCGCGTGGCGCTCGAGCGCTGCCGGACGGCGCGCGAGGCCGTCGCGCTGATGGGTGCTCTGCTCGACGAGCACGGGTACTACTCGACCGGTGAGACGCTGCTGGTCGCCGACGAAGACGAGGCCTGGGTCTTCGAGATGTGCGCGCTCCCGAGCGAGCTGCACCACAGCGCCTGGGTGGCGCAGCGGGTGCCCGACGGCGAGGCGTTCGTCGCCGCCAACGAGTTCCGCATCCGCGAGGTGCCGAGCGCCGGGTACGAGCAGCTCCATTCGCCCACGCTTCATGAGGCCCTGCAGGCGGTCGACTGGTGGGATCCGGCCGACGGGCCCCTGGACTGGCTGCGCGCGGTGAGCCAGGGGGAGTACGCCCATCCGTACTACTCGCTGCGACGGGTGTGGCGGATCTTCGACCGCATGAACCCGGACCTGGGGTTGAGCCCGTGGGTCGAGGACGGGTACACCAAGGCCTACCCCTTCTCGATCCCGCCCAGCCGCAAGCTCGCGGTGGAGGAGGTCTTCAGCCTCTACCGCGACCATTACGAGGGCACGCAGTTCGATCTCACCACGGGGACGGCGGCCGGCCCGTACGGCGACCCGAACCGGTTCGTGGGCCTCTACGACGGCAACCAGAACGACGTCACGAGCGGCATCACGGCCTTCGGCGCATGGGAGCGTTCGATCTCGGTCTTCTATCAGGGCTACAGCTTCGTGCTCCAGGTCCGCCCGCAGGTGGCGGAACCCGCGCGCGGGCTGATGTGGTTCGCGCCCGACGTCAGCTACACCAGCGTGTTCGCCCCCTTCTACGCGAAGTCCACGGACCTTCCGTGGTCCTACCAGAGCGGGGACCCACGGCGGTTCGAGCGCTCGTCGGCGTGGTGGGCCTTCGATTTCGTGGCCAACTGGGCCCGCCTGAACTTCCAGCGGATGACCCGGGCGGACATCCTCCCGCTGCAGGCCCAGATCGAGCGCGAGACCCTCGCCGCCGTCGCGGCCGTCGACGCGCAGGCACGAGACGCCCCGGAGCGCGCGATCGAGATCGTCACCGGGTTCGGCCAGACGAACGCCGACAGCCTGCTCGACCGGTGGTGGTCGCTCGCCGACCGGCTCGTTGCCAAGTACTCCGATGGCTATATCAGCCCACCGGAGAGGGTTCGCGCCTCCCCGACCCCGATCGGGTACCCCGCCACCTGGCTCGCAGCCACCGACTACGCGAACGGCCCTCTGACGTACGCGATGAAGGGCTGACGTCAGACCCCGACCGCGCCGCCGATGAGGCGTCCGACGAGGTAGGTCAGCCCCGCAGCCGCGGCACCGATCACGACCTGGCGGCCACCCGAGAAGAGCACGCTGCGCCCAGTGAAGACGGTGATCAGGGCGCCGATCGCGAACAGGCCCGCGAGGCTGAGCGCGGCGCTGACGACGATCGCCCGCGTGCCGCTCAGGAAGAAGTAGGGGAACACGGGCACGATCGCGCCGATCGAGAAGAGCGCGAACGAGGTCACCGCCGCGACGATCGCCGAGCCGCCGAGCTCGTTGGGATCGATCCCGAGCTCCTCGCGCGCGAGCGTGTCGAGCGCCGTCGAGCCATCGGCGATCTGGCGTTCGGCGAGCGCGCGAGCCTGTTCGGCCGGAAGGCCCTTGCTCTCGTAGATGAGCTCCAGCTCGGCCTGCTCCTCGTCGGGGATCTCCTCGAGCTCCCGCGCCTCGATGTCGAGTTGGTGGCTCGCCAGCTCGCGCGCGCTCTGCACCGACACCCACTCGCCCATCGCCATCGAGCCGGCTCCCGCCAGGAGCCCCGCGAGGCCGGTGACCAGGACCGTCGTGGACGAGACCTGTGCGCCTGCGACGCCCATCACGAGGCTGAAGTTCGACAGCAGCCCGTCGTTGGCGCCGAGCACGGCCGCGCGCAGCGCGTTGCCGCTCGCCGCACGGTGACGGCCCTCGAACCGGCCGAGCGCGGCGCCCGCCACACCCGAGCCGCCGGAGAGGGAGCTCAGCAGCCGCGCGTGCGATCGCTCCTCGGCCGGCATCGCCGTGTCCCGCGCGTCCGGCTGGACGTCGTAGCTGCCGGCGCCGGCCAGCTCGAGGTCGGTCACCGTGGGCAGCACCGCCTGGATCCCGAACCGCCGCGCGAGCGCGATCAGCAGGCGTGTGCGCCACCCCGGCCGCCGTGCGGGCGCCTCGCAACCCGCGGCACGCAGCTTCTCCTCCCAGATGCCGGCGTGCCGCTCCTCAGTCGCGGCGAGGCGCTGATAGACCTCCGCCAGCCGCTGATCCTCCTCGAGCCCTGCCAGCGCACGGTAGATGGCCGCGCTATCGATCTCGTCCTGCCAGTTGGCACGGTAGCGGGCGACGTCTGTCATCTCGCCGCGGGGCACGGTGGGGCAAACGGTACCCCCGCTTCGCTGCCAAGCTGTCTGTGGGGCAACGGGCCGGCGGCGACCGTCAGGTCGCAGCCGGCGCGCCCAGCCGCACCCACAGCTCGCGCTGCTGGTTGAGGAAGAGCGAGCGGATCGGGCGCGGCTCGCTGATCAGCTCCATGTCCGGAAAGCGCGTCACGCAGCCCTCGAGCAGCAGCTTCATCTCCATCCGCGCGAGCGCCGTGCCGAGGCAGAAGTGCCGGCCCCCGGCACCGAACGCCTGGTGCTCGGGATTGCGCTCGACGTCGAACTGGTGGGGGCACTCGTAGACGCGCTCGTCGCGGTTCGAGGACGGGTACCACATGACGACCTTGTCGCCCTTGCGGATCTGCTTGCCGCGGAACTCGACATCGCACGTGGCGGTGCGGCGGAAGTGCGCGAACGCGGGCGCCCAGCGCAGCATCTCCTCGACGGCGGCCTCGCACCTGGACGGGTCGTCGACGAGCTTGCGCCACTGCTCACGGCGCTCGAGCAAAGCGAGCATGCCATTCGAGAACGTCGCCTTCGTGCTGTCGTTGCCCGCCAGCTGGAGCAGCGCGAAGCCCATGATGATCTCCTCGTCGCTCAGGCCCTCGCCGTCGACCTCGGCGGTGACGAGCACGCTCGTCAGGTCGTCGGTCGGCTGCTGCCGGCGCTCGGCGACGAGCTTGCCGCCGTCCTCGAAGGCCTTGTGGACCTGCTGCATCACGGTCTCGATGCCCCCCGGCTGCAGCTCCTCGTCGCCGAAGGCCATCGCGCGCTGGGCGAACTCCGACCACGCGGCGTCGTCCTTCTCCTCGGTGCCGACGAAGCTCCCGATCACGCGGCTGACGACCGGCGTCGCGATCTCGGCGACGAGATCGATCTCGTCGCGGCCCTCGAGACGGTCGAGGACGCGCTCGACGATCTCGCCGATCCGCTGCTCGTGCTCGGCGATGCGCTTCGGCGTGAAGCCGCGCTGGAAGAGCGCCTTGATGCGGTCGTGACGCGGCGGGTCCATCGCGATGAACATCTGGGTCTGCAGCTCGAGCGGCGTGCCGTGATCGGTCACGACGATGCCGCCGACCTGCGAGGAGAAGTCCTCCCACCGCCGGCTCACCTCGTGGATGTCATCCGCCCGCGTGATGGACCAGAACCCGGGCTCGCCCTCCCACGTCGCCATCGGGCTCCAGTGGACGGGGTCCTCCTTGCGCAGGCGCTCGAAGATCTCGTGCGGGAAGCCGTCATCCCACAGCTCCATGTCACCCAGATCGATCTGGTCGACGGGGGTGGCGGTGACGTCGGTCATGGTGCTCCTCGGGGGTCGGATGTCGCGCCGGCAGGTGTACCGCGGTGGGTGTCGCGGGGCAACCGGCAGTAGGGTACCCGACTGATGCGACACTTGCAAGTATTTGTCTCATCTGCGTCGGCGTGCGCTACTGTTGCACCATGGCGGTAACGCCCGTCCACCCGACGCAGCCGGCGGCCGGCGAACCCGCCGAGCTCCCCGCGTTCCGGCGGCCGACGGAGGCCGACGCGGTCGCGCTCGCGCGCGAGATGTTCCTTGAAGGCGAGCGCGTCGACATGAACGCCGTGGCCGCGCGCCTCGGCGTCTCGCGCGCCACGCTGCACCGCTGGGTCGGCACGCGCGAGCACCTGCTCGACCGCGTGCTCGGGGGCCTCGCCGGCGAGTTCTTCGACGAGGGGCTCGCCCGCGCGCGTGAGCGTCCCGACGACGCGATCGCGGAGCTCGCGCGGGCGCTGGTCGCCGCAACCTCGGGGTTTGCGCCGCTGCGCGGGTTCGTGGCGCGCGAGCCGGAACTCGCGCTGCGCCTGCTCCTCGGTGACCGCGGCGCGGTGCGCCGGCAGGTCGGGGACGGCATCCAGGCCCTCGTCGAGGAGGTCGCGCCGGACGAGGCCGACTCGCTGCGCGGTTTCAGCGACACGCTCGCGCAGGTCGGCATCGCGGTCGAGTGGGCGACGATCGTCGCAGGTGACGAGCCGTCGGCGGAGCGGATCGCGCAGATCGCGCGCGCGCTGCTGGTGGGTGGCCGCGCCGGCGAGCTGCCGCTGTCCGCGTGTCGGGGCTCCCGCGGTCAGGACGTGACGTCCGCAGTGCCGGTCACCGAGCAGCCGGCGAAGTTGCCATAGGTCGCCTGGTCGTCGACGAAGAGCGCTCCCTGAACGACCGGGCCCGCCGGCGTCGTGTACGTGAACGTGGTGGTGCCGCGACCGTCCACCGCTCCGTCGAACAGGACGACCGGCGCGTCGGCGACGTCGAAGTTGGACGAGCCGTAGACCGCCGCGTCGTTCACCACGCTCACGCGTGAGCCTCGCATCAGCGAGTTGTCCGTCGCCGTTGCTGCGACGAGGCGAGGATGGCCGGCCGCGCAGGTCAGGGTGAGCTTCAGTGCACCCTCGTCCAACACGGTCTGCGCCGCGGCATCGGTGGCCAGGAGCGTCTGGACCTTGAGGATCTTCACCCCGCCGACCGTCTTCGCGTTCGCCGCGGTATCGGTGGCCCCCAGGAAGTCGGTGGCGTTCTTGCCATCAAGGCGGTCAGCGTTGAGCCCGGTCGCCACGCCGGTGGCGTTCGTCGTGAACGGAGCGCCGGTCGCGTCGCCCGTCGTGATCAGGCCACCCTGCGCACCGGTCGTCGCGAACTCGAATGCGTAGCCGCTCGAGAGGTTGTTCGCGCGGATGCAGGGCCGGTTCCCTCCGGCGGTGCCGCCGCCGCCGGACCGACAGCCATAGATCGCGCCGCCGCCGTTCTTCGACTTGTTGGACTGTCGGGTGCCGTAGCCACTGAGGTTGGCGATGATCTGAGTCTCCTTCGTCAGTGCCGTCGAAGGGTCGCTGCCGGGGTTTCGCTGACCGCCGAGGATCGGATTGCCCTCGCCGGTGGCGTAGGCGGTGCCGCCCGCCGCGACGATCAGTGCGAGCAGGGCGACGACCATGGACGGGGACGGGCGTCGCTTACGTGTCTTGCCAAGCACGGGTTCCTCCTCCGTTCGGGGAATAGGGCGCCGACCGGAGCCTCGAACCGCGAGCCCAGCGACGCGCTCCGATTCCTACGCCCCTGGCCACGGGTGCACATCCGCAGCTCCTACGGCGCGATCATCGGCAAACCCACCGCTCGGCCGGGCGCGTAGTTGCCCGGTGGCGGAGTCCGTGCGCGCCCCGATGGCGGCGGCACCCTGGGCGCCGAACATGGCGGCACGCAGACAGCGGAGGTTGAACATGCCCTGGCGTCGCAGGCTCAGCAGACCGGCTCGATGCTTCGTTCCGGTCGTGGTGCTCCTATCGGTCCTCTTCGCAGCACTCGTCGTGGACGCCGACGCCAGGAAGCAGAAGCCAAAGCCTGCTCGCGTCCCCTACACCGTCACGGTCGACTACCGAGGCACCTACTGGACCGAGGCTGTCTTGGGAGGTGCCGTCGTCCAACATTACGACGAGACGACGACCTGGACGGGGACGAGCACGCCGTTTGCGCTTGTCAGAGTCGGCACCCGCTCGAAGCCTCAGTTCCGGATCGCGCCCTACGGCGGGACGTCGTCGCAGATTCAGATCCTTGGACCCGTGAGCCACAGCGGCGGGGGCTTCACGGTCGGGGCCGGTGGATGCGGGGCCCGGAGCACCGAGACCGCGGACAGCGGTGCCAGCGCGCGCCTTCGACTGCGCCTGTTCGCGAACAGGCGTCGCATCTGGATGACATTCGAAGGCACCGCAACCCAGCACATCGGCGAGTGGTTCGGGTGCAAGGTCGATCCCGGCCCCGTGGACGCCCCCTGTCAGCAGTGGTGCATCGCGATACCCCGCGAGGACGCAGCCAGTGCCGCCTTCTGGGCGAAGACCGGGGGGCCCATCAACGCGAAGACGATGAAGCTCATCAAGACCAGGTTCGGCCAGGCGTTCACCCTCACGTCGAAGCGCGATCCGATCATCGATCCGAGCCTCGACTTCACGCAGGTCACGCCGAGCGGGGCCTCCAGCGAGCAGCGCTGGTCCTTCCACTGGGTGATGAAGTTCACGCCCGTCCACCGCTGAGCCTCCCGCACACGCTGGCGTACGGGCGCGATGCACTCCACGCATGCTCAGTGCTTCGGCGGGAGCGTGGAGACGAACTCGCGTGCGCGAGCGACCCACGCCAACAGCGCATCGTCGGTCGCGATGCCCGCCGGATCGACGTAGACCATGCTCCTGATCGGACGCCCGGTGAAGTCCATCGGGCGGGTGTGCGGCTCCTCCAGCGCCGCGTCGGACGCTTCGGGACCCAGACGCAGCATCAGCGCCTCCCCGACGACGCCGCACGCCATGTGCCCGCCGCAGAGGAACGCGATGCCTCCGAACATCTTCCGCTCGGTCACGCCGGGGTCGTCGGCAAGAACCACGCGGACGCGTGCGGCGAGGCGCTCGTCGTAGGCCACCGCACAAGTGTGCCCGAAGCCGCAGCGCCATGACCGCTCGTCGGGGCGCGCCGGGGAGCCTAGCGGCGGCGGCGGCCGGGCATTGACGGGTAGCCCCGCGCCGGAGATAGTCGGTAGATGGCCGGCCGTGGCGCAGCGATCGCCCTGCTCGCCTGGCTGGCGCTGGGGGCGGCGTCCGCGCGTGCGACTGACGGGGTGCTCGCTGGACGGCTGGTGGGCATCCCGCCGAACGCGCGGTCCGTCGGCGTCCGTGTCGTCGATGCCGCGGACGGCAGCGTCATCGCGGTGCTGCGCGCGCAACGCAGCGGGGCGTTTCGCTTCCCGCTGGCGCCGGGTGCCTACGTGGCGGCCGGTGACGCGCGCGGCGCGCGCGGAGACTCGCTCGCCGCGCTGAGCGCCGTGGTGCGCGTCGGTGGCCCGGGGACCGCGCGCCGCATCGTCCTGCCGCTGCGGACTCAGCCGCCGCCCGGCGCGAGCGCGGCCGCGGCCGCGACTTCGGCCATCGGCTCGGGCACCGTCATCACCGTGCAGGGGGTGGTGCTCGACGCAGCGCCCGGCGCCCGCGTGCCGAACCTGTCACTCGACGGCGCCGTGCTCGGCGACGTCTTCGACGCCTGCTCGGCTGCCGGCGTGCGCTTCGTCGACCGCTCGCAGCGCGTGGTCGACCTGCTCGACGCCGAGCAGGAGCTCGTCAACAGCGGGCGCGTACAGGGGCCCTACTCCTACCACCCGCTCGCACCCCAGCTGCAGCTCAGCGGTCAGGGCACGATCTCAGCCGACGGCCGTGTGACCGTGGTGTTCGACGTCGTGGACCTCGCGACGCACGGCATCGTGTCCGAGCACCGAGCCGAAGGCACCCTGGCGGGACTGGACGACGTGATCGCGCAGGCGGCAGACGACTTCGTGCAGCGTGACTGCGGAGTGCCGCCGAAGGGCCGCTGCCCACTCCTGGCCGGCGCGCGTCAGGCATGCGTCACGTCGATCGTCGAGACCGGGTACGGCTCGACGGTCAGTCAGCGGATCACGTCGCCCGGCGGCAGCTGCGCCGACCCGGCCGGCTTCTCGCGCTCCGACGCGACCAATCTCGCCTGGCACTCGACGTGGCCCGGCGTCGCTGTCCTCAACGCCACGCCGGGCGCCTCGCCGGGCGCGTGGTGGCTCAGCGCCAACTACCGGGTCGACGCGATGTGCGGGCTGAACAACGAGCACTGCAGCGAGACGATCCTGGGCTCGCGCTCGGGCGACGGCGCGCTGCCCGGCTGGGCCGGCACTGGGCGCCCGGGCCGCTGGCGACTCGTGATCCCGACGCTCGCGTCGAGCTATCACCCGCACTGCTCGGCCAGCGCGATCGACGACCCGGTGGTGCGCGGTGCGGCCGCGCTCACCGTCACGCTGCGGGGGCGACCTGGCCATCTGCGGCCACGGACCAAGACGGTCGACCTGTCACTGAGCCGCACGTTGGACTGCGGCGTCTCGTGCAAGGACAGCTACGACCTCCACGGGCACGTGACCATCAGCGGTCTCTGGTGAGCCTGCGCCAGGGTCGCCCGCTCGGCGCCCCACTGCGGGAAACCCGCGGGTCGCGCGGGCCAATCCCCGATGCGCGGGAGCGCGCGGCCGGGCCAGACTGCGCGCGCAGCCGGGCACCCATCACCCGGCGCACGTGAGAGCGAGGAGCACTTCATGCGCAAGGTCCTGGAACTGGGCGGCATCCTTGCCGCCCTCGTCCTGATCGCCTTCGGGATCGGGGCGATCGTCGTCGGCATCAGCGGACGCAGCACGGTCAAGGACAACCTGTCACAGGAGCAGATCGTCGGCACGCCCGACATGACACCGTCGGCGATCAAGGCCGAGGCAGCCAAGGCGAACCTGCCCGCGAGCATCTCCATGCCGACCTGCTCGGTCGCCAACAAGGCGGTCACGAACGGCTCGAGCGCCCGCTGCTTCGCGCAGTACATGCGCATCCATGCGCTGGAGGCGACCAGCGGCAAGACGTACGCGGAGCTGCCGCGCTACGCGACGAAGGACGGCAAGGGCACGAACGACGAGACCGCTGCGCTCAAGGACGCGCAGGGCCAGCCGGTCGACAACCCGATCCGCAACGTTTGGATTCAGGAGACGGCGCTCTCCACGGCGCTGAACACGAGCTACATGGCCGAGCGCGTCGCCACGTTCGGCATCGTGACCGGCATCGCGATGCTGCTCGCGGGCATCGGCCTGGGCATCCTGGCGCTGTTCGTCTTCGGGGCGCTGCGGGCGCCCCGCGCGGCACCGCCGCAGCGTGAGGGCGTCGCCGCGCCAGCCGCCTCGGCGTAGGGCATCCTTCCGATATCGCACAGACAGGACACGGCCGCCCCACGGGGCGGCCGTGCGGCCTGCCGGTGAGCGCCACTACGGCGCCGTGTTGTCGACGGGGCCGCGCGGGCGCTTCGTGTTCACGTGCACCCGGCCGAGCGCGGCGATCAGCCTGTCCGCGGTGATCGTGACGCGGCCGTGCGCGCCGCTCCCCGAGACCTTGACCGTCGCGGTTCCGGTTTCGATGTCCATCGTGCCGGTCACCGTCACGCCCGGGACGAAGACGAGCCGCTGCAGCCGCAGGATCTTCGCTGTCCCGCGCATGAGCCCACCCCGCAAGCCGCCCTCGGCGATTGACGTGCCGTCGCCGGCGTACAGCGCGGCGTAGCCGTCGACCTGCGCGTCGGCCAGCGTGGCGACGACGGCGGCGAGCGTGCGCCCCGGCAGGCCGCGCACGCCGGGCGCGGGAGCGAGCGCGGCGAGCGAGCGCGGCGGCACCGGCAACGGCGTGACGCGCAGCGAGTCGACGCGGCAGACGCCGCCCGCCGCGCCGCCGGCGCCGAACGCCGTCAGCGCCCGCTCGAGGCAGGCCCTCGCCGCGTGCGGCACGCTGCCGATCACCCCGTGCCCCGTCTGCTCGACCTCGAGCAGCGCGCCGTTCGGCAGTGAGCGGGTGAGCGCCTGCGCGTCCTCGAGCGGCGTGCGCATGTCGCTGTCGCCGGAGAGCACGAGCACCGGCGCCGCCGGCACCCCCGCGTCGCCCTGCGTGGGAACCCGCGCAGACTGCGGCCACTTCAGGCACTGCGCCGCGGGGCTGCTGCCGCGTGCGAACTGGACCGGGTCGAACGGGCCGTAGGTGCCATGCGGCTGGCGATCGAAGGCGTCGATCAGCGCCCGCACACGCGCGTTGACGTCGACCGAGGAGTCCCGCGCCCAGGGCATCGGCGTCTCCTCGCAGAGCGTGACGGTGTTGATCGTCTCGCTGAAGGGCGTGCCGCTGGCCGGGGCGCCGGACTGGCCGGCCTGCGCCATCAGCGAGTCCAGCCGCATCAGCGGCCCGAGGTCCCGGACGCGCGCGGCGTGCAGCGCGGCGGGCAACAGCAGGCGCATCGCCGGGTTGCGGTCGGACTCGAGCAGCGTCGCCCACAGACCGGGCTCGGTGAGGGTGAAGCTGGTGGGGCGGCCACTGGGCCGGATGAGCGGGGCCGAGCGCCCGCGCGAGCCCAGCCACGGCGCCACGCGGGCGACGTCGGCGACGGGGTTCGCGCCGTGGCATCCGAACCGGCAGTTGACGCGCAGCACGCGGTCCACGGCGCGCCCGGTGCTGCGCACGAGCGCATCGAACCCGTGCGGCGGCACGGGAGAGTCGAGCACCACGCGGTCGACGTGCTGCGGGTAGCGCGCCGCGTAGTCGTAGGCAGCGGCGGTCGCGTAGGACTCCGCATACAGCGAGATCCGATCCACCCCGAGCGCGCTGCGCACGGCCTCGAGGTCGTCGGCGGTGTCGGTGGTGCGGTAGAAGGCCCGCGCGGGGCCGAGGCGCGCGGCACAGGCGTCAGCGGTCGCCCGGCTGAGGCCCGGGCAGGTGATCGGATCCGACAGCCCGACCCCGCGCACGTCGAACACCACGAGGTCGCGGCCGCCGAGCAGCGACCGCAGCTCGGTCGCGAGCCCCTCCACCTCGAAGATCGCAGACGCGCCCGGGCCGCCGGCCAGCGCGACGAGCACCCCGGAGCCGGGACTCGATCCGGTCAGGCGGCGGACGGCGAGCGACACCGTCCCGGGGACCAGGCGGGTGCGATCGAGCGGGACGGTCACCGTCGCGCACTGCACGCCCGCGGGCGTGCACGGCGTGAAGGTCTGCGCGCGGGCCGGCGCAGCCCCGCCCGCAGCCGCCGCGCACGCGAGCGCAAGCGCCGCGAACCGGCGCCCTGCGCTGCTGGCGCCCGCCGGCCTCATGGGCGCACTATCGCCGCGACGCGGCACCGGCGCAAGCCCGCGCGCGAGCCCCGCAGTCGTGCCCTGGGGCCGCTCCGCGCTCAGGACGGGATGCCCGCCTCGGCGTGCGTGTCCGCGCGCCCGGCCTCGGGGAGACGCGTTCCCGGCCCGCCGAGCGCGACGGCCGCGCGGGCGGTCACGAGGTGGTAGAGGATCAGCAGCTGCACGAGTGCAAGCGACTCGGAACGGTGCAGGTCCGTCCCGATGGTGAACTCGCCGAGGCGCTGCGCCCGCAGGTGCGTGGCGAAGTGCATGCGCTCCCAGATCGCCTCCTCGATGGCCGCGGCGTGCTCGGGCTCGATGGTGCCGGGGATGCGCAGGACCCGGGCGTCATCGCGCTCGATCAGCGTGAGGCCGCGCGCGTCGTCCTGGACGAGCGATGCGAGGTCCGGATGCGGCAGGCTGTCGCGCAGCGTGAGCTCCGCGTCGAGGTGCTCGGCATCGGACGCGCCACGGCGCTGCGGTGACGAGAAGGAGACGAGCATGTCCGCATAGCGTCGCTGCGGGCGGATGAACGCCGCGGAGTCCGGCTCTCGGCGATCGAGCTCAGCGAGGACCTGGTCGGTCGTGTAGCCGCGGCGGGAGCAGTCCCGCTGCACCTTCCAGCGGCGGCGGAGCTCCTCCGGCGGATCGAGGTAGACGCGCACGTCGTAGAGGTCGCGCATCTCGGGCAGGAAGTACCCGAAGAGGCCCTCGATCACCGTGAAGCGGGCGGGCTGCACGTAGACGGCCGGCGCGAACGTCCCGTCCTGGTGGGAGTAGACCGGCTTGAGGATCGGCTCGCCCCTGCGCAGGTGCGCGAGGTGCTGGGCGATGATGTCCAGGTGGTTGCAGTCGGGGTGCAGGGGCGTGATGCCGAGCTCGGCGCGCTCCTTGCGGTCGAAGCGGTGGTAGTCGTCGGTGCAGATGTGCGCGACGTTCTCCTCGCCCAGCACGCGGACGAGCCCGCGAGTGAGCGTCGTCTTCCCCGCGGCCGAGTCGCCGACGACGCCCAGGATCACGGGACGTGGCACGGCTCTCCCCCGCTCGCGAAGACGCTGGACTTCAGGATGTCCTCGGCCTCGATGCGCTCGAGGTCCTCGACCCCCGGGCGTGCTCCTTCGCGGGCCGCCGCGTAGAGCCGGGCGGCCTGGCGCAGGCGAGCGCGCTCGATCGCGTTGCGCACGCTGCGCGCGTGCGCGAAGCGCGGCTGCTCCACGCGCCGGCGCAGGTAGTCGCGGAAGGCGTCGTCCGCGTCCGCGGTGAACTGGTAGCTCGCTGCGCTCACCATCAGGCGAGCGATCTCCATCAGCTCGTCGATGCTGTAGTCGGGGAAGTCGATGTGGTGCGCCACGCGCGAGGACATCCCCGGGTTGAGGCGGAAGAAGTCGTCCATGCGGTCCTTGTACCCCGCGAGGATCACGACGAGGCGCTCACGCTCGTTCTCCATCGCCTGGAGCAGGCTCTCGACCGCCTCGGCGCCGTAGTCGCGCTCGTTCTCGGGGCGGTAGAGGGAGTAGGCCTCGTCGATGAAGAGCACCCCGCCGCGCGCTCGCTCGAGCGCCGCCTTGGTCTTCGGCGCGGTGTGGCCGACGTACTGGCCGACGAGATCGTCGCGCGTCACGGCGACGACCTCGCGGCGCTCGATGAAGCCGAGCCGGTGCAGGATGTCGGCCATCCGCAGCGCGACCGTCGTCTTCCCGGTCCCCGGATTGCCCGTGAACGACATATGCAGCGTCGGCCGGCCGGTCGCGAGCCCCGCCTCGCGCCGCAGGCGGTCGACGACCAGGAGCGCGGCGATCTCGCGGATGCGCGTCTTCACGGGTGCGAGCGCGACCAGCTCGCGGTCGAGCTCGGCGAGGATGCCCTCGACGTCCGCCTCGCGGGCGATCGCGTCGAGCCCTTCGTGCGGCGCCGTGCCGGCCACGCTCGTCATCGCGCGCCCGCCCCGTCGCCGCCGGCGTAGCGGCGGCCCGCCGGCCTGTCGGCCGCGTACGCGTGCAGGCCGTAGCGCATGGTGCGGTCGTGCGCGTCGCGGCGCTCGAGCCGGAAGCCCGGCTCGTCGGGCGGTCGGCCGACGATGAAGCTCAGCGCGGTCGTCTGGCGTCCACGGGAGGCGTCGTAGGCGATGAGCTTCACGTACGCGGCGGGGTGGGCCTCGCGGCAGGCGCGAACCTCGCGCATCGCGACCTCAGCGTGCGCGGCGTCGAGGTCGAAGAGCGGCTGCCCCCAGAGCTCCCAGTAGGCGTTGCGCGGGTGCGGGTCGTCGGTGTGCTCGACCGAGATCGCCCAACCGCGGCCCAGCGCGTAGCGGATCTGCGACGCGATCTGCTCGTCGCTGAGGTCGGGCAGAAAGGAGAACGTTCCCTGAGTGATGCGCATGGCGTGTGCCCCCGCGTTCAGCTTGCCATCGGTGTGACGACGAGGTCCGGCGTATCGGTCGCCTCGAAGTCGAAGGTGATGTCCTTCCAGACCTGGAGCGCCGCGCGCAGCTCCGGGCAGTCGCCTGCGGCGCGCTGCAGGATCTCCGGGCCCTCGTGGAGGACATCGCGACCCTCGTTGCGCGCCTGGATCATCGCCTCGACGGCAACGCGGTTGGCGGTCGCGCCCGCCGCGATCCCCATCGGATGCCCGATCGTGCCGCCGCCGAACTGCAGCACGACATCCTCGCCGAGGTGGTGCAGCAGCTGATGCATCTGCCCGGCGTGGATGCCGCCCGACGCGACGGGCATCACCGCCGGCGTCGAGACCCAGTCCTGGTCGAACTGGACCCCGGTCTCCGGGTTCGCCGCGACGCGATCGAGGCGCAGCGTGTCGTAGTAGCCGCGGACGATCGCGGGGTCGCCCTCGAGCTTCCCGACGACCGTCCCGGCGTGGAGGTGGTCGACCCCCAGCAGGCGGCACCACTTGGCGATCACGCGGAAGGACACTCCGTGCGTCTTCTGGCGCGTGTAGGTGCCGTGTCCGGCGCGGTGCAGGTGCAATAGGACCCCGTTGCGCCGCGCCCAGTTCGACATCGACTGCAGCGCGGTGTAGCCGACCGTGAGGTCCACCATGATGATCACGCTGCCGAGCTCGCGGGCGAGCTCGGCGCGCTCGTACATGTCCTCCATGGTGGCAGCCGTGACGTTCATGTAGTGGCCCTTGACCTCGCCGGTCGACGCCGAGGCGCGGTTGACCCCCTCGATCGCGTAGAGGTAGCGATCGCGCCAGCGCATGAAGGGCTGGGAGTTGATGTTCTCGTCGTCCTTGGTGAAGTCCAGGCCGCCGCGCAGGGCCTCGTAGACGACGCGCCCGTAGTTCCGCGCCGACAGGCCGAGCTTGGGCTTGACGGTCGCGCCGAGCAGCGGGCGGCCGAACTTGTCCAGGTACTCGCGCTCCATCACCAGCCCGTGCGGCGGCCCGGGGAACGTCTTGACGTAGTGCGCCGGGATGCGCATGTCCTCGAGCCTCAGCGCCCGCAGCGCCTTGAAGCCGAAGACGTTGCCGATGATCGACGAGGTGAGGTTGGCGATCGAGCCCTCCTCGAAGAGGTCGAGGTCGTAGGCGATCTTCGCGATGTACTCGCCCTCGCGGCCGGGCACCGGCTCGACGTCGTAGGCCTTCGCCTGGTAGTGCTCGTGATCGGTCAGCCGATCCGTCCAGACGACCGTCCAGGTGGCGGTCGAGGACTCGCCGGCGACGGCCGCCGCGGCTTCGACCGGGTCGACACCGGGCTGCGGGGTGACCCGGAACGCCGCGAGCACGTCGGTGTCCTTCGGCTCGTAGTCGGCGTCGTAGTAGCCCATCTCGGCGTAGGGGGTCACGCCGGCGGCCCAGCGGTCGCGCCCGGTCTCGTCCGTGCTCGCGTTCATGCCGTGAAGGCTGCCTTGCTCAAGACATAGGCGTCAAATGCAGATTTCGGATGTTCCCATTGATCTCTTGCTAATAGTCGTCCTTGCCCTCCACCACCAAGCGCTCCAGCGCTACCGTGCCCGGCCATGCCGCGACCTGTTCTGCTCGGCATTGTCGGCGACTCGGCCGCCGGCAAGACGACGCTCACGCGCGGCGTCGTGCGGGTGCTCGGCGAAGAGCAGGTGACCCACGTCTCGGCCGACGACTACCACCGCTACGACCGCCGCCAGCGACTCGAGCGCGGCCTGACGCCGCTGGACCCCGAGTGCAACCACATCGACGTGCTCGAGCAGCACCTGCTGCACCTGCGCGCCGGCGAGCCGATCCTCAAGCCCGCCTATCGGCACAAGGACGGCACGTTCCTGCCGCCGGTGTACGTCCATCCCACGCGCTTCACGATCGTCGAGGGGCTGCTGGCGTTCCACACGCAGCGGATGCGCGACGTCTTCGACATCCGCGTGTTCCTCGACCCGCCGGAGGAGATGCGCCGGCGCTGGAAGGTGCAGCGCGACTGCTCGCGCCGCGGCTACACGACGGACGAGGTCCTCGAGGAACTCGACCGGCGCGAGGCGGACGCCGAGGCGCACGTGCGACCGCAGCGCCGCCACGCCGACATCGTCGTGTCGTTCATGCCGGGCGACCGCGGCGACCAGGAGCACCTCGACGCACGGGTCACGATGCGCCCGGGGCTCGTCCACCCCGACCTCGCGCCGCTCGTGGACGGCGCGGCGAACGGCATCTCGCTCGACGAGCACGCGACCGAGCGGTCGCTGTGGGTGCCCGGCACGATCGACGGGCGGCGCAGCGCGGCCATCCAGGAGCGCGTGTGGGACCGCATGCACTTCGCCAGCCACCTGCGCACGGACCGGCTCGGGGAGTTCACGGTCGGGACGGCGCTACAGCGCTCGGAGTCCCTGGCGATCACACAGCTGCTGCTGCTCTACCAGCTGGTCACCGCGCGCGCCGCCGTCGCGCTCGGCGGGCCGGGTTCACGCGCCGACGGCCGGTACGTCGCCGCCGAAGCCTGAGGCCGCGAACGCGACAAACGCCGCGACCGGCGGGCGGACGGGGCCGACCGCCGAGCGCAGGACGAACCACGGGTGCGCCGCCGGCGGATCGTCGAGGCGGATCTCCGCGAGCAGGCCGGCGGCGAGATCGAGCTCGACGGCCGCGCGCGACACCAGCGAGATCCCGAGCCCGGCGCGAACCGCCTGCCGGATCGCACCGTTCGAGCCCAGGGTCAGGGTCGCAGGGGCCAGGCCGCGCTCGGCGAGGAACTGCTCGTTGAGCGCGCGGGTGCCCGAGCCGGCCTCGCGGAGCAGCCACGTGCGCTCGCGCAGGTCGGCGGCAGCGGCGCCCGCGTCCGCGAGCGGATCGTCGGCCGCCGTGACGCAGACGATCGGGTTGTCCATCAGCGGTGTCGCGGCGAGCCTGTCGCGCGCCGGCGGGCGACCGGCGATAGCGACGTCGGCGGTGTGCTCCAGCACCTGCCGGAGCACGGCGTCGCGATTGCCGACGTCGAGTGCGAGCGCGACATCGGGGTGCTCGGCCGCGAACGCTCGCAGCAGCAGCGGGACGAAGGACTCCGCGGCCGTCGTGACCGCGGCGATGCGCAGGCGCCGCTGCGCGAGCTCCGCCGCCTCGCGGGCTGCCCGGCGCCCCTCCTCGAGCAGCCCGAGCACGTCCGCCCCATAGGGCGCGAAGGCCTCGCCGGCGGGGCTGAGCCGAACGCCGCGGCCGTCGCGCTCGAACAGCTCGCAGCCGAGCTCGCGGCCGAGCGCGGCGACCGCCGCCGACACCGAGGGCTGGGTCACGACCAGGCGCTCGGCGGCCGCGGTCACCGACCCGTCACGAACGACGGCGAGGAACGCTGTGAGCTGTGTGACAGTCATAGCCATTGCGCGAACGCTACCGCCCGACACATAGATTTCCCCAAGGATTTCGCCGTGCGGGCGGCCTGGATGCGGACCCTGGATGCCACCGACGTCGCGGGCGGGTAGCGTGGCGCCATGACCGCCGCACCCGCGCGCGTCGCGCTGCTCGGCTTCGGCTTGGCCGGACGCGTGTTCCACGCCCCGCTGATCGCCGCCGAGCCCGGGCTCGAGCTCGCGGTCATCGTCACCCGCGACCCCGCCCGCCGCGCGCAGGCGATCGCGGAGCATCCGGGGGCCGCGCTCGCCGACGACGCCGCCCAGGTCTGGGAGCGCGCAGGTGAGCTGGATCTGGTGGTCGTCGCGACGCCGAACAGCTCGCACGTCGCGCTCGCGATCGCGGCGCTCGATGAGGGCCTGGCGGTCGTGGTCGACAAGCCGCTCGCACCAGAGGCGGCGGGTGCGCGGGCGCTCGTCGAGCACGCCGAGCACAGGGGCGGACGGCTCACGGTCTTCCAGAACCGTCGGTGGGACGGCGACCTGCTGACGCTGAGCGCGCTGCTCGAGGATGGGCGGCTCGGAACCGTGCTGCGCTTCGAGAGCCGCTTCGATCGCTGGCGCCCGCAAACCGCCGGAGGCTGGCGCGACATCGAGCCGCCGGGCGACGGCGGCGGCCTGCTGCTCGACCTCGGAAGCCACCTGGTGGACCAGGCGGTGCAGCTCTTCGGCCGGCCCGTCCGCGTGTACGGCGAGCTCGACATGCGCCGGGCGGGTGCCGCGGCGGACGACGACGTGTTCGTCGCGCTCGAGCACGAAGGCGGCGTGCGCTCGCACCTGGGGATGAGCGCGCTCGCCGCCCAGATCCCGCCGCGGATGCGCGTGCTCGGCGACGCCGCGGCGTTCGTGAAGTTCGGGCTCGACGTTCAAGAGGACCAGCTCGCCGGCGGGCTGCGCCCAGGCGACCCGGGCTGGGGCGAGGACCCGCCGGAACGCTGGGGGACGGTCGGCAGCGACGACGACGCAGAGCGCGTCGCGACGGCCCGCGGGGAGTACGAGCGCTTCTATGCCGGCGTGGCGCGCGCGCTGCGCGACGGCGGGGCGATGCCCGTCGACCCGTGGGACGCCGTGCGCGTGCTCGAGGTCCTCGACGCCGCCCGTCGCTCGGCCGCAGGCGGCCGGGTCGTCAGGTTGGGCTGACCGGGGCCGCGCCTCGGCCGCGGGCAGGCGCCGCGTGTACGCTCGGCGCAGCGCATGTGCTTTGCCCACGACGCCCGCCCGCCCGAGCTCCCCGCCGACCTTGCGCGCCGCCGCCTGGCCGGCGGCGCGCCGAGCGAGCGCGTCGCGGTGACCTCGGCGGACGGCACGCGGCTCTCTGCCTACCTCGCCGAAGCGCCAGCGGACACCGCACACGCGGCGCGGGTGCTGATCTTCCCCGACGTGCGCGGCCTGTACGGCTTCTACGAGGAGCTCGCCGACCGCTTCGCCCAGGCCGGCCACCACGCGGTCGCCTTCGACTACTTCGGCCGCACGGCCGGGCTCGGGCCCCGGGACGAGCACTTCGACTACATGCCGCACGTCATGCAGACGCGCATCCCCCAGGTCCGTGCCGACGGGGAGGCGGCGCTCGCGGCGCTGGAGGCGCGCGTCGGCGCTGGGTCGCGCGCGAGCGTCGGCTTCTGCTTCGGCGGGCTGCACTCGTTCCTCGTCGGCACCGACGGCGCACTGGGCGTGGCCGCCGTCGTCGGCTTCTACGGCGTGCTCTCGGGCGCGCGGCTCGGACTCCCGTCGGTGAAGGACGAGGCGACCCACATGCGCGTCCCGGTGCTCGGGCTCTTCGGCGGAGCGGACCCGGGGATCCCGCCGGAGGACCTCGCGCGCTTCGAGGCGAGCCTCCAGTCCTCGGGCGTCGCGCACGAAGTCGTGACCTACGCCGGCGCCCCCCACTCGTTCTTCGACCGCTCCTTCCGCGATCACGCCGAGGCATGCGAGGACGCCTGGCGGCGCATGCTCGCGTTCCTCGCGGCGCTTGGCTGACCGCGCGGGCGCGGCGCCACCGCGTACGCTGAGCAGCGTGGCCCTGCACCCGCTCGCGCAGCACTTCGCCGGCGTCGCGGACGCGTACGAGCGCGGCCGGCGCGACTATGCGCCGGCGGTCATCGGCGCGATCGGCGCGGAGCTGGGGCTCGCGCCGGGCGCACCGGTGCTCGACCTCGGAGCCGGCACGGGCAAGCTGACGCGCGCGCTGCTCGCCGGCGGGTACGACGTCGTCGCGGTGGAGCCGCTGGACGCGCTGCGCGAGGTCCTGGCCACGAGCGTCGGCGCCGAGCGCGTGCGCGCCGGGGTCGCGGAGGCGATCCCGCTGGACGACGCGTCCGTCGACGCCGTGACCGTCGGCGACGCCTTCCACTGGTTCGACCGGCCCGCGGCCCTGGCGGAGATCCGGCGTGTGCTGCGCCCCGGCGGCGGATTGGCGCTGCTGTCGAGCGTGCCGGACTGGAGCGGCGCCTCGTGGGCGCACGAGCTCGGCACGCTGATGGAGCGGCTGCGCCCGGAGCACCCCCACTTCGACGGCCCGCCCTGGCGCGAGTCGGTGCGCGTGGCCGGGGGGTTCGATGAGCTGCGCGAGATCCGGGTGACGACGAACCAGCCGGCGCAGCCGGAGCGGATGGCCGATCTCCTGTCCTCGATGAGCTGGGTTGCCGCCATGCCCGAGGAGCAGCGGCGCGCGACGCTCGAGCAGGTCGCGGCGATCGTCGCCGCGGGTGAGACGCCGGCCGAGTTCCCGGTGCACGTGATCATCGGGCTGGCCCGGCGGCGCTGACCGCGGGCGACTCGAGCAGGAAGCCTGCCGGATCGCGCAGCCGGGCCCGCAGGCCGGCCGCGCCGAGCACGCCGAGGCCGAGCGGCAGCCAGAAGAGGATCAGGCGGTAGGCGAGGACCGCCGCCGCGGTGGGCGCCGCCGGCGCGCCGTAGGCGACGAGCGTCCCCACGAGCCCGAGGTCGATCCCGCCGACGCCGCCGGGCAGCGGCAGCGCGCCGCCGAGCTGGCCGATGAGGTAGCCCATGAGGACCACGCTCGCGGGCGGGACCACGCCGACCGCGTGGTAGCTGGCCCACAGGACGGCGTTGTCGAAGATCCAGTAGCCGACCGCACCGGCGAGCAGTGACGGCCGCGGGCGGCGCGCGACGGCGAGTCCCTCGCGCCCGCCCCGCACGAGCGCGGAGCGCACCGCGCTCAGCGCGCGCTGCGTGCGCGACGCGTCCGCAGGTGGCGCCGGACCCGGTCCGACGCGCGGCGCCAGGACGACGAGCACGATGACGAGCGCCGCGCCGAGCGCGGGCACGATGGTCAGCCACCACGGTTGAGGTGGGCCGATGAGCCCCACCGCGAGCAGCAGCCCGAGCACCACGACCGCGACGAAGTTCACCCCGCTCTTGAGCACGAAGAACGCGACCGACCGCCGTGCGACCCGGTCGGCGGGCATGCCCCCGCGGTGCAGGACCCAGCCGCCGAGCGCCAGCCCGGCCACACCGCTGGTCGGCACGAGCGAGCCGACACCGAGTTCGGCGGCGCTGATCTCCCCGGCGAGCCGCCAGGACATCCGCGGGCTGAACACCGGCCGGAACATGACGACGTAGGAGGCGCAGGACAGCGCCTCGAGCAGGACGCCTGCGGCAAGCCACCCGGGATCGGCGCCGCTCAGGCGCCGGCGGACCTCTGCCAGCCCGGGCGCCAGCAGCGCGATCAGGATGAGCGCGGCGAGGACGAGCGCGACGGGCAGCGCGCGGCGCACCAGCGTGGAGCCGGCCAGCTCCTCAGGGAGGCCGTCGTCCTCGTACACGCAGGGGCCATCCTCTCGCGCCGCGGGCCGCGGTCGGACGGGACGCTACAGCGGACTGCCGAGCAGCTGGATGTGGTCGGCCTCGGCCGCGCCCGGGAAGGGGCGCTCCAACCCGAAGCGCTCGAGCGTTGCCTCCGGCACGCCCTCCACGCCCGGGGTGTCCGACGCCTGCCCGCGCGTGTGCGGGTCGTTCGCGAAACCGCCGACCTCGATCGAGTGGGCGGGCGTGCGGTAGCCGGAGATGCCGATGAGGTGGAGCTGCAGCGCCTTGCCGAGCGCGTCGAGGCGGGCGGCGATCTGCGGCTCGTCGCCGACGGAGTAGTTCGTCCCGGGCGCTTGGAAGAACCCGTAGGCACCGCCGTGCGGAGCGAACGAGCCGGTGACCGGCGGGACGCCGCTCGCCGGTCCGCTGCCATACCCGGCTCCGGTCGAGGCCGCCTCGCGCGCCTGCAGGCGGGCGAGCTGCTGCTCGAGCCCGTGCTGGCGGGCCGACAGGCCGCGCAGCGCAGCGGCCTTGCGGTCGCGCGCGCGCACCCAGACCAGCTGCTGGTTCACGATCTGAAGGCGCAATCGCGCCACCTCATCGCGCTGCACGAGCTGCGCGTCGGTGATCCGCTGCTGGCGGGCCTCCAGGACGGCGAGCCGCGCGGCCTGCGTGCGGACGGCCTGCTGGCGGGTGAGCACGGTGTCGGTGACACCCGCGTTCTCGCGCGCGATCATGCGCATGCCGTCGACGCGGTCGAGCAGAGCGGCGAAGCCGTCCGAGTCGAGCACGACCGTGACGAGGTTCGGCTGGGGCGTCTCGTAGGCGGCGACGAGCTGACGCGCGAGCACCTGCTTGTCGCGTGCGAGCCGCGCGCGCAGCGTCACCAGGCGCGCGCGGGCGCCGCGAAGCTGGCCCTGCAGCGAGCCGAGGAGCTGGCGCTCGGCGTCGAGGCTGGCCTGGATGCCCGAGAGCTGCTGCTGCAGGTCGTCGATGCGGCCCTGGTAGCGCGCGACGTGGCTGTTGTCGGCACGAATAGCCCCCCGCAGCGCGCGCTCGCGCGCCTGGCCGGCGGAAACGCGACCCTGCAGGTCGGCGTTCGCGCCGCCCACGGCGCTCAGGCCGGCGGCCAGCAGCGCGAGCGCGCAGGCGCAGAACAGGCGGAGTCGCAGGCTGGAGCGTTGCATCGACGGCACGGTGGCGGGCGGCCGGCATCCCCGATCGCGGCCGTTTCGGGCCCACCTCGCGTGCGGCCACGCTAGCAACGGGTGCCGCGAGACCCCGCAAGTTGCCTCCCAGGCTCTTTGCCGGCGCTTGGTGCTCGGCGCCGTAGCGTGGGATGGTCAGGCCCACCAGCCCATGCCGCCCGCCGACCGACCGACCGCCGTCCCGACGCGCCGCGCCTCGCCGGCGGTGCGGGCCGCGCGGCGTCGCGCCGAGCGCGTGAAGCTGCTGGTGGCCGTGCTGGCGCTCGCGCTCTTCATGGCGGGCCTGGGCCTCGCCCGCCGCACATACGCGAGCCATCCCAAGCACCGCGCGCAGCCGCTCGCCGCGCCGCCGCGCTTCGAGGCGATCGTCCAGCAGGACAGCATCGGCGTCGTCGCGCCCCCGCAGGCGCCGCAGAGCGTGCAGAGCGCCACCTCCTGACGTGCACCTGACCTCCAGCCCCATCGACTGGTATGCGGCCCGTGCAGGCGGGGTCGTGGCGTACCTGCTGCTCACGCTCGTCGTCGTCCTCGGGACAACGCTCTCCAGCCACGTGCGCAACGAGCGCTGGCCGCGGTTCGCGCTCCAGGACGTGCACCGCTTCGCGGGGCTGCTGGCCGGCACGTTCGTCGTCATCCACGTCGTCGCAATCGCGATCGACTCGTACCTGCCGTTCACGCTGCGATCGCTGCTCGTGCCGTTCGCGAGCAGCTACCGCCCGGCGTTCGTGGGGCTCGGCGTCGTGGCCGCCGAGCTGCTCCTCGCGCTGGCGATCACCAACCGCCTGCGCGACCGCATCGCGTACACCGCCTGGCGGCGCCTGCACTACCTGAACTTCGCCGTCTGGGGCGGCGCGACGATCCACGGGCTCGGGTCCGGGACCGACCGCAGCAGCCCATGGCTGCTGACGCTCGAGGCGCTGTGCGTGTTCGCCGTCCTGCTCGCCGTCGGGTGGCGCGTCCTGCGCGTGCGCGGCGTCATCAGCCCCGCACGCCTGGGGGCCGTCGCGGCCGGCGCCGCGGCGGTGTGCGCAGCGCTCGTCGCCGTGTCGCTCGGGCCGCTGGCCTTCCGCCCGCGGCCATGGAACGCGGGCACGTTCACCGACAGCCTGGACGGGCAGATCCTCAGCCAGTCGGGGGTGACCAGGGGGATCGTCTCGATGGCGGGGCGGGGCACCGGCCCGCAGCGGGTGCTCGTCCGGGCCGACCTCCTGGTCGGCGTGCAGACGCTCGTCGACACCGAGTTCCAGATGGAGTACCTGCCGAGCGGCGCGGCGTGCCGGGGGCGCGTGCGCCGCATCGACCCGGACGGCCTGGGGTTCCGCGCGCGCTGCCGCATGGCCGACGGGCGCGTCCGCACGGTGCACGCGCACTGGGATTCCGCCGACGGCGGCGTCCTCAGCGGCGGGGTCCTCAGCTCGCGCGCGTAGCGTGCCCGGCGGCCCGTTGAAACGCTGTGCCCGGCGCGGATAGGGTCGCTTCATGGGCATCAGCGCCGAGGAGGCGGTCTCCAGATCCCCCCTCTTCCAGAGTCTCAGCAAGCGCGAGCGCGCGTCGCTGGCCGAATCGCTCACCGAGCGGCGCTTCGCGGCCGGGCACGAGATCTCCAGTGAGGAGGTCGGCGGGATCGGCTTCTTCCTGATCGCCGAGGGCACGGCGAGCGTCTCGGTCGCGGGCGTGGCGCGCGCGAAGCTGGGCCCGAACGACCACTTCGGGGAGATGGCGCTCATCACCGGCAAGACGCGAAGCGCGACGGTCGTCGCCGAGACGGACATGCTCACGTATGTGCTCTCCCGCTGGCACTTCAAGCCGCT
>DATKLF010000145.1:0-30705 GCA_035542555.1 Solirubrobacteraceae bacterium | reverse complement strand
AGCGAGGGACGCTCGGCGTGGTGGAGGGGCGGGTCAGCGCCCGGCGGCGGCCGGCTCGATGCGCGCGGGGACGTGCTTGTGCCACGGCGTGCCCGCGAACGGGTCGCGCCAGTCGGACGAGGTCAGGCGGTTCGGGGCGACACCGGCGGTGCTCGTCGTCCCGTCGGGCGCGGTGACGTCCAGGCCGAAGCCGTTGGGCAGCGAGGCGTGGCCTGCCTGCATCGCGTCGCTCACCTCGACGACGGTCTCCGCGCTGCCGCGCGCCGTGGTGACCCGCGCGCGGTCCCCGCTCGCGAGGCCGAGCGTCTGCGCGTCCGCGGGGCTGAGGCGCAGGGCGCCGTCGGGGTCCCGCTTGCGCCAGGCCGCGTCGCGGAAGATGTCGTTCGCGGTGTAGGCGCGGCGTTCGCCCGCGGACAGCACGAACGGGAACTCGTCGCTCGTCCAGCCCGGCGTGGCGTTCTGCAGCGCGTCGGTCTCGCGCAGCAGCTCGGGGATCTCGAGCGCGAAGCGGTGGCCGGCGTGCGTGATGTAGCCGAAGTCGTCCTCGTACTCGTCGACGGTGAAGACGACGCCGGAGCGCGCGGTGAGGATCGCGTCGAACAGCGCGTCGCCGTCGGCATGGCCGGCGCGCCGCACGGCGTCCGGATAGGTCATCGCGCAGCGCTGCGCGAGGCCCCAGAGCGCCGCGGCGCCCTCGAGGCCCTCGGGGAGCGTCGGGCCGAGCGTCGCGTACAGCACATAGGGCGCCAGGCGCGCAATCCGCGGATCCCCCGCCGCCGCGGCGGCGAACGCCTGCGCGTACGCGCCGCGGCCCTCCCGGGCCGCCGCGCGCAGCGGCTCGAGCTCGGCCTCGTCCAGCACTCCCAGCGCGCGCATCAGGCGCGCGTAGATCTCGGGCTCGGGGAGCGTCCCAGGGAGCGGCTCGAGCAGCCGGTGGCGCAGATGGAAGCTGTTGCGCGGGAACTCGAGGGTGAAGAACGTCGCCTCGGGCTTCTCGTACTGCGTCGCCGCCGGCAGCACGTAGTGGGCGTGGCGCGCGGTCTCGGTCATCGCCACGTCGATCACGACCAGGTGCTCGAGCGCGTCGAGCGCCTCGCCCATCCGCCTGGAGTCGGCCAGCGAGTGCGCCGGGTTCGAGCTCTCGACGAGCATCGCCCGAAAGCGCGCGGGGTGGTCGGTGAGGATCTCGTCCGGGATGACGTTGCACGGGACCAGGCCGCCGATGATCGGCGCCCCGGTGACCGGGGTGCGTCCGACGCGCGAGGGCCGGAACAGGGGCGCGAGCCAGGAGTGCAGGTGCTGGCCCCCAGGCTTGGCGAAGCTCCCGGTGAGCAGCCACAGCAGCTTGTTGAGGTACGAGCAGAGCGTGCTGTTCGGCGCCTGCTGGATGCCGAGGTCCTCGAACACCGCGACGCTCGTCGCCGCGGCGATGCGCCGCGCCGCGGTGCGGATCAGCTCCTCGCCGACCCCGCAGCGCGCGGCGTAGTCGCCGACCGGCACGCGGGCGAAGACCTCGCGCACCGGCTCGACGCCGTCGGCGTGGGCGGCCAGGAAGCCCTCGTCGAGCAGGGCCTCCTGGACGAGCGTGCCGACCAGCGCCGCCAGGCACCACGCGTCCGTCCCGGGGCGCACCCGCAGGTGGATGTCGGCGAGCTTCGCCGTGTCGGTCACCACCGGATCGATGACGATCATCGAGCGCGTAGGGTCCTTGGCGATCTCGCGCAGCACGACGCGCGCACGCGGGAAGCTCTGCGACATCCAGGGGTTCTTGCCCACGAAGACGGCCACCTCGGCATGCTCGAACTCCCCGCGCGTGTGGCCGCCGGAGAGCTGCGCGTCGACCCACGCCTCCCCGGTCTTCTCCTGCGCCAGCGCGCTCGAGCGGTGGCGCGCGCCGAGCGCGCGCAGGAACGCGCCGCTGTAGGCCCCGCCGAGATGGTTGCCCTGGCCGCCGCCCCCGTAGTAGAAGATCGCCTCGCCGCCGTGCGTGTCGCGCACGCGCTCGAAGCCGCGGGCGACCTCGGCGATCGCGGTGTCCCAGTCAATCTCCTCGAAGCTCCCATCGGCACGCCGGCGCAGCGGCGCGGTCAGGCGGTCCGGGCCGTTCTGGTAGTGGTCGAGGCGCAGCGCCTTGTTGCACGTGTAGCCCTGCGAGGCCGGATGGGCGCGGTCGCCGCGGATCCGCGCCAGCGAGCGGCCCTCGAGCTGAACCTCGATCCCGCAGTTGCACTCGCAGAGGATGCAGGCGGTCGGCTGCCATGTCTCGGTCGTCATCGGCCCTCTCCTGATCGTGGTCGTGGGCGGTCCAGCTCGTCGTGCAGCAGCGCGCGCAGCTGACGGTGCACGCTGTCGAGCGGCGCGGCGTCGCGCTGCGCGCGACACAGCACGAGCGCCCCCTCGACGGCGGCGAGCGTCATCACGGACAGCTCACGTGCCCGCGCCTCGGCGACCCCGCCCTCGGTGAAGCTGCGCGCGAGCAGCGCCGCCCAGCGCTCGAACGCCGCGCCGGCGGCGTCCTGCAGGCCGGGGCCGTCCTCGCGCGACTCGATCGCGACGGCCACGAGCGGGCAGCCGCTGCGAAAGCCGCTCGCGATGAGCTCCTCGCGGTAGGTGCCGAGGAACATGTCGAGTGCCTGTAGCGGGTCGCGGCCGATGCCGCGCTCCAGCCGCCGGGCGACGACCTCACCGGCGAACGCCGTGGCCTCGCGCAGGAGCTGGTCGCGGCCGCCGGGGAAGTGGTGGTAGACCGAGCCGCGTGGCGCGCCGCTGTGGGCGAGCACGTCGTCGATGCTGGTCGCGCGCGCCCCGCGCTCGCGCACCAGCAGGGCGGTGCTGGCGATCATCCGCTCGCGTGCGGGGCGCTGTTCGGCGGCCACGGCTATGGAGTATGTCATACCACGGTTCGGGCCGGGCGTCCGGCTATCGTCGCCGGATCAGCCTCTTCCGCCGTCGCCAACGCTCCGGCGAGCTGCACGTCGCCGATCCCCGCTTCGACGACTGGCCGCCGGTCGCCGACTACGAGGACCTGCCGACCGCGCGGGCGTTCGTCGCGCAGCTTCGCGACCTCGGCGTCCCCGCGGAGCTGACCGCCGACTGGCCGCTCGATGCGGCCGGGCGCGGCGACATCGCCCTGCGCGTGCCGCCCGATCGCTACGGCGATGCGACGGTGATCCTCGACGGGCTCGACGACGACTGACCTCACCGGATTCCCGGCCGGCTCTGCGACATCTCTCAGACTTTGCCCCCACACTGGGTGCATGCCACGGACGTCATGGAAGCTCCTGCGCGCCGCGGGCCTGGTGTGCGCGACGCTGCTCGTCGCGGCCCCGGCCGCCGGCGCGGACACCACGAGCACGAGCGCGAACTGGTCGGGCTACGTTGCCTCGCGCGCCGGCGTGAAGTTCCGTGCGGTCAGCGCCAGCTGGACGCAGCCGTCGGTCACGTGCAGCGGCGGGCGCACCGCCGTTGCCTCGCCATGGATCGGCCTCGGCGGCTACCACCAGACCTCCAGGGCGCTCGAGCAGATCGGCACTGACGCCGAGTGCACGCCATCGGGCCGGGCGCTCTACACCGCCTGGTACGAGCTGGTACCGGCCGCCTCGCGCACGATCAAGATGACGGTCTCCCCGGGCGACGCGATCTCCGCGAGCGTGCAGGTCCGCGGCCGCGTCGTGCGCCTGCGCCTGACCGACGCGACGACCGGCGCGACGTTCGTCAAGACCGTGACCGCGAGCGTCGTCGACGTCACCTCGGCCGACTGGATCGTCGAGGCGCCGTCTGAGTGCTTCAGCTCGAACGCGTGCCGCACCCTGCCGCTGGCGAACTTCGCCAGCGCCGCGTTCACCGCCGCCCATGCGACGACCCTGAGCGGGCACACGGGCACGATCGCCGACACGGCCTGGTCGCGGGCGGCGATCTCGCTCGCGCCCACGGCCGGACCGCGGTTCGGCGGCGGGCCGGGCTTCGGCTACGGCCCGCCTGGCGGCCTCTCGACCGCCGGGGCGACGCCGGGCGCGCTCACCGCCGGTGGATCGGCGTTCGAGGTCGACTACGTGGACGACGCGACGACGTCCGGCTGAGCGGCGCCCCGCTCACACCGCGGACGGGGCGGGCGCTGCGTCCTGTGCGGCGGGCAGGCGGACGGTAAAGCGCGCCCCGCCGTCCGGCGCGTTCTCGGCCACGACGGTGCCGCCATGCGAGGCCACGATCTCCGCGACGATCGCCAGCCCCAGCCCCGCGCCGCCCTTGCCGCGGGTGCGCCCGCCCTCCGCCCGCCAGAACCGCTGGAAGGGCGCGCCGGTGTCGCCCGTCGGCAGCCCCGGCCCGTGGTCGCGGACCTCGAGCAGCACCTCGCCCGCCGCGCGCGTGACGCCGACCTCGATCGGCGTGCCGGGCGGCGTGTGCACGAGCGCGTTGCGCAGCAGGTTCGCGAGCACCTGGTGGATGAGGTGGGCGTCGCCGGTGACGACCGCCTCCCCGTCGCCGTGCACCTCGATCGCGCGGTCCGGCGCGGCGGCGCGCGCGTCGTCTGCCGCGTCGCGCGCGAGCGTGACGAGGTCCACGGGCTCGCGGATCGGCTCGCGCAGCTCGTCCAGGCGTGCGAGCGTCAGCAGGTCCTCCACGAGCACGCCCATGCGACTCGCCTCCTGCTCGATGCGGGTTGTGGCCTTCTCGGCCTCCTCCGGCGTCGCAGCCGCGCCGATGCGCAGCAGCTCGGCGTAGCCGCGGATCGACGCCAGCGGCGTGCGCAGCTCGTGCGAGGCGTCCGCGAGGAAGCGGCGCAGGCGGTCCTCGCTGGCCTCCCGCTCGGCGAACGCGCGCTCCAGCCGCGCCAGCATCGCGTTCAGCGCGAGGCCCAGGCGACCGACCTCGGTCTTGTCGGTCGCGGGGCTGACGCGGCGGTCGAGGTCGCCGGCGGCGATCGCGCCGGCGGTCTCGCCCATGCGATCGAGCGGGCGCAGGCTCACGCGCACGAGGATCCACGCGCCGACCCCCACGGCCAGCAGGACGCCGGCGATGACGAGCAGCTCGACCAGCAGCAGGCGATGCAGCGTCTGATCGACATCGCGCAGCGGGATGGCGATGACCGTCGTGCCGGGCTCGTCGCGGTTGGGGATGGCGACCACGCGGTAGCGAAGGCCCGACGAGCCCGTCGAGCCGACCGTCACCGGCCGGTTCGCGGCGAGCGTGGTGGGGATGCGCGGCGTCGCCAGGCCGCCGTAGGAGAAGACGAGATGCCCGACGACAGTGCCGTCGGCGGCGCGCAGCTGCCCGTAGGTCCCCGGGGGGAGGTTCGCGTCCGCGCCGAGCGGCCCGCCGGGTCCGCCGCCGAAGCGGCCGTCCGGGCCGCCGCCCTGCTGGAGGGCGCCCGGCACGTAGATCCCCTGCTGGTCGAACGCCCGCGTGATCGCCGGCGCGGCCGCCACCGCCTGTTGGTCGATGCGGTTGATGAGGAACGAGCGCTGCTCGGCGTAGGTGATCGCGCCGAGCAGCAGCAGGCCGATGGCCGAGAGCACGACCACGCCGGTGACGAGGCGCGCACGCAGCGACTGCATCATGCGCGGGGCTGGCGCAGCGCGTACCCGACGCCGCGCACGGTGTGGATCAGCGGCGGGCCGAGCACGTCGACCTTCTTGCGCAGGTAGCTGATGTAGGTCTCCAGCACGCGCGCGTCACCGTTGAAGTCGTAGTCCCAGACGTGGTTGAGGATCTGGGCGCGGGTGAGCACGCGGCGTGGGTTGAGCATGAGGTAGCGCAGCAGCCGGTACTCGGTTGCCGTCAGCTCGACCGGTGTGCCGCCGCGCGTGACCTCGCGCGTGTCCTCGTCGAGCTCGAGGTCGTCGAAGACGAGCACGCTGCCGTCCGCGTCCGCGCGCCCGGTGCGCCGCAGGATGGTGCGGATCCGCGCGACGAGCTCCTCGAGGCTGAACGGCTTGGTGACGTAGTCATCGCCCCCGACCGTCAGGCCCTGGATCTTGTCCTCGGTCGCGTCGCGTGCGGTGAGGAAGATGATCGGCACGTCGGCGCGCTGGGCCCCCAGGCGCCGCGCGACGTCGAATCCCTCCATGTCGGGGAGCATCACGTCGAGCACCATGAGGTGGGGGCGGAACTCGGCGACCGCGGTCAGCGCCTGTGCGCCGGTGCCCGCGGTGGCGACCTCGAAGCCCTGGAAGCGCAGGGCCATCGAGATGATGTCGACGATGTTCGGCTCGTCGTCGACGACGAGGACGCGGCTGTGGTGTCCGTTCTCGTTCGGCTCGCTCATCGGGTCACATTGTGCGCCGACGACCCTGGGAATCGCCTGAGAGGATCATGAGTGGGCCGCCGTCGGTGGGTTCCGTTGGTCGTGTCCTACGGTGAAGGCGCGCATGCGCCTCTCCAGGATCGCCGTCGACGTCAGCCCGCTGCGCGCCTCGCGCGACCTGCGGCTGCTCGTGCTCGGCACCGTCGTGTCGGGGCTCGGGACGCAGGCGGCGCTCGTCGCGCTGCCCTACCAGGTGTACACCCAGACGCGGTCCGCCTTCCTCACCGGCATGCTCGGGGCGGTCGAGCTGCTGCCGCTGGCCGCGATGGCGCTCGTCGGCGGTGCGCTCGCCGATCGCTACGACCGCCGCCGGCTGCTGCTGCTGGACCAGGTCGGGCTGGTCGCCACCTCCGGCACGCTGGCGGCGCTCGCGTTCGCCGGCGCGCCGCCGCTGTGGGTGCTCTACGTGCTCGGCGGCCTGCTGGCGGGCTTCGGCGCGGTGCAGAACGTCGCGCGCACGGCGATCGTCCCGAACCTCGTCGCGCCGGAGAAGCTCGCCTCGGCCCTCGCGCTGAACTTCGGGCTCTTCCAGCTCACGATCGTGATCGGGCCGGGGCTCGGAGGCCTGCTGATCGGCGCCGCGGGGGTCGGCGCCGCGTACCTCGTCGATGCGCTGAGCTGCCTGGCGCTCGTCGCGGCCGTCGTCGCGATGCGGCCTCAGCCGCCGCACGGCGTGCACGCGGTGCGCGAGCCCGTCGGGCGCTCGATCCGCGAGGGCCTGCGCTTCGTGTTCTCCAACCAGGCGCTGCTCGGGTCGTTCGCGATCGACCTGGCCGCGATGACGTTCGGGATGCCGCGCGCGCTCTTCCCGGTGCTTTCGGTCAGCGTCTACGGAGCGGGTGCCGCGGGCACCGGCCTGCTCTATGCCGCGGTCGCCGCGGGGGCGACGGTCGCGGCGTTCACCGCCGGCTGGCTGCGCAGCGCGCGGCGCCTGGGGCTGATCGTGATCTGGGCCGTCGCGGCCTGGGGCGCTGCGATCGCGCTCGCGGGCATCGCCGGGTCGATCTGGGCGGCGGCCGCGCTGCTCGCCGTCGCCGGTGCGGCCGACAGCGTCAGCGCCGTCTGCCGCACGACGATCAACCAGTCCGTCACGCCCGACCGCCTGCGCGGGCGCATGTCGTCGGTCTTCTCGCTCGTCGTGACGAGCGGCCCGCGCCTGGGGGACGTCGAGTCGGGCACGGTGGCGGCGCTGACCACGCCGCGCTTCTCGGTCGTTTCCGGCGGGCTGGCGTGCATCGTCTCCGTCGGCCTCGTCATCTTCGCCTTCCCGCGGCTGCGCGGGTTCGACGTCGACGCCGCGCTCGCCGAGCGCACCGCGCTGGAGGCCGGCCCGGCATACGCCTGATCGTCCGCCCGATGCCGGCCGGCACAGTACGATCCCGCGGCCATGGGATGGCGGGTGCTGATCGTCGCGGGCCTCGCGACGCTGGTCCTCGGACCGGCTGCCGGCGACGCCGCGGCCAAGCGGCGCCCGGCGCACCGCCCCCGCGCGCACCTGAGCGCGTTCGCCTCGTGCTCGGCGCTCGTGAGCTACGGGCGCGCGCAGGCCGCGCGCACCGGCGGCGGCGTCGGCGTCGCGTTCCGCGCGCCGGCGGAGACGCCGGTGTCGCTCGCCCCCATCCCGACGACGGCCGGGACCGTGGCGCCGCAGACGGCGGCGCCGACCGCGTCGCCGGAGACCTCGTCCGGTGATGCCTTCTCGGGCACGAACGACCAGGAGGCCGGCGTCGACGAGCCCGACGTCGTGAAGACCGACGGCAAGCGGATGTTCGTCCTGGCCGGCCAGACGCTGCTCGCGATCGACGTCACCGGCGACCAGCCCAAGCTCCTCGGCTCGCTGGCGCTCGACGGTTCCAGCCAGGAGCTGCTGCTGCGCGGCGACCGGGTGCTCGTGATCGGATCGCCGGCCGGCGCCGTACCGGGCGGTCCGATCCCCGTCGACGGGCCGGTCGCCACGGCCGGCCAGGGTGTCGCCTCGCCGGCCATCGCCTACCCCATCAGCCGCGCGCAGACCCAGCTGACGGAGGTGAACGTCGCTGACCCGGCGGCGATGAGCGTCAGCCGCACGCTCACCGTCGACGGCTCGTACGTCAGCGCGCGGCTCACCGGCGGGACCGCACGGATCGTGCTCGACACACCGCCCGACCTCACGCCGCTGACGCAGACGACCACGACGACGCCGCCGGCCGCCGGCTCGACCACGGCGAGCGCCGCGGCCGCGAAGCTCGGCCTGCGCGCCTTCGTCCCGCAGACCGTGATCCGCAGCCGCATCACCGGGCGCACCTACCGGCGCTCGCTCGTGGGCTGTGACCAGGTGCGCCGCCCGGACGTCTTCTCCGGCCTGGACCTCCTGTCGGTCATGACCGTCGACCTCGACAAGGGCCTCTACAGCGTCGACCGCGACGCGGTCCTGGCGGGCGCGCAGGTCGTCTACGCCACCGACCGCAGCCTCTACGTCGCAAGCCAGCGCTACGTCCCGAACCTCCAGGGGCCCGCGGACGTGCCGGCGCAGATGACCACGGAGATCCACCGCTTCGACACCTCCCAGCCCGGGCGCACGACGTACGCCTCGAGCGGCAGCGTCAGCGGCTTCGTGCTGAACCAGTACGCGCTGTCGGAGTACGACGGCGTGCTGCGCGTGGCGAGCACCGAGGATCCGCTGTGGATGGACGGCGCGCAGACGCAGCCCAGCCGAAGCGCCGTCACCGACCTGCGCGAGCAGGGCTCCCAGCTCGTCCAGGTGGGCCGCGTCGGCGGGCTGGGCACCGGTGAGCGGATCTACGCCGTGCGCTTCATCGGCCCGGCCGCCTACCTCGTCACGTTCCGCCAGATCGACCCGCTGACGACGCTCGACCTGTCGGACCCGGCGACCCCGCGCGTCGCGGGGACGCTGGAGCTCACCGGCTACTCGGCCTACCTGCACCCGATCGGCGATGGCCTGCTGCTCGGCGTCGGCCAGGACGCCACGGCCGAGGGGCGCCGCCAGGGCGCGCAGGTGTCGGTCTTCGACGTCTCGGACCTCGCCCATCCCGCGCGCCTGGCGCATCACTCGCTCGGCGCGTCCGGCTCGTCGACCGCCGCCGAGTTCGACCCGCATGCGTTCCTGTGGTGGGGGCCCACCTCCACCGCCGTGCTGCCGCTGTCGGACTACAGCGACCCGAGCGCGCCGTTCATCGGTGCGGTCGGGCTGCACGTCGACAAGGCCAAGGGGATCGACGAGATCGGCCGCGTCACGCACGGCGCCTCGACCTACCCGCCCGCGATCCAGCGCGCGATCGTCGTCGGCGACCGTCTGTTCACCGTGTCGAGCCTGGGCGTCGCGTCGAACCGGCTGTCGAGCTTCGCCGCGCTGGGCTTCCTCACGTTCCCCGGCGCGCAGGACACCACGCCGCCGAAGGGGATCGCCGTCCCCCTCGCGGGCCCGGCGGCCGGCGGTTGATGCGTGTGACACCGTCTCGCCCGCGATGAGCACCGGCGTGCGCGCGCTCCGGATCGCCATCGCCCCCTGCGTGCTCGCCGCGGCGGTCGCCGGCGCCGCGTCCGGGGCGGCCGGCGGAATCTCATCGACGGCGGGCCCGCGGATCGCCGGCTGCCCCGTCTTCCCGGCCGACAACGCGTGGAACCGCGACGTCTCGCACGATCCGGTCGACCCGCGCTCTGACGCCTACCTGCGCTCGATCGGGCTGGACGGGCACCTGCACCCGGACTTCGGCTCCGGCCGCTACGGGAACTACGGCATCCCGATCACGATCGCCTCCGCGCGGCAGCCGCGTCGCGCCGTGCGCTTCACCGCCTACGGCGACGAGAGCGACCACGGCGGCTACCCCATCCCCGCGCGCGCCCGCGTCGAGGGTGGCGGCGACCGTCACGTGATCGTCGTGCAGCGCGGCTCGTGCCGGCTGTATGAGCTCTATGGCGCCCAGCGCAGCGGCGCGCGCTGGAGCGCCGCAAGCGGGGCGATCTTCAACCTGCGCTCCAATCATCTGCGCCCTGCGGGCTGGACCTCCGCCGATGCCGCCGGGCTGCCGATCATGCCGGGGCTCGCGCGCCCGGACGAGGCGAGCGCCGGCGCGATCCGCCACGCGCTGCGCTTCACGGTCGCCCGTACGCAGCGCGCCTACGTCGCGCCGGCTCGTCATTTCGCCAGCTCGGACAGCGATCCCGACCTGCCCCCGATGGGGCTGCGCCTGCGCCTGCGGGCGTCGTTCGACCTGCGCGGCTTCCACGGGCAGTCGCTGGTGATCCTGCGGGCGCTGAAGCGCTACGGGATGATCGTCGCCGACAACGGGTCGAGCTGGTACATCAGCGGCGCCGCCGACCGGCGCTGGCACGACGCCGATCTCGAGCAGCTCAAGACGGTGCCCGGCAGCGCCTTCGAGGTCGTGCGCAGCGGCCCGCTCGTGCGCGGGTGAGGCCCGCGCGCAGGGCGGCGCCCGGCCGGGCGGCCTGGTCGAGTTGTGCACGGTATGCGTGCACGTCCCGACCAGCGCCGACGTTCCGGCGCGGCGTCAGACGGAGAAGAAGTCCCCGTGGAAGCCGAGGGGGACGTGCTGGGGCAGGCGCGCGCGGGCGATCTCGGCGAACGTCGCCGCGTCGAGCGCCAGCAGGAATGAGCTCTCGGCACGTCCGTCGAGCACGACCGACAGGGCGACGCCGTCGTCCTCGGCGGTCCCGCCGGGGCGGGCGATGAAGACCGGCTCGCTCGGGAGGCAGCCGTCCTCGTGCCAGGTGCTGAAGGCGCCGGTCTCGACGTCGATCTTGACGAGCTGATCGCCGAGCAGCGCCTCGCGGGCGCCGGGGCCTGTACCGCGCGAGCTCACCGCGTAGAGCCAGCGATACGGGCGCCCGTTGCGCCGGCCGTAGTCGATGCGGCCGAGCTCGGCGTTTGGCTCGGCGAGCGGCCGGATCTCGACGGCGCCGGCGGCGAGGTCGAGCTCGCAGCGGCGCAGCTCGGCCCCGGGGACCATCGCCGAACCCCTGCGCAGGTCGTCGAGCATCAGCGCCCGGATGATCGACGCGTCCTCGTAGGCGAAGAGGTCGACGACGATGCGCCCCTCACCCCGCTCGAACGCGTTGACATGGTGGAAGCTGAAGAACGCCGGGCCGTCGATCGACGCGCGCCGCTCGCCCGTCGCCCGGTCGAACACGTGGAACGTCGAGCCGCGCTCGGGCTCCCAGCGGAAGTGGTCGACGACGCCGCCGCCGCGCCGCAGGGCGCCGCGCAGCATCGCCAGCTGGTCGATCACGAGCGGGAAGGTCACGAGGATCACGTGCCGGTCGGTGATCGCGAAGCTGTGCATGTAGGGGATCTTCGGGTCGGGGACCGAGGCGAGCACCGCGGTCGTGCACGCTGCGGGATCCATGCGGTAGACGTTCACGCGGCAGCGCCGGCCGATCTCGGTCGCGAAGCTCACGAGCTCGCCCGTCACCGGGTCAGCGTGCGGATGGGCGATCGTGAGCGCCCCAGGGACGTGCTCGGCCCAGCGGGAGACGCCGAGCGTCTGGAGCGTGTCGGGGTCGAAGACGACCGGGATCGGAGTCTCGGTCATCGCGACCGCCTCCCCGGCGAGCCGCGCGACGTTGACGTTCGCGTTGTCGGTGAACTGCGGGCGGAACATCGTCATCACGCGCCCGAACAGCGTGCGGCAGGGGTCCGTCCCGAACTCCGAGGCCGCCATCCGCCCCTCCTCGGTGATGCTGCGGTACTGGCGCGTGCGCAGGAAGCGGTTGGCGTAGTCCACCCGCCCGTCGCGCACGCCGAAGCGGTGCAGCATCGCGAGCCCGTCGAACCAGTGGCGCATCTGGCGGCCCCCGGCGTCCCAGCGCGCGGGGGAGAGGCGCACGAGCGTCCCGCTCAGCCAGGCCGGCAGCTCACCCTCCACGGGGACGTCGTCGACCGCGATCTCGGTCCGCTGCTCGCGCAGGCCGCGGCGCACGACCTCCGCGCCATCGAGCTTGCCGGTCGGCCCTGGGGCGGTGGTGCTCATGCGGCAGAGCAAACCGCCGGCGCGCGCGGCTGTCAATGCGCGCCCGCCGCGGCTCGGGCAAGGGCGCATTCAGCACGCATACGGTGCATTTCGCGCCCAGCGTGATGTTGCCGGACCGCGGCCGCCCGCTCGCGCCCGCCCTGGTCGAGTTACCACCCGCCCTGAACATCCGGCTCATCACGCCGCCCCCACTGCGATCCTTCGGCGCATGCACGGACGCGCACGCGCTCTTCTCGTGGTCGCCCTCGCCGCGACCGGTCTCGTCGCCTGCGGGTCGTCGGTTCGCACGACGGGTGCGACGGCCGAGACCGGCCAGGCGGCGACGGCGGTGGCCGCCGGCGCGCAGACCGCGCCGGCGACGGCCGCGCGCGGCCTGCGACTCGTCCCGGTGGGCCGGTTCCGCGAGCCGATCTACGCGACCTCGCCACCGGGCGACTCCCGCCGGCTCATGGTCGTCGAGCAGCAGGGCCGCATCATGGTCGTCCGCGGCGGAAAGCAGCTCGCCACGCCGTTCCTCGACATCACCTCGAAGGTGACCAGCGGCGGCGAGCAGGGCCTGCTCGGGATGGCCTTCGCGCCGGACTACGCGACCAGCGGGCGCTTCTACGTCTACTACACAGGGCTCGACCAGCGCGAGTGGGTCGTCGAGTACCGGCGCGCGAGCGCCGATCGCGCCGACCCGTCATCCGCGCGCACGGTGCTGCGCATGGACGACCCCGAGCCCAACCACAACGGGGGCGACCTCCAGTTCGGGCCCGACGGGCTCCTGTACATCGGAACGGGGGACGGCGGTGGCGCGAACGACCAGCACGGCACGCGCGGCAACGCCCAGAACCTCGGCTCGCTGCTGGGCAAGCTGCTGCGGATCGACCCGCGCCAGTCCGGCGGGCACCCGTACACGGTGCCGGCCTCCAACCCGTTCGTGCACCGAGCGGGCGCGCGGCCCGAGGTCTACTCCTACGGCCTGCGCAACCCGTGGCGCTTCTCGTTCGACCGCGCCACCGGCGACATCGCGATCGGCGACGTGGGCCAGAACCAGGTCGAGGAGATCGACTTCGAGCGACGCGGGCACGCGCGCGGCGTGAACTTCGGCTGGCGTCCGTGGGAGGGGCGGCGGCGCAACTTCAACGAACCGGCCCCCGGCGCGGTCTTCCCCGTCATCACGAAGAGCCACAGCGACGGCTGGTGCGCGATCATCGGCGGGTACGTCGTGCGCGACCCCTCGCTGCCGGCGCTCCGCGGGCGCTACCTCTACAGCGACAACTGCAAGGGCCGGATCTACTCGGCGAAGCTGCGTACGGGCCACGCGACCGCCGATCACCCGCTTGCGCTGCCGACGGTGAACGGCGTCTCGTCGTTCGGCGAGGACGGCCGCGGGCGCATCTACGTCGTCTCGCTCTCGGGCCCGGTCTACCGCCTGGCTTCGCGCTAGTCGCGGACCGGTGAGGGCTCAGCCGGCGGCGCGCAGCCGGTCGCGGCGCAGCCGCGCGCGGGCGCGCCACGGCGTGGCCGTGCGCGCCGGAAGCGCGCTGACGACGGCGAGCGCACGCTCGAGGTCCGCTGCGATCCGCGCTGCGTCGGGGACCACGACGGCGTCGGCGTAGAGCCCGATGTGCAGGACCCCGCGGTAGGACAGTGCCCCGATCGTCAGCGCCCGGCCGTCGAGCAGCGGCACCGCGGGCCAGACGTCGATGAGCTCGCGGCCCAGCAGGCGCAGGCTCACCGGCGGACCCGGGACGTTGGAGACGATCACGCTGAAGCTCGCACGGGCCGCCGCAGCGCGGGCGACCGCCCCGCGGCCCGCTGGGGGCAGCAGGTCGGCGGCGCGCAGCAGGGCATCCCCGGCGCCGGCGTCCCCGGCGAGCTTGCGCGCCCGCGTGCGTGCCCGGACGAGCTGCAGGATGCGCACCGGGTCCGGCTCGCCGACGGGCAGGTCGACCGCGATGAACGAGATGCGGTTGCCGTGATCGACCGCGCGCTCGGCATCTGCACGGGTGCTCGCCGGCACCAGCGCACGCACGGTCTCGTGATGCTCGCCCCGGCGGCGCAGCGCGTCACCGACGGCGATCGTCGCCGCCGCGAGCAGCCCGTCGTTGACGGTGCCGCCGTGGCGGCGAGCGCCGGTGCGCAGCGCATCGAGCGGCGCACGGGCGAAGCCCACGTGGCGCTCACGCGTCGCCGACCGGTCGAGCGCGGTGGCCGGCGCGGCCGACGTGAGCGCCGTGACGCTCGCGGTCGCCTCGCGCAGCCCGCCGGCGCCCGCGGTCGCCGAGCGCGCGAGCGCCTGGGCGGCGCCGGCGCCGGCGTGCACGCGCCGGCCGGCGGCGTGGCGCAGCGCCTCGATCGCCGACGGGCCGCGCGCGGGCGCCCATGGCGCCGGCGCACCCGCCGGGGGCAGCTCATCGAACAGCATCGTCGCGACCTCGACCGCGGCCATCCCGTCGACGAGCGCGTGGTGCGCCTGGCCGACGATCGCGAAGCCGCCCTCGTGCAGGCCCGTGACGAGGTACAGGCGCCACAGCGGCCGGTGCTCCTCGAGCGGCGTGGAGAGCAGGATCCCGGCAAGGCGGCGCAGCTCTGCGGGACCGGCCGGCGGGCCGAGCCGCACGGCGTGGACGTGGCGGGCGATGTCGAAGCCGCGGTCGTCGGCCCAGTGGGGATCGCCGAGCCCGAGTGGCGGGCGCACGACGCGGCGGCGGAATCGCGGGATGCCGTCCAGTCGCCCGTCGACGTGCCGGCGCAGCGCGGCCGGCTCCGGCGCGCTGCCGGCGAAGCGCATCGTCCAGCCGACGTGCAGCGGCGCGCGCGCTGTCTCGAGGTCCAGGAAGGCGGCGTCGAGCGCGCTGAGGCGGTCGGGGGTCGGCGGCACGAGGGTGCCATCGTGCCATGCGCGCCAGCGGCGGGGCGCGCGGGTGCGCGGGCACCCCCCGACCAGGGGGTGCGGTCGCTAGCCTCAACCGATGGACGACGTCGCGCTCGTGCGCGCCGACAACCCGGGCCCGTTCACGCTCGAGGGCACGAACACCTGGCTCGTCGGCCGCGACCCGTGCTGGGTGGTCGACCCGGGCCCGGCGCTCCCCGAGCACGTGCGGCGCGTGGCGGCCGACGCGGGGGCGCGCGGAGGCGTCGGCGGGATCGTCCTCACCCACGACCACCTCGATCATGCCGCCGGCGTGCCCGGCCTGCTGGCGCTGACAGGCGACGTGCCGGTCGGCGCCGCGCGCTACGCCGGCGCCAGCGAGCACCTCGCCGACGGCACGCGGACCGGGCCGTTCACGGCGATCGCGACGCCGGGCCACGCGCCCGACCACCTCGCCTTCCTCGCGGGACGCACGCTCTTCACCGGCGACGCGGTGCTCGGCCGGGGAAGCGTCTTCATCGCCCCCGATCCGGGTGCCCTGCGCGGCTACCTCGCCGCGATCGAGCGGATGCTCGCGCTCGACCCGGAGGTGATCTGCCCCGGCCACGGGCCGCTCGTCATGGAGCCGCACGCGAAGCTCGAGGAGTACCGCGAGCATCGCCTCGACCGCGAGCGGCGCCTCGTGGAGGCGCTCGGCGACGGGCTGCGCAGCCCGGACGCGTTGCTCGACCGCGTCTGGTCGGACGCCCCGAGCGTGCTGCGGCCGGCGGCCGCCGTGACGCTCGCGGCGCACCTGGACAAGCTCGCGGAGGAGGGCCGGCTGCCCGCAGGGGTGGATTGGCCGTCGCCGGCGCAGTACGGTGGGCTGTGATGGCGCAGAGCGAGCAGCGCATCACGATGTGCCGCATCTGCGAGGCGCATTGCGGCATGGTGGCGACGGTCGAGGACGGGGTCGTCACGAAGCTGCGCCCCGACCGCCAGCACCCGCTTTCGGGCGGAGAGGCGTGCCCGAAGGGCATCGCGATGACCGACGTGCAGAACGACCCCGACCGCGTCGTGCACCCGCTGCGCCGCGGGCCCGACGGCGAGCTGCACCCCGTGTCCTGGGACGTCGCGATCGCCGAGATCGGGCAGCGGCTGCGCGCCGTCATCGACCGCCACGGCCCGCAGTCGATCGGCTGGTACTTCGGCAACCCCGGCGCCTTCTCCTACTCCCACGCGCTGTGGGCAAAGGGCTTTGCCGAGGGGCTCGGGACGCCCCACTACTACACCGCGTCCTCGCAGGACGTCGCCAACCGCTTCGCGGCGAGCGCACTGCTCTACGGCTCGCCGGGGCTGATCCCGATCCCGGACCTGCAGCGCACGAGCTTCCTGCTCATGGTCGGCGCGAACCCGTTCGTCTCGCACGGCAGCGTGCTGACCGCGCCGAAGGTCAAGGATCAGCTGCGCGCGATCGTCGCGCGCGGCGGACGCGTCGTGGTCGTCGACCCACGCCGCACGGAGACCGCGCGCCACTTCGAGCATCTGCCGGTGCGCCCGGACGGCGACGCGTGGCTGCTGCTCTCGATCCTTCAGGTCCTCGTGGCCGAGGGGCTGGCGGACGAGCAGGCGCTCGCCGAGCAGGCCGAGGGCTGGGAGTGGTGGCGCGAGGCGGTGGCCGCCTTCCCGCCGGAGGCGACCGCGGCGCACACCGCCGTCGAGCCGGACGCCGTGCGCGCGCTGGCACGGGACCTCGCGGGGGCCGACAGCGCCGCAGTCTACGGGCGCACCGGCTCGTGCCTGGGCCGGTTCGGGACGCTCGTCGCGTTCCTGCTCGATCTCGTGATGCTTGCCACCGGCAACCTCGATCGGCCCGGCGGCGGCGTCTTCGGCCTGCCCGCCGTCGCCCTCGACGAGGTCGCGGCGCGGGCGGGGCTCGACACGTACGGCGCGGTGCGCTCGCGGATCGGCGGCTTCCCCGACGTGCTCGGCGCGCTGCCGGCCGCGCTGATGGCGCAGGAGATGACGACACCGGGCCCCACGCGGATCCGCGCGTTCTTCACGAGCGCTGGGAATCCGGTGCTGAGCTGCCCGAACGGCGACGAGCTGGAGTCGGCGCTGGACGGGCTGGACCTGTTCGTCTCGCTGGACCTCTACGTCAACGAGACGAACCGCCACGCCGACTACGTCCTCCCCGCGACGACCTGGCTCGAGCGCGACGACCTGCCGATCGCGTTCCTCGGCTTCTACACGACGCCGTTCGTCCAGTACTCGGAGGCGGTCGTCGCGCCGCGCGGCGAGGCGCGCGAGGAGTGGGAGATCATCGACGCGATCTCGCGCGAGATCGGCGTGCAGCCCTACGCGCTGCCGGTGCTCCGGGTGCTCGCCCGGCTCGGGTACCGCATGCCGCCGCGCCGGCTGCTGGACCTGCTTCTGCGCACGGGCCGCGAAGGCGACCTGTTCGGCCTGCGCCGCGGCGGGCTCAGCCTGCGGCGGCTGCGCGCGCGACCGCACGGGGTCGTCGTCGGCGAGTCGATCCCGACGGGCGTCCTGCCGGACCGCATTCGCAGCCGCTCGCGCCGCGTCCAGCTGGGGGCACCCGCGCTCCGCGCGGAGCTGGACCGTCTCGCCGCTGCGGGGGACGGCGACCCCGACTTCCCGCTGCGGCTCATCGGACTGCGCGAGCTGCGCTCACACAACTCCTGGATGCACAACGCGCCGCTGCTCATGCGCGGCGAGCGCGAGCAGCCGCTGCGCGTGCATCCGCAGGACGCCGTCCGGCTCGGCCTCGAAGACGGCGCGTCCGCCCGCCTGGCGTCGAAGTCGGGCACGATCGAGGTGCCGGTGCGTGTCAGCGACGAGGTCCTGCCCGGCGTTGTGGCGCTGCCGCACGGCTGGGGCCACGCGGGCGGGTGGCAGCTCGCCAACAGCGCCGGCGGGGTGAACGTCAACCTGCTCACGAGCTCCGCCGCCGGCGACCTGGAGCCGCTGGCGGGTATGGCATTCCTCAACGGCGTGCCGGTGCGCTTGGAGCCGCTCGTCGCGCGCGGGGCGGCGGCTCAGGGCGCGGCGGTCGCGGCGCCCGCCTGAGCAGCGGACTGCGCGCCGGTGCCGGCAGCCGGCGCCTGCGCCGTGCCGGCCGGCGTCGCCTGTGCGGACGCCGGGGCCGTCGTGCCGGCGCTCGTTGGAGCGGCGGCCGTCGTGGTGCTCGCGCCAGTGCCCTGGCCCGCGGCCGTCGTCGTGCCCGCAGCGGTCGTGGTGTCGGTGACGGCGTCCGGCGCGGGCACCGGCTCGTCGGGCGCCGCCGCGCCACCGGTCGGCGGGCCGTCCGGGACCGTTGTCGCGGGGGGCGCCGGGTCGGGCGCGACCGCCGACGGTGCCGTCACAGGATCGGCTGGAGCTGTCGGCACGGGGGGTGCGGGCGCATCGGGCCCTGCGTCGGGGAGGACGTCGGACGCCAGACGCGGCGCGAGCAACGGCATCGTCCCCGTCGGGCCGGGTGCCGCGGGCGCGTCGGCGTCGCGCGCCCGGGCTGCGTGCCGGGCCGGGGCCGGGGCCGGGTTGACCGCGCGCTCGAGCTGCGCGGCGCCGCCCGCCGTCACGGCGACGCAGCAGACGACGACCGCGACCTTCGTCGAGACGGCCGCCGCGACGCCGCCCCCCGCGGCGATTCCGCCCCCGCCCGCAGCTCCGCCGCCGAGCGCGCTGCCGCCGGCGGCGGCGCTCGAGCCGCCGAGACCGAGGAGCTTCGCCAGGCCGCCGAGCGGCCCGGGCGCCGGGGCGAGCGCACCCAGGTCGCGCGTGGTCGCTCGCAGCGCGGCGCGGTAGTCGTTGCACGGGCGACAGTCGTGCAGGTGCCGGCGCGCGCGGGCGCTGGTCCGCACGCCGCGCTCGCAGCTGCTGGCAAGATCCCGGCGGATCTCCGCGCAATCGCAGTCGCGCGCCTCGCGCGCTTCGGCCAGGCCCACGCGGGCGCGCACGAGCAGCGACTTGACGGATGGCAGCGTGACGTCGAGCGCCGCGGCGATGTCGTCGTACGAGAGCCCTTCGAGCTCGCGCAGGAGGAGCGCCGAGCGCTGCTGGCGCGGCAGGCGGCCGAGATCGACGACGAGGCGCTCGAGCTCCTCGCGCCGCCCGCTCTGCTCGAGCGGGTCGTGCAGCTCGGCGCCGGGGATCTCGGGCAGCTCGGCCGGGATCGGGGCGGGGCGGCGCAGCTCGTCGATGCAGCGGTTGTGGGCGATGCGGTAGAGCCAGGCGCGCAGCGCGATGGGGCGCTCGTCCAAGCGCAGCGAGCGGTAGGCGCTCATGAAGACGTCCTGCAGCGCATCCTCGGCGTCCGAGCGCGGACCGCTCACGAGCATGCGGCGCACGTAGGCGAACAGGCGCTGGCGGTAGCGGTCGTGGATGACGCGGAAGGCCTCCTCGTTGCCGCCCCGGAACAGCGCCACGAGTTGCTCGTCCGATCGCAGCCGCAGGATGATCCCCCGCTGGGCGGGGCGGGGAATGCGCACCGGCGCGTGGAGAGCGGAGGCTTCCATATGGAGCTTGGTCGAGCCTACCGGCCCGGACGGCACCTCGCGGCCGCGATTGCGGCAGCGACCACCGGCTTGAACGCGGAGTCGCCCCGGAAGTTGCGCGGGTTCTTGCTACGCCTCGATGTTCGACATCACGTGCTTGATGCGCGTGTAGTCGTCGAACCCGTACAGCGAGAGATCCTTGCCGTAGCCGGACTCCTTGAAGCCGCCGTGCGGCATCTCGGCGACGATCGGGATGTGCGTGTTGATCCACACGCACCCGAAGTCCAGCCCCTTGGCCATGCGCATCGCGCGGCCGTGGTCCTTCGTCCAGACGCTCGAGGCCAGGCCGTACTTCACGCCGTTGGCCCACGCGAGCGCCTCGGCCTCGTCGCTGAAGCGCTGGACCGTGATGACCGGGCCGAAGATCTCGTTCTGGATCATCTCGTCGTCCTGCTCGAGGTCGGCGACCACCGTCGGCTCGAACCAGTACCCACCGCCGTTGGCCGGCGCGTGGCCGCCCGCGGCCACCTTCGCATGCCCCGGCGCGCGCTCGATGAAGCCCTGCACGCGCTCGAGCTGGGTCGCGCTGATGACCGGCCCCATGTACGTGTTCTCGTCGAGCGGGTCGCCGTAGGCCGTGCTCCTCGCCTGCTCGGCGAGCGCGTCCACGACGTCGCCGTAGACGCCGGGGGCGGCGAGCACGCGCGTGGCGGCGGTGCAGTCCTGGCCGGCGTTGAAGTAGCCCGCGCCGGCGATTCCCTCGGCCGCGGCCTCCAGGTCGGCATCGTCGAAGACGACGACGGGCGCCTTGCCGCCGAGCTCGAGGTGCACGCGCTTGAGCGTGTCCGAGGCGGCCGCCGCGACCGCCTTGCCGGCGCGCACGCTGCCCGTGAGCGAGACCATCTGCACGCCGTCGTGGCGCACGAGCTGCTCGCCGACGTCACCGCGGCCGAGGACGACGTTGAAGGCGCCCTCGGGCAGGTGCTTCTGCATCATCTCAGCGAGCCACAGCGTCGAGTTCGGCGTATTCTCGGACGGCTTGAGAACGACGCTGTTGCCCGCCGCCAGCGCCGGCGCGAACTTCCACACGGCCATCATGAACGGGTAGTTCCACGGCGTGATCTGGCCGCAGATACCGACCGGCTCGCGGCGGATCGACGAGGTGTGGCCCGCCATGTACTCCGCCGACGCGCGGCCTTCGAGCATGCGCGCGGCGCCCGCGAAGAAGCGGACCTGATCGACCGCGGGCGGGATCTCCTCGCTGATGGTCAGCGCGAGCGGCTTGCCGGTGTTCTCGGACTCGATCCGCGCGAGCTCCTCGCCGCGCGCCTCAAGCTCGTCCGCGATCCGCAGCAGGGCGAGGCTGCGCTCGGAGGGCGTCGCCTCGCGCCACTCGGCGAAGCCCTTCGCGGCCGCCTCCACGGCGGCATCGACGTCGGCGGCGCTCGAGAGGCCCATCTCGGCGATGACCTCGCCCGTGGCGGCGTTGCGCACCTCGTGCACGCCGTCGCCACTGGTCGGCGCGCTCTTGCCGGCGATGAAGTTCTGGAGCTGCTTGGTGGTCGTCGACACCCTGTCTCTCTCCCGACTCGGATCCGCTCCGGAACGTACCAACCCGCGGTGCTCCCGTCCGCACAACGCGCGCGTCGCCGGGTCGCCGCGGCGACCAAGCGCCCGCGCCATCCCTACGCTTCGGCGCTGCGCCGCCGCGGCGGCGGTCCGACTCGACCATCAGAAGGGGATCAGCGCCCGTGACCAACGTCGTCATCTCATCCGCCGCGCGCACCGCGATCGGCTCCTACGGGAAGTCGCTCAAGGACGTCCCGGCGACCGAGCTCGGTGCGACCGCCGCGACGGCGGCGATCGAGCGCGCGGGCATCGGGCCGGAGGCGGTCGACCACGTCGTCTTCGGGAACGTCATCCACACGCGGCCCGAGGACATGTACATGGCGCGGGTCGTCGGCATGACGGCGGGAATCCCGAAGGAGACGCCCGCATACACCGTCAACCGCCTCTGCGGCACGGGCGTGCAGGCGATCGTCTCCGCGGCGCAGGCGATCCAGACCGGGGAGGCGGGCGTTGCGCTGGCGGGCGGCGCCGAGTCCATGAGCCGCGGGCCCTATTGGATCCCCGCCGCGCGCTGGGGTGCGCGCATGGGGGAGACCGGCATGGTCGACCCGGTCACGGGCGCCCTCACCGATCCGTTCCACAGCGTGCTCATGGGCGTCACGGCGGAGAATCTCGCCGAGCAGAAGGGCATCACGCGCGAGCAGCAGGACGCGTTCGCGGTCGAGTCCCACCGCCGCGCGCTCGCCGCGCGTGAGGCGGGCCGCTTCGACGGCGAGATCGTCCCGGTCGAGGTGCGCGTGAAGCGTGAGACGGTCGAGTTCCGCCGCGACGAGCACATCCGCGAGCAGGCCGACATGGCGTCGATGGCAGCGCTCCCGGCGGTGTTCAAGCGCGAGGGCGGGACCGTGACCGCCGGCAACGCCTCGGGCATGAACGACGCGGGCGCCGCCCTCGTGCTCATGGACGCAGACCGCGCGCGCGAGCTGGGCGCGCCGGTGCGCGCGCGGATCCTCGCCTACGCCTCCTGCGGCGTGGACCCATCGATCATGGGCATCGGCCCGGTGCCGGCGGTGCGCAAGGTGATGCAGCGCGCCGGCCGCAGCCTCGACGAGGTCGGCGTGATCGAGCTCAACGAGGCCTTCGCCGCGCAGGCCCTCGCGGTCATCCAGGACCTGGAGCTCGACACCGCGAAGGTCAACCCGAACGGGGGCGCGATCGCGCTCGGGCACCCGATCGGGGCCACGGGCGCGCTGATCACCGCCAAGGCGCTCGCCGAGATGGAGGACCACGGCCACGAGCTCGGCCTGGTCACGCTCTGCATCGGGGGCGGCCAGGGCATCGCGCTGCTGCTCGCGCGGGCGTAGGGCCCGCGGCGTGTCGTGCGGTCGGGGCCGACTCAGCCGGCGCGCGTGAGCGTCACGGCCATGCGGCCCTGGCCGTCGAGGAGCGTGAGCCTGTCCCCCTGCTGCTCGAACGAGCGCACCGACTCCAGCGCGGCGAGGTAGCCGCGCTCCTGCTCGTTCGCGCCCGCGGGGCTCGCACACGCCATCATCGTGGCCGCGAGCGGCCCGATCCGCAGGCTGCGCTCACCGCCGACCGCGTAGGGCCCGCTGAACGTGTTGCAGCCGCCGGAGCCCGACAGCCGGCCGTCGGCCGCGAAGCCCGCGGTGAGCGTCGTCCCATCGATCACCCCGCGGATCGCGTCGTTGAAGAGGACCGAGACGACATCCCAGCGGCCGGCGACGCTCGGCGTCGTCGCGGTGTACTCGAGCAGAGGCGCGCCCTGGGCGTCGAGCAGCACGAGCGTCGTCGCGTCGGCGCGGTAGCCGCGCGTGCGGTCGAGCGCCGCGAGGACCGCGCCGGCGACGCTGTCGGCCGGCTCGCCGCACAGCCGGCGCGTCCCGGCGAGCGGCCCGAAGCTCAGCGACGTTCCCGAGGCACGGTAGGTCCCGCTGAAGGCATTGCACCCGTCGTCGCCCGAGACGCGGTCCCCCTGCTCGAAGCGCAGCCAGGCGTGCACCGAGCCCGCGCCGCCGATGCCCAGCCGCGCGGTGTCGAGGACCCACTGCACGCCCCGCAGGCCCGCTTGCGCGGGCGCCGCGGCGCCACCCGAGCCGCCGCCGCATGCCGCCAGCAGCAGCGCCGGCGCCGGCGCGAGGAGGCAAACGAGCGCGAGGCGCCGCGCGCGGGTCATCCCGGCACCGTAGCCCGCGCAGCGGCGGGTTCACGCGGCGCCGGTCTGCTCCGGCGGCGTCCGCGAGAGCGCTGCGGCGTCCTGCACGTCCTGCGGGAAGTCGGAGAGCTCGTAGATCCTGCGCACCTCGATCACGTCGCCCTCGCGCGCCGGGCAGCGCGCCGCCCACGCGACGGCCTCCTGCTTGGAGTCCGCGCGGATGATCCAGTATCCACCGACGACCTCCTTCATCTCCGCGAACGGCCCGTCCGTGATGCTCGGGGTGGCGCCGGTGAACGCGACGCGCGCTCCCTCGGAGCTCGGATGCAGTCCGTCGAGCGCGAGCAGCGCCCCGGCCTGCGCGAGCTCCTCGTTGTAGCGCCTCATCGCCGCGACGTCCTCGGCGCTCGGCTGCCAGTCCGCCTCGTCGCTGATGTCAGGGCGCATGAGCATCAGGAATCTCATGGTCGAACCTCCTCGTGGTCGTGCAGTCCGCCGAGCGCTCCCGGCGCCCGGCTCCTGGTTCTGAGACGAACGGGACGACGCCGGATCGACAGCGCCCGCCCGGCTACTGCTCGTAGCCCTCCACCGTCCCCGAATCCCGCAGCGCGGCCTCGTCGGGGTCGAGCCCGAACTCGCGCTGGGCGCGGCGCTGGCGCAGCAGGTCCCAGTAGCGGTCGAGCTGCACGCGGATGCGCTCGAGCTCGTCGTGCTCGGCGTCCGAAAGGCCGTCGCTGCCGTGCGCCTCCAGCAACTCGTGCTCGCGTGCCACGAGCCGCTCGATGTGATCCTGGATGCTCGCGTCGTCGGTCATACCGGCAGCGTACCCCGGCGGGCGAGCGACTATCCTCCGGGCGCCCGCGGCGCGGCCGATCGCACGCGGGCACCGGAGAGCGAGGGTACGTGCCGTACTTCAAGGACGACCGCGAGGTCTACGCCGCATTCGGGAGGCTCTTCCAGGAGCTGCTCGACGACGACGCGACGGCGCGCCAGTTCCGCCGCGCCGACGGGATCGTCCAGTGGCAGTACCGCAACCCGCGGGCGGAGATCACGACGATCGTCCCGGCGCAGGGCCCGACGTCGGTGCAGCTCGGTGCCGGTGACGCGAAGCCCGACGTGATCGTCGCGATGGACGCCGACACCGCGCACGGGTTCTGGCTCGGGCGTGTCAACGTCGTGACGGCGCTGTCCGCCGGGCAGATCAAGGCGCGGGGGCCGGTCGCGAAGATCCTCGCGCTGGTCCCCCTCGTGAAGCTCGCGGTGCCGCACTACGAGGCGCTGCTGGCGAGCCTCGCCGCAGGCGGCAGCGCGCCGCCGACGCCGGAGCATGGCGTGGAGGGTGAGGAGCCACGCGAGGAGGTGGCGGAGGCCGCCGAGCCGGAGGGCGAGGCGGCTGTCCCGGCGGAGGGCGAGGGCGAGCCCGACGAGGCTGCCACCGTGTCAGGGCCTGAGGTCGAGGTGGCGGCTGAGCCGCAGGTCGAGGCAGAGCCGGAGCCGGAGGTGGTGGCCGAGCCGGAGCCCGCCGCCGACGACGCGCCGGCCCAGGCCGTCGAGTAGCGCTCAGCCTCCCGCGCGGGCGCGCAGCGCCAGCTCCAGCTCGAAGCGCGCCTGCGGGTCCTCGAGCGCGGCGCCGAGCAGCTCGCGCAGCTGTGCCAGGCGGTAGCGCACCGTCTGCGGATGCACACCGAGGTCGCCCGCGACCGCGGGGGCGCTCCCGCGGTGGCGCAGCCATGCCTGCAGCGTCGCGGTGAGCCGTGCCCGGCGGCCGGCCGGGAGCGCGTCGAGCGCGGCGAGCCTGCGGCGGGCCAGCTCAAGGAGCGCCCCTCGGCCCTGCGCGATGCCGATCTCCGCGAGGTGGTCGACGGCGAACGCGCACCGCTCCGCGGGCATCGCATCCAGCAGGTCGCGCGCCCAGCCCAGCGACCGGCCCGCCGCAGCCGGCTCGTGCGCCGGGCCGACCGCTGCGCGCCGCCCGTCGAGCGCGGCCGTCAGCGCCTCGCGCCTGCCCGGACCCTCGGGGTCGGCGACCAGCACAACCCCCTCGCCCGCTCCCGGCAGGGCGAGCGCGTCGGGCCCGAGCGCCGCCGCAAGCCGCCCGAGCTCGCGTGCGCCGGCGCCCGGCAGCAGTACCGCCGCGAGCTGCCGGGGCACCGGCCAGCCCGCCGCACGCGCCGCGCCCGCGAGCGCCTCCCCGCCGGCCGGCGGCTCACGCAGCAGCAGCTCGGCGAGCGCGCGCCGGCGCGCCTCGCGCTCGCCGGCCGCCGCGCTCTGCGCGTCGGCGTAGCCCGCCACCGACGCGGCGGAGAGCTCGTCGATGTACGCGAAGATCGACTCGGCGAGCAGCTGCAGCGTCGAGGCCTCGGCGCCCGCCCGTGCGGCGGCGGCGCCGACCCGCCGCCAGGCCACGCGTGCGCCGACGCGGTACGCGGCCTGCAGGGCGTCGAGCGAGCGCCCGTCGCGCCACTCGCCCGCGCCCAGCTCGCGGTAGATCGCCAGCTTCGGCCGCTCCGCGCCGCGCGGGTCCCCGACCAGCGCGACGAACTGCGCGAGCGCCTGCTCGACGCCGCGGCGCACGTTGCGCCCGAAGCGCCCCTCCAGCGGCCGGGCGTACTCGGGGATCGCCGCCGCGATCGCGGCGATCGTCTCGTCCGCGAGCTCCGGCAGCTCGGGCCGCAGTGCGTCGGCGAGCCCGGGGGGGAGCGAGCGCCAGGGCCGGTCGACCAGCGGGCTTGCCGATTCCATATATCACCTATCTTATAAGTTCCGCCGAACAACTCGACGGCTATCGGTCAAGAATGATCGCGTTGCGCGCATCAGGCTTCACGCCATGACCCGCCTGCAGCGCAACGCCAACCTCGCCGCCGTCGTGATCCCGTTCCTCGCGGTGTTCGTCGCGATCGTCCTGCTCTGGAACCGGGAGATCGGACCGGCCGACCTCGCGATCTTCGCACTCATGTACCTGCTGACCGGCTTCGGCGTGACGGTCGGCTACCACCGCCTGCTCACCCACCGCTCGTTCGCCACTTCGAAGCATCTCGAGTACCTGCTGGCGGCGCTGGGCTCCATGGCCGTCCAGGGGCCGGTCATCGAGTGGGTGGCCGACCACCGCAAGCACCACGCGCACACCGACGAGGAGGGCGATCCGCACAGCCCGCACGTCGGCGGCGGGCGGGGCCTGCGCGGCCTCGTGCACGCGCACGTCGGCTGGCTGCTGCGCAACCAGGGCCAGGCGGCACCATGGCGCTATGCACGGGACCTGATGGAGGACCGCGGGATGCGGCGTATCAACCGCGCCTTCCCGCTGCTCGTCGCCCTCACGCTCGCGCTCCCGTTCGCCCTCGGGTTCGCGGTGACCGGGACGCTGCGCGGGGCGCTCGTGGCACTCCTGTTCGCCGGGCTCGTGCGGGTCTTCCTCCTGCATCATGTGACCTGGAGCGTGAACTCGGTCTGCCACTTCTTCGGGACCCGCCGGTTCGACGTCGACGACCGGTCCACCAACGTCGCATGGCTCGCGATCCCGTCGCTGGGCGAGGCCTGGCACCACAACCACCACGCCTTCCCGCGCTCGGCGCGGCACGGCCTGCGGCGCCGCGAGGTGGACATCTCCGCGCTCGCCATCCGGCTCCTGCGGCGCCTCGGGTTGGCGTGGAACGTCGTGGAGATCACCGCCGAGCGTCAGCGGGCGCTGCAGGTCGAAGCTCAGGTGCCGTAGCCCGGCTCACCGGGCAGCAGCACGCGTGCGACCTCGCCCTCGATCAGGACCCGAGGCTCGACGGGAAGCACGTCGCGGCCGGTGGCGTAGGCAAGCAGCGCATCGGCGCTCGGGAAGGACGCCAGCTGCTCGAGGTGCTTGATCGTCGGGAAGACGAGCGGAAGGTCCCCCGCGGCGTACGCCTCGAGCGCGCCCTGCGGCGTGAACCAGCCGATGTCGACGATCTCCTCGCCGTCGATCGCGGGCTCGACACCGGCCGGCATCGGCGCCAGGAAGAAGTGCGTGTCGAAGCGGATGGCGACCTCGCGCGGCGTGATCCAGCGCGAGAACTTCACGAGCGTCGCGGCGTCCACGCCGCCGACCCCGGCCTCCTCCTGGAGCTCGCGGACGGCCGCCAGGCGGTGCGCGCCATCGCCTTCGCCCTCATCGCGGTCGACCGCGCCTCCGGGGAACACCCAGATCCCGCCCATGAAGCGGGCGTGCGGCGTTCGGCGCACGAGCAGCAGTTCGAGCTCGCCGGCCCCGCCGCGCAAGAGGATCACCGACGCCGCCTGGCGCGGCGGCGTCTCGCGCCCGGTTGTGTTCAGCTCCTCGCCGGGCGCCGGCCGATCGATCTCCACGCCAGGAACCTACCAGCGTCCCTGGACCCGGCGTGACACCCTGTCAACATGCCGTCGGGCGGTTCGGTAGCCTCCGGCGGCGATGACTGATACCGACACCGAGACCGCCATGCGCTGGATCTGCGAATCCTGCGGGTTCATCTACGACCCCGAGGAGGGTGACCCCGACGGGGGCATTCCGCCGGGCACCGCGTTCACGGACATCCCGGACACCTGGTTCTGCCCGGTCTGCGGGGCGCGCAAGAAGGAGTTCACGCCCTACAACGACTGAGCCGTCGCCGCGGCGGCGCCTGCCGCCGCACCCGTCGCGACGCGGATCGACTCGGCGGTGACCGTGACGAGTCGCCGGAGCTCGTCGTCGGTGATGCACAGCGGCGGCATCAGCACGACGGTGTCGCCGAGCGGCCTGATGATGATGCCGCGCTCGCGGGCGGCGAGCGTGACCTGGTGGCCCATCCGGTCGGGGAGCGCGAAGTCGGTCAGCTCGATGCCGGTCATCGTGCCGCACCGGCGGACCTCGCGGACGCTCTCGAGCGGTGCGACATGTTCGTCGAGCAGGTCGCCGAGCAGCGCGATCGTCCCCTGCAGGCGCTCGAGCGTGCGCTCCTGCTCGAAGACCTCCAGCGTGGCGATGGCAGCCGCGCAGGCGAGCGGATTGCCGGTGTACGTATGGCCGTGGAAGAAGGTCCTCAACTCTTCGAAGCCGCCGAGGAACCCCTCGTAGACGCGCTCGGTCGTGAGCGTCGCGGCCAGCGGCAGGTACCCGCCGGTGATGCCCTTGGCGAGCGTCAGGAAGTCGGGTGCGACACCCTCCTGCTCGCACGCGAACATCGTGCCGGTGCGGCCGAAGCCGGTGGCGACCTCGTCGCAGATGAGCAGCACTCCGTGGCGGTCGCACAGCTCGCGCACGGCTCGCAGATAGCCGGGGGGCTGCACGAGGATGCCGGCCGCGCCCTGCACGAGCGGCTCGACGATCACCGCCGCGAGGCGGTCGGCGTTGCGCGCGAGCAGCCGCTCCATGTGCTCCACGTCGCCGGGCTCCGCCTGCCAGGTCTCGAACAGCAGCGGCCGGTAGCAGGCATGGAAGAGCTCGATTCCGCCCACGGAGACCGAGCCGATCGTGTCCCCGTGGTAGGCGTGGCGCAGGCAGATGAACCCCGAGCGCCACCACTCGCCGCGCTGGTGGTGGTACTGGTAGGCCATCTTCAGCGCGATCTCGTTCGCCGTCGAGCCGTTGTCGGAGTAGAAGACGCGGCTGATGCCCGGCGGTGCGAGGTCCACGAGCCGGCTCGCGAGCTCGATCGCCGGCTCGTGCGTGAGCCCGAGCATCGTCGAATGGGCGACGCGGTCGAGCTGCGCACGGACGGCGGCATCGATGTGCGGGTGGCGGTGCCCGTGCACGTTGCACCACAGCGACGAGACGCCGTCGAGGAAGGCGTTCCCCTCGACGTCCCATAGCGTGCAGCCCTGCGCGCCCCCGATCACCGGTGCGTCCTCGTCGTTCCAGCCCTGCTGCTGCGTGAAGGGGTGCCAGAGGACGCGGCGATCCAGGGCGGCGAGCTCGGCGGCGCTGCGCTGGGACATGGCCGCAAGGTAGGAGCCGCGGCGGACGGCTGGCCCACCCGGCGAGCGTCCCGCGTTGCCGCCCGGGGCAGGCAGCCAGGGACGTTGGGTGTTCAGGGTCGCCGGGCGCGGGTGACGTGTGGGCCCTCGGCGGGGGAGCCGGGGGCGTCCCCCTCCGGGGCGTCTCCCTCCGGGGGGCTCGCCTCGCCGGCGGGCGCGGCGGGGCGGAGGCGGCGGCGCAGGGCGGCCGGCCCGAGGTCCTCGATCTCGATGAATCCGAGCGCGCGCAGCCGGGCGGCGAGCTCGGCGGGATCCAGGCGCGTGACCCAGGGCTCGCCGGCCGCGGCGACGCGGGCGCCCAGGGCCTCGGCCCGCGCGCGGCGCCCGGGCTCCAGGTGCTCCAGCGGCACCGCGTAGTCGAAGACGACCTCGGCGCCGGGTACGCCGGCGATCACCCGGAGCGTGGCGCCGAACGCCTCGGGCGAGAGGTAGGGGACCACGCCCAGCCAGGAGAAGAACGCGGGCTGGTCGACCCGCATGCCGGCCCGTTGCAGCCCGTCCGCGAGTCCCTCGCGCTCGAAGTCGACTGGGGCGAACGTCAGCGTCGGCGGCGCGTCGAGCCCAGCTGCGGCGAGCCGCCGCCGCTTGAAGGCCTGGGTCGCCGGATGGTCCACCTCGAAGACCCGGACCCCGGCGTACGGGTTGCGCAGTGCGAACGTGTCGAGCCCGGCGCCCAGCACGACCACCTGCCGCACCCCGCGGGCCACCGCGGCGGCGATGGCGTCCTCGCAGAACCGGCTGCGAGCAGCGATGAACAGGCGCATCGCGCGCGCGCCGGGGTCGGCGGCCGCCTCGCGCGCGAGGTCCTGCAGCGTACGGCCGAGGATCGCGCCGGCGAGCGGGTCGGCGAACAGCGCGCCGCCCTCGAGCACCTGGTGGGCCGCGCGGTGCGCGGCGGCACGCTGCGCCGTGCGGCTGGGCTCCCGTGGCTGCATGCCGCTCGTCAGCGTTGTCGTCGTGCCGCCGGCGCCTGCGGGCGCCCGGCGAACCTCATCGCGTGCCGCGCACCACGACGTCGGGCGGATAGAAGGCGGCCTCGATACGCAGACCGTCCGGGTCGAAGACGAAAAGTTCCCAGTAGCCGGGAATGTCGCGGTCCTCCTGCGGCGGGAAGTGGATGTCGGCCTCGATGGCGAGGCACCGCTCGTACACCTGCTCGAGCTCCTCCCGCGCGTCAACCTGGATCGCCAGGTGCTCCAGGCCGACCCCGTAGTAGCGGTGTTCCCCGCCATCAGCCGGCCGCAGCCCGAGGTACTGATCGCCGAGCCGGATGTACACGACGTCCTCGGTTCCGCGGTAGGTGGGGAAGCGGAACGCCTCCTGCGCACCCAGCGGGCCGAAGATCCCGAGGTAGAACGCGA
>DATKLF010000144.1:0-10403 GCA_035542555.1 Solirubrobacteraceae bacterium | reverse complement strand
GAGCTGCAGGGCGACTGGGTCCACGAGCGCGACTTCACCCCGGACCTGTTCCTGCACGACGAGCAGGCCGGCGCGCCCGGGCCCTACACGGCGCTGGCGAGCCCGAACGGCGACCGCTCGGACTTCGAGCGCTTCGTGCGCTCGAACGTCGTCTCCCAGCGCCAGGCCGGCTTCTCGGCGCTGACCGTGCGGATCCCCCGCGGCGACCTGACGCCCGAGCAGTTCCGGGGCCTGGCGCAGATCCTGCGCGACTTCACCGGCGGCTACGCGCGCACGAGCGTGCAGCAGAACCTCGTCCTGCGCTGGGTGCGCGACGATGCGCTCTACGACCTGTGGCGACGGCTGCTCGAGCTGGATCTGGGCGGCGACGGCGCGAACGAGCTCGTCGATGTCGTGAGCTGCCCGGGCACCGACAGCTGCAAGCTCGGCATCACGAGCTCGATGGGCCTCAACGCGGCCGTGCAGGAGCGCGTCGCGGCGCTCGGCATCGACGACGAGCTCGCGCGGCGGATCCACATCAAGATGAGCGGCTGCCCGAACGGCTGCAGCCAGCACCACATCGCGAACATCGGCTTCTACGGGGCGTCGATCAAGGTCGGCGAGCACACAATCCCGGCGTACGTCGCGCACATCGGCGGGCGCTACGAGGGCGGCGAGGTCGCCTACGGGACGCGCCTGAAGGTGCGTCTGCCCGCCAAGCGGGTGCCCGATGCCGTCGAGCGCTGGCTGCGCGCCTACCTCGACGGGCGCGATGGCGGCGAGGGCTTCAACGACTACGCCGACCGCGTCGGCCCGCAGGCCTTCGAGGAGCTCGTACGCGACCTGGCGATGCCGGTCGAGTTCGGCCTGGAGACGATGAGCATGTTCATCGACTGGAACCGGTCGGGCCCGTTCGAGGTGATCCGCGGCGAGGGGGAGTGCGCGGTCTAGGGTCGCGCGCCGCTCACGCGCACAGCGCCGCAGCCAGGGCGCGGCCGCTGGCAAGCGCCTGCGGTACGCCGGGGCCCTCCTGCTCGGCCTCGAGCGCGGCGGGCTCGAGCTGCGGGGCGCACCAGTCGCCGCCCGCCCCGATGCCGGCGGCCGCGTCCACCAGGCAGGGCTGGGGCAGCGGCGTGCGCACGCGCGCGTAGCGCCAGCGGTGGGCCAGCAGCAGCTCGGGTGGTGGCAGTGGCCCGGCCAGCAGGCTCACGCCGAGCGCCGCGACCAGCGTGCGGGCGACCTCGTCGGGGTGGTCCTCGAGGTGCTCGTCGCTCCAGCGCGGGCCGGCCTGCACCGTCCAGCGCTCGCCGGGCTCGCGCCCGGGCTTGGCGCTCTCGCGCGCCGCCCACCCGACCGGTGCGCCGGGCTTGCCGTCGCGCAGCCAGTCGCGCTCGATCTCCAGCGGCTCGTCCCAGGCGGCCATCACCGACCAGCACGGGTCGAAGGTGGCAGCCTCGGCGACCTCCGCGAGCAGCGGGGCCGGATCGGCGAGCAGCTCGGCGGCCTGCGGAGCGGGGGCCGTGATCGCGACGCGATCGAACTCGCCCAGCGGCCGGCCTTCACCGTCGCGCAGCGCGAAGCGCGCATGCGCACCGTCCGCGGTGATGCTGCCGACATGCACCGAGCTCGCGACGGTCAGCCCGTCGGCCAGTGCGCGGCAGAGCGCGCTCATCGCCGGCAGCGGCACGATGCGGCCCGCGAACTCGCCGAGCGCCGGCGCGGGGACCGGCAGCTCGCGCCACCAGCGCCCCGGGGCCAGCGTGGGCGCGCCGTTGTCGAAGCTCAGCCCCTCGGCGCGGCGGGTGGACAGCCGGCCGCCGGGCGCGCGGCCCTTCTCGAAGACGGTCACGGCGGCGCCGCGCCCCGAGAGCGCGCGGGCGCACACGAGCCCCGCCACGCCCGCTCCGATCACCGCGGCACGCATCGCCCGGCAGGGTAGATGGTTGCGGCCACGACGCCGCGGCCGCCGGAGCGGGCGTAGGATCGCGCGGTCAACCCCCCGCACAGGAGGCCGAGGACCGGCATGTCGAACGAGCCGACGAAGTACCTGCTCGCAGAGGAGCGCATCCCGACCCACTGGGTGAACCTCATGGCGGACCTGCCGGGCGAGCCGCTCCCGCCGCTGAACCCGCAGACCAAGGAGCCCGCAGGGCCCGAGCTGCTCCTGGCGATCTTCCCGCCGGCGCTGCTGCAGCAGGAGATGTCCGCCGAGCCGGAGATCGAGATCCCCGAGGAGGTCCGCGACGCCTACCGCCTCTGGCGCCCGACGCCGCTGTACCGCGCGCGGCGCCTGGAGCGGGCGCTCGACACCCCCGCGCACATCTACTACAAGTACGAGGGCGTCTCGCCATCGGGCTCGCACAAGCCGAACACGGCCGTGCCGCAGGCCTACGAGAACGCCAGGGCCGGGGTCAGCCGCCTCTCGACGGAGACGGGCGCCGGCCAGTGGGGCTCGTCGCTGGCGTTCGCCTGCAGCCTCTTCGGGCTGGACTGCGAGGTCTTCATGGTCGGGTCCTCGTACGACCAGAAGCCCTACCGGCGCTCGATGATGGAGACCTTCGGCGCGACGGTCCACCGCTCTCCCTCGCAGCTGACCGCCGCCGGCGTCGCCAACGCGCAGCACCTCACCGGCTCGCTGGGGATCGCGATCTCCGAGGCCGCCGAGGTCGCCGCGCAGCGCGATGACACGAACTACGCGCTGGGGTCGGTCCTCAACCACGTCCTCCTGCACCAGACCGTCATCGGGCAGGAGACGATCGCCCAGATGGAGATGGCGGGCGAGAAGCCCGATGTCGTGATCGCCTGCGTGGGCGGCGGCTCGAACTTCGGCGGGCTCGTCTTCCCCTGGCTGCGGCGCAACCTGCGCCAGGGCGAGACGACGCGCTTCGTGGCGGCCGAGCCCGCGGCCTGTCCGACGCTGACCAAGGGCGTCTACGCCTACGACTTCGGGGACACCGCGGGGCTGACGCCGCTGATGCCGATGTACACGCTGGGGCACGACTTCGTCCCGCCGCCCGTCCATGCCGGCGGCCTGCGCTACCACGGGGACTCGCCGCTGCTCTGCGCGCTCGTGCGCGAGGGCTTGGTCGAGGCGCGCGCCTACCATCAGACCGAGACCTTCGAGGCGGGGGTGCGCTTCGCGCGCACCGAGGGGATCATCCCCGCGCCCGAGCCCACGCACGCGATCCGCGCTGTGATCGACGAGGCGGAGGCCGCCAAGCAGGCCGGCGAGGAGCGCGTGATCCTCTTCGGGCTGTGCGGCCACGGGTTCTTCGACCTGTCGGCCTACGACGCCTACCTGGCCGGCACGCTCGAGGATCCGGAGTTCTCGCAGGAGGACATGGACCGCGCGCTCGAACACCTGCCGGAGGGCGTCCCGGCGCTCTGAGAGACTGCGCATCATGTCCGCAAGCCCCGCACCCGTCAGGCGCTCGATCGACATCGGCGCGGTCCTCTCGCGCATCGCCGAGATCTACGGGCAGTACATCGGCCCGCTCGTGCTCTCGGCCGTCGTCGTGTTCCTGCCGGTCGCGATCATCGCCGCGCTGCTCGCGCGGAGCACCGGCGGCGCGCTGCTCTCGCTGATCCTGTCGGTGGTGGCGACGCTCTGGTACACGGGCGTCGTCGTGCGCCTCGTGCAGGACGTGCAGGACGGCCACCTCGACCAGTCGGTCGGGCAGCTCTTCAGCTCGGTCACACCGGTGCTGCTGCCGCTGCTCGGCCTGGGTATCGTCGCCGGGATCTGCATCGGCATCGGGTTCCTGCTGCTGATCGTCCCCGGGCTGATCCTTCTGACGATCTGGGCCGTCGCCGCGCCGGTGCTGGTGCTCGAGCGCAAAGGCGTGTTCGCATCGCTAGGCCGCAGCCGCGAGCTCGTCAAGGGCAATGGCTGGCAGGTCTTCGGCGTGATCGTCGCGATCTTCGTGATCGAGCTCGTGATCGGCCTCGTCGTCGGGGCAATCGGGGCGATCGGGAACTCCGCGGCGCTGCGCTTCGTCGTGCAGCTCGTCGTGAACGTGCTGCTCGCGCCGGTCTCCGCGCTGGCCGCCTCAACGATCTACTTCGCGCTGCGCGATGTCCGCGGCGAGGGCGCGGTGGCGCCTGCCGCGACCCCGTCGACCGGGGCGGAGTCGGGGGGCGGGCCGTCCCCGTCGCCGTCGGGTACCGACGCCTTCGGCAACCCGGTCGAGCCATCGGCCGCAACGTCCGGCTTCGAGCCGCCGCAGTCGCCGGCGACGCCGCGCGACGAGAGCGGCAGCGTTCCGCCGCCGAGCACGCCGCCGCCGCCATCGTCGTCGCCGTAGCGGGCGCGCACCCGCCCTCAGGCCGCGAGCGCGCGCTCCTGCACCGTTGGCGCGCTCGCCGGCACGCGCCGCACCGTGACCGGCAGGCCATGGCGCGGCGAGATCGTCGGCATGTGGCGGATCTCGAGCTCGTAGCCGGGCAGCAGCTCCAGGCGACAGCGCTCGAGGATCGTGCGCGCGATGATCCCGATCTCCGCCTGGCCGAAGCGCATCCCCAGGCAGGTCCGCGAGCCGCCGCCGAAGGGGACGTACTGGCCCTTGCGCAGCCGCGCCTTGCGCTCCTCGGTGAAGCGCAGGGGATCGAAGCGGTCGGGCTCCTCCCAGACGTCCGGCAGGCGATGGCTCGCCCATGAGCAGTAGTGCACGTGGATCCCGCCGGGGACCGTGTGCCCGAGCAGCTCGAACGGCTCGACCGAGCGCCGCGGCCCAAGGTGCGCGGCCGGGTACAGGCGCAGCGTCTCGTCGAGGATCATCTCGATCGAGACGTCCGGGTCCTCGAGCGCCTCGGGGTGGCGCGCGAGCTCGTAGAACAGGAACGAGGTCGTCGAGGTCGTCGTGTCGTGCCCGGCGAACATCAGCGTCATGACCTCGTCACGGACGTAGCGGTCCTCGAGCGGGCGGCCGTCCTCGTCGGTCGCGTCGAGCAGCATCGAGAGGATGTCCGGGCCGCGCTCGCCGCTGCGCCGGCGCCGGTCGATCTCTCCGTAGATCAGCTCGTCGAGTCGCCGGCGTGAGGCGCGCATCTGCGCGAACGGCGTCAGCGGGCCGCGCGCGATCTGCAGCATGAAGTCGCGGCCGTAGAAGGACAGGGCGGACTCGAACTCGCCGGCGGCGTCGAGCCCGCCGGCGCGCGCGGCGTCGGGGTCCAGGCCGAACAGCGCGCGCATCGCCACGCGCAGCGCGACGTGGCGCGTCCAGTCGTAGAGGTCGACGACCGCGCCCGGCACGAAGACCTCGGCGGCCTGGTCGACCTCGTCCTGAATCACGCCCAGCGACCCGCGGATGTGGTCCTTGTGGAACGCGGGCACCATGAGCTTGCGGTGCTCGCGATGGAAGGCGCCGTCGGTCGTCAGCAGCCCGTCGCCCATCAGCGGGATGAGGTCGCGGAAGTGGCCCTCGCGCCAGCGGAAGTTCTGCGCGTTGGTGACGAGGAGGTGGTGGTTGGCCTCGGGCCCCAGCAGCACCACGACGTTGTGGTGGAAGATCTTGAGGGTGAAGACCGGGCCGAAGCGCTCGTAGCCCTCGAGCAGCGTGTTCAGCGGGTCTTCCGCGTAGCGGCGCGTGCGCCCGATGCTGAAGCCCAGCTCGCCGGGCGGGAAGGGGACGGTGGCCGCGCGGTCGGCCTTCATGTCCTCCCACATCAGGCGCAGCGGGTTCGTCGTCACCGGCGGGGGGCCCTGGACCATGAGCGCGACGATAACCGAAGCTGACGCCGGCGTCACCTTCCACTGGCCGACCGTCGGGCACGGCGGCGCTCCGGCGCCGAAGGCGGCGAGACCCCGCATCCCTGCGGGGTCTCGCATCGCTGGCTGCGCCGTGCACGCGGCGGCCGTCCGGCCGCCGCGCTGGGCGCTGCTCCAGCCCTCAGCCCTTCGGCGACGCGTCCTCGACCTGCGCCTGCGTCTGGGCCTGGTCCTCGCTGCGGGCGTCGCGCTGCCTGGGCGCCTTGCGAACGACCTTCTCGCACGAGCCGTTCGGGTTGGACGGCGTCGCGTCGGTGATCACGTCGACCGTATCGAGCAGCGCGACGTCGTAGCCGTCGCCGCAGGTGATCTTGTCGACCTCGCCGTCGCGGGTGTGGAACGTGTCGTTGCCGGGCCCGCCGTCCAGCGTGTCGCCGACCTGGTCGACCTCGCCGTTCGGGCCGGGGGTCACGTCGCCGCGGGCCAGCGCCCACAGGTTGTCGTTGCCCTCGCCGCCGTAGCTCGTGTCGACGCCGAGGTTCGCGTAGATCGTGTCGTCGCCGGGGCCGCCGTACTGGACGTCGTCGCCCTTGCCACCCGACATCCAGTCGTTGCCGCCGTTGCCGTAGATCGTGTCGTTCCCGTCGCCGCCGGCGAGCCGGTCGCGCGCGTCGCCGCCGGTGATCGTGTCGTTCCCGGGTCCGCCGAAGATGCGGTCCTGCGAGAACAGATCGCCGGTGTTCGGGGTGTCGCCCGTGAGCGTGTCGTCGCCCGGGCCGCCGTGGATGCGGTCATCGCCGGCGTGGCCGAGGATGGTGTCGTTGCCGGCGCCGCCCCAGATCCGGTCGTTGCCAGGGCCGCCGTCGATCGTGTCGTCCCCGGCGAGGCCGAACACGCGGTCGTTGCCCGCAAGGGCGTTGATCGTGTCCGCGGCGCGGGTGCCGATCAGGCGGTCGTTGGCCGGCGTGCCGGTGATGGTCGCCGCGAGCGCCGCCGTGGCGGCGACGCCGACCGCCGCGATGACCGCGGCGATCGCGAGGATGATTCTGCTGCTGCGCATGTGCCTTCGCCTCCCAGCGTGGTGGACATCCGGTTCCAGTCGCCGGAACACGCCCGCCGCGAAGGAGTTGCGCCCGCGCGTCGGCGCCGCGCACGTGTTGCAATACTGATCGGGCGCCCGGGGGCGTAGCTCAGTCGGTTAGAGCGCCGGCCTGTCACGCCGGAGGTCGCGGGTTCGAGTCCCGTCGCTCCCGTTCCTCGGCGCGCCGAGCGTCCGGCGGTGCCTCGCATAGGCGGCAGCGAGGGACGCTCGCGGGCGGGACAACGGCGACACGCGCCCAGCGTCCCGCGCTGCCGCCGCTGAGGAGCCGCGAGGGACACTCGACGCCGCGAGGGTTCACGGCGGCTTGGGGAGCACACCCCGAGGTAGACCCCGAGCCACAGGGCTGCGGGTCGTCGCTGCCCGGGTCGACCGGCAGTCCGGCGGGGCGCCAGGCCCGCGCCGAGCGTCCCTGAGTGCCCCCCATGGGCGGCAGCGAAGGACGCTCGGCGTGGGGGCTCGGCGGGAGGTAGGCTGCCGCGCGTGAAGCGCCTGCGTCCGTCGTCCGCCGCCGCCGTGCTCGCGGCCGTCCTGCTCGCGGCCGTTCTCGCCGCCGCGCTGCTCGTGGCCGTCCCCGCGGCCCAGGGGCGCGTCGTCACGTGGAAGCGCATCGAGTCGCCATCGCGGCTGATCTCCTGCATCGCGCTGAAGTACGAGGGGCCGGGGATCGAGTGCTCGGCGCCGTATCTGCCGAGAAAATACGAGCTGGATCCGTACTACGAGCTGCGCCCGCACGGGCGCACGCGCGCCGGTGAGCGCGGCGACTACCCGGGCTACAGCGTGCCGAACCGGATCCTCCACTACGGCGACGTCTGGAAGCGGCCGGGCATTCGCTGCTCGATGGCACGGTCGGGCCTCACCTGCCACAACCTCGACGGCCACGGCTTCCACATGGCGCGGGGCGCTCTGCGGCGCTTCTGAGGGCCGGCCGCGGCGGGTACGCTCGCGCGCCATGGACCCCTTCGCCAGCGCGACGAGCCTCGTCGCCGCCATCCTCGCGGGCGAGCTGAGCGCCGTCGAGGCGCTCGAGGCGCAGCTCGCCCGCGTCGCCGACATCGACCCGCAGCTCGGCGCGGTCGTGGCGCTCGATACCGAGCGCGCCCGCGCCGACGCGGCCGCCGCCGACGCCGCGCGCGCCCGCGGCGAATCGGCCGGACCGCTGCAGGGCCTGCCGATGACGATCAAGGACTCCTGGGAGACCGAGGGCCTGGTGACCGCGTGCGGCACGCCCGCGCTCGCAGGCCACGTCCCGGCCGCCGACGCCCCGGCCGTCGCCCGCCTGCGCGCCGCCGGCGCCGTGATCTTCGGCAAGACGAACGCGCCGTTCATGGCGTCCGACGTCCAGACGTACAACGACGTCTACGGGACCACGCGCAACCCCTGGGACCTCGAGCGCACACCCGGCGGCTCGAGCGGCGGCGCGGCCGCGGCGCTCGCCGCCGGCCTGACGGCGCTCGAGCTGGGCAGCGACATCGGCGGCTCGATCCGCACGCCCGCGAGCTGGTGCGGCGTCTACGGGCACAAGACGAGCTATGGCATCGTCCCGCAGCGCGGCCACATCCCCGGGCTGCCCGGGACCCTCGTCGAAGCCGATCTCAATGTCGCCGGCCCGCTCGCGCGCAGCGCCGAGGACCTCGACCTCGCGCTCGGGATCCTCGCCGGACCGGACCGCTGGGACGTGCGGGCGTGGAGGCTCGAGCTGCCGGCGCCGCGGGCGACCGCACTGCGCGACTTCCGCGTCGCCGCATGGCTTGAGGACCCCGCATGCCCGGTCGACGACGCCGTGCGCGCGCGCCTCGAGGCGCTGGTGGAGGCGCTGCGCGGCGCGGGCGTGGCGGTCGACGCGGACGCACGCCCCGCGCTCACGCTCGCGGACGCCGGCGGTGCCTACCTGCCGCTGCTCGGCGCCGTGATCGGCGCGGGACTGCCGGCCGAGGTCTACGACCGTCTGCTCGCGCTCGTGGCCGACGCAGATCCCGATGACGACAGCCCGCTGGTCCGCTACGCGCGAGCATTGACGGTCAGCGCCCGCGACCGGCTCTTCATGGACGGGTGGCGCCAGCAGCAGCGCGCCGCCTGGGCGGACTTCTTCGAGCGCTACGACGTGCTGCTGATGCCCGTGACGGTGGTGCCGGCGATTCCCCACGACCACAGCGATCCGATCCCGGCGCGCACGATCACCGTCAACGCGGAAGAGCGCTCGTACCTGGACCTCTTCGGCTGGATCGCGCCGGCGAGTGCGGCGCTGCTGCCGGCGACCGCCGCCCCCGCAGGCGCGACGGCCGGGGGGCTGCCGGTGGGCGTCCAGATCGTCGGCCCGTTCCTCGAGGACCGCACGCCGATCGCGTTCGCGCGGGCGCTCGCGGAGGTCGCCGGAGGCTTCGTCCCGCCGCCCGCCCTCGCGCGCGCGTGAGCGCCGGGGGCGAGCCGGACGTCGACGTCATCCGCGGGGACGTCGAGCTGCTCGCGGCGATGGTGCGCGACTCGGCGGGCGCCGGGGAGCGCGCGGCGGCGCGCTGGGCGTGCGAGCGCCTCGCGCACGCCGGGGCGCTCGACGCGCGCACCGAGCCCTTCCGGGCGCGCGCCACGAATAGCTGGAGCTTTGCTGCCCACGGGCTCGCCGGGCTCGCGGCGCTGCGCCTGCGCGGGCGGCGGGGAGCGCTGCTCGCGCTCGCCGCGCTCGCCTCGCTGGAGCGCGACGCGAGCGGCTGCGCGCCGTGGCGCCGGCGGGTGATCGGCGGCGGGCGCGGGGCGAATGCGGTCGCGCGCGTTCCGCCCGGCGGGCCGCCCCGCGCGCGCGTCGTGCTCGTCGCGCACCTGGACGCCGCGCGGACCGGCCTGGCCTGGAGCCCGGCGGTCGTGCGCACCGGCGCCGCCCGGCGCCTGCGCACGCGGCGTGCCGAGCCGGTGATGGGCCTGCACGCGGCAGGCCTCGGCGCCGCGGCCGCCGCGGCGCTGCTCCCGCGCGAGCGCGCCACGCAGCGCCTGGCCGCAGGCTTCGCGGCCGTCACGAACGCCGCAGCGGTTGGGCTGAACCTCGACATCGCCCGCTCGCCGACGGTGCCGGGGGCGAACGACAACGCGACCGGCGTCGCAGCGGTGCTTGAGCTCACGCGGCTGCTCGCCGCAGCGCCGCTCGCCCACACCGAGCTGGTCGTCGCGCTCGTCGGTGCCGAGGAGTCGGGGATCGGCGGCTTCCACGCGTTCCTGCGTGCCCACCGCGGCGAGCTGGACCCGCCGCGCACGTTCGTCCTGGGCCTCGACACGCTCGGCTGCGGCACGCCGATCCTCGCCGGCGCCGAGGGCGCCGTGCTGACCCACCGCTACCGCACACGGGACCTGGCGCTCGTCGACGCCGGGGCCGCGCGGGCCGGCGAGCCGGCGCCCGCCCGCTGGCGGATCGGCGCCTGGACCGACCCGCTGCTGGCACTCCAAGCGGGGCTGCCGACCGCCTCGCTGCTCTCGATGGGGCCCGGCTACTACCCGCACTACCACCACCCGAGCGACGTGCCGGCACACGTCGACTGGGGGTGCGTCGGCGCGTGTGCGCGGATCGCGCTCGGCACCCTGCGCACCTACGACGAGCGCTGGCGCTGACTACCAGCGAGCGGTTCCCGG